>JBAXPF010000144.1:0-10282 GCA_037132955.1 Verrucomicrobiota bacterium | reverse complement strand
GCTACCGCGAGATTTTCCGCTACTTCGATTGCCTGCTCGTCGGCCTCACCGCCACACCCCGCGATCAGGTGGATAAGAACACCTACGAACTCTTCGACCTCGAAGAAGGGGTTCCCACCGATGCCTATGAACTCGGACTCGCCGTCAGCGACGGCTTTCTCGTGCCGCCACAGGTCCGCCAGGTGGATCTCAAATTCCCCCGCGACGGCATCCACTACGATGACCTCAGTGATGCGGAGAAGGCGGAATGGGAATCGCTCGACTGGGGAGATGCCAACGGCAATGGCGGTGCACCCGACACCGTGCACGCCTCCGCCATCAACAACTGGCTGTTCAATACCGATACGGTGGACAAAGTCCTCCAGCACCTCATGGCGGAAGGTCTTAAAGTCGAAGGTGGCGACCGCCTCGGCAAGACCATCATCTTCGCCCGCAATCACGACCACGCCGTATTCATCGAGCAGCGCTTCAATTTCCACTACCCGCATTACGCCGGACACTTCGCCCGCATCATCGACCACCAGGCGAAATACCCGCAGAGCCTCATCGATGACTTTTCACAAAAGCACAAGGCACCGCACATTGCCATTTCCGTGGACATGCTGGATACCGGCATCGACGTGCCGGAAATTGTCAACCTGGTCTTCTTCAAGCCCGTCTATTCCAAAATCAAGTTCTGGCAGATGATCGGTCGCGGCACCCGCCTGTGCAAAAACCTCTTCGGCCCGGATCAGGACAAGGAGCACTTCCGCATCTTCGACTTCTGCTTCAACTTCGACTTCTTCCGCGAAAACCCTAACGGCATCGAGGGCAGTGGTGGCGAAGCCCTCGGCACCCGCCTCTTCAAGAGCCGCGTCCAATTGCTTGCCGCCATCCAGAAAACTCCCGAGCTGGAACGCTCCGGCGCACTCCGCACATCCCTCGCCAGCACGCTGCACGCGGAAGTCAGCGGCATGAACCAGGACAATTTCATGGTGCGCGCCCACCTCCAGCATGTCGAAAAATTCAAGAATGCGGCATCATGGGAATCTCTCACGGATTCAGACATCCATGAGATTGAGCACCACATCGCCGGACTTCCCAGCCAGATCGAAACCGATGAGATCGAGGCCCGATTCTTCGACCTCAGCGCCCTGCGGATGCAGATCGCCCTCGTCGAGAAAGACGCCGGCACCTTCGAGACCACCCGCAAGAAAGTCATCGAGATCGCCGCCAGCCTTGAGGAAAAGGACGCCATCCCCGCCGTCAAACAGCAACTCGAATACCTCCGGGCCATCCAAACCACCGAGTTCTGGCAATGCATCGATCTCGCCGCGCTCGAAGATCTGCGCATCCGCCTGCGCGGACTCGTCCAGTTCATCGACAAATCCAAGCGCAAGATCGTCTACACCAACTTCGAGGACGAGATAACGGGTATCCGTGATGACATTGCCGTCTTCATGCCCAAGATGACCGGCAGCCAATACGCCAAGAAGGTTGAGGAATACCTTCGCAGTCATCAGGACGAGATCGCCATCCAGCGCCTGCGCAACAACCAGCCGCTCACCCCCACCGACCTCCAGTCGCTTGAGAAAACGCTTCTCAGCCTCGGTGAGGACGAAGGCAAGCGCCTGCTCACCAGCATGCTCCAGATCCACGAGGTCCCCACGCTGGCCCACCTTGTCCGCCGCATCGTCGGCATGGACCGCGGCGCCGCCAAGGCCGCCTTCGCCACCTTCCTCGCAGACCGCAGCCTCAACGCCCAACAGATGCGCTTTGTTGAGCTCGTCATCGACCAACTCACCGCCCGTGGCTTCATGGAGCCCGCCGCCCTCTACGAGGCCCCCTTCAGCGGCATCCACGCGGGCGGCCCGGAAGAACTCTTCGCCGGCAAGCCCAACATCATCGACGGCCTCTTCCTCAAGCTGGAGGAAACCTTGCCGAAAGTGATGGAAGCGTGATGCCACCGCCAAGAGCCTCCGGCAGCGGATCGCAGCGGACGCCCTTCAACTCGCCCGAATGCAAACCCTTTCGGTTCGCCGGTGGTATAAGCAGAGGTATAAGATAGCCTCTATCCAAACATAACTCCTTGATTTGCAGCTGGTGGAGGCGAGGGGAGTCGAACCCCTGTCCGAAACGCCATCAGCACTGGCATCTACACGTTTAGCATGAGGTCTGGGGATTCGGATGGGCTTGGCCCTCACACGGCGTGGCGCATCCTAGAAACCTGTTGGATCTCGGCGCAAGGCCCGGTTCCCCGGCTTTGTGCCCAGCCTGCCAAGGTGTCGCCATCCCCCTCAGCAGGTGTCGGGGTTCAGACGTGACTGTCAATTAAGCAGCCAGTGCGAGCTCGTTAGAGTTTGCATTTGTTTGTTTTGAGCGGCTTTTAAGGAGGCCAGCCGATCAACCTCCACGTGCAACCAGCACATCAGACATTCCGTCGAAACCAGAACGCCCCCTGTGCAAGACGGGGGAAAGATGCACGGTCCGGGCGGATATGCAAATGAAATCATCAACGCAACAGGAGGCGGACGGGGCCGAGGAGGCCGGAGAGCGGATTGCCGCGGTAATTGGAGGGGATGGTTTGATAGTGGTTGGCGAGGGTGTTGAAGACTAACACTTCGAGGGTGTTGTCGCCGTCTTGCAGCAAGCCGGTGAGTTCCACGCGCCACGGCGGCGCGACCCGGATGCCGGCCTTGCAGCCATTGATCCAAACCTCGGCGGTCGCCGCCACCCGTCCGAGATCGAGAGTCACCTGGGACGTGGCTTCCGCTGCGGTGAGAGGAAAGCGGGTGCCATAGCGCACTCCGCCGGAATAGTTGTTGAGAATACCCGACTGCGACCAATCGCCCAAGGCCATCGCGCCCGTGCCATCGGACTCCACGGCCACCGGTTCGGGAATTGCCGCGCCGCCGGTCATGCCGGCCTCGGGCGTCACCCGCAACGCGAGCAACGCCGCATGGGTGGCGGGATTTTTCGCTAGAAAGCAACCACCGTCCGCGGCGGTCATTGGTTCGCCATCGAGCCAGGCCTCGACCTTGCCGCGTGCATCCAAGCGGATGGCGGATGTCCCCGGCGCGGATAGACAGCGGAACCATTCGGCGGGTTGCCGGCCAGCCGTCACGTCGAACGGAATGACTCCGGCATCGCCATGCCAGCGCATCGCCAACGGTTGGCGCACGGTTGGCACGGGCACGTCCTGTCGGCGCAACACGAAGTGACCGCGCCCGCCGTGGTCGTAGCGCACCAGCAGCGGATTGGATCCTGCCTTGAGAGTCACGGCTTGGGTGAGATCCGACACCGGCTGGCCATTCAGATAGACCGCGGCCGGTGTGATGGCCGGCGAGGTGTGGCTCTTGTCCTCCGGTGCGCCACGGCTGACAAGAATGGACGCCCGGGTCGCTGTGGCGACCGTGGCGCAAGTCCACAGGTAATAACAAGCGCCGGCCGTTTCATCGCCATAACGCGTCTCGTTGAGCCCCCCCGTCGTTTTTCCCAAACACAAGAAGTCGTCCGTCACGGTGCGTTTCAGGCCATGATACCCCTGATGCCCCAGATCCCCCTCCTTGCCATAGCGCCAGGAAAAATCATACGCGCGCCATGCCAGCGGCTTGCCCGCCACCCTGACCGGCACCGCCGGGTCCAGCGCTTGCATGCCAGCCAACTCCGCTTCCAGCCGGGCGCGGTCAGCGTCGTTAGATACCGGACCTAACACATAGAACTGGGTGCCGTAGTCGTGCAACTTGCGCTCCCAGGCCCGGTCGTCGGTGGTTGGCAGCATGGCGGTCTTGGCCAGCGCCGCGGATTCCGGCGCCCACGCGAAGCGCCGGGCTTCGAGACCGATTGTTTTGTTAGACGAAGTGACGGGCATACGGAAATCGCCGTAGGTGTTGTCCATGGTGGGCACGAACGCGACGCGCCACGCGTTGGCGAGGGGCTTTTCCACCAGCGGGCGGGCCTCGATCCGCGGCGGATTGACATGCGACTTGCCCGGCGTGAAAACGACCACTTGCGCCTCATACGATTCAAGCGGCAACACCACCTGGGTGCCGGTGGCGGTTTCCTTAACGACGCGCAAGGGCCTGGTGTTGCCGGTCCACGGATCCCAGAGTTCGACCGCGCCCTTGGCGCGAAACTCGACCACCCCGTCCGGCCTAGCATCCATCACCATATAGATGTCGCGTTTCCCGGCCTTGCGGTGGAGCGCCCGCACTGTTTGTTCCACGCCTTGCACGTCCTGCACAAACGCGGCGCGGATGGCCTCCACCGCAGCGGCGGCCTGTGTCAGGCGGCACGCCGGTTGGAAGGCGAGGTCGTTCATCTTGGTTAGATCCGGGTCATCGCGGCCGGCGCGGTCCGAGGCACCGGGCAAAGCACCGACGGCATAGACCTTGCCACCGGCTTGGGCCATGGCCGCGGCTTTCTCCAGGCTCGGCCAGCGCACCGCCTGCATGTCGGTAAACACCAGCGCTTGATAGGAGGCCCCCGCATCCTTCACCACCAACCGACCGTTCTCGATGGTGGCGCGCGCCAACGACTCATTGTCGATGAACTCGAAGTTGATGCCGGCGGCCATCAGGCGGCGGGCCAGATCAAAGGCGGTGTCCCGCGCCTTGTCGCCATTCATTTCCGCCTCGTAGGGCGCCACCGGATAGACCACCGCCACGTCGCTCACGAAATGCCCTTGGCTGAGCAGATAGGACAGCCTGTCAAAATACCCGAGGAAGGTGTCCATGTGCGCCCAATACGGCATGCGGAAGTGATAGCACGGCGGCGCCCACTCCCAATGCGAGCCGTAGGTGGTGAAATAAAACCCGTGCAGGTTGAGCAGTGTGCAGCCATAGAGGTAGTTCTCGCGCGTGGCCTGCATCAGCAACTCCGGCGCCGCACCCCAACCCAGGCTGTGGTAGCCTTCCAGCCAGACCCGCGGCCGTTGATAGAGATTGGCCACCGAGGACGACACCTTGCCTTTGATCAGATCGGCTTTCCCGCCCGGCGTGTCGTGCCCGGGCGCCGAATACCAGCGGGTGGCGCGGAAATAGTCGCCGAATTCCTGCGGGTTGAGCCCGCGGCCGCCCGAGTCGCAGGCAAAGATCATGCCGCGCGATGTGTGCCAGTTATAGATCGGTTCGAAGTAACGTTCCTCCATCAGCGCCATCCGCACATCGGCGTAATCCATCCGCAGCTTGGGCGTGATGGTGCCCATGTCCGACCACATCGCCGGCAATAGTTCTAACAAATCATACCCCTTGCGGCGCTGGAACTCCGCGGTGAAATCCGGGTTCCAGGCGAATTTCTCCAACCCGATGTGCAACTCGTCGTTGAAGAAGTAGTTCAGGCCCTTGGCGGATTTGCCCGGGTTGTGATCCTGGAATTTTTGATAGAACCCGCGGATGACCGTGTCGCCCGAGCCAACCATCAGCGGGTTGAGGCTGCCGACACGGCGCAGTGCCCGGAACGTCCAGATTTCCCATTCGCCGGCGGGCGCCGTCCACGTGAGTTTGCCATCCTTGACGAATGGCGCGAGGTCCGTGCCGCCGCGCTGGAGCTTGTCGCCTACGACCGGATAGGCGCGCGCGGCGAATTGCTCCGGCGTGCAGGCCAGCGTCTTGGTCTCGCCGCCGCGCACACGCTGGCGCTCGCCCGCCTCGAGTTGGATCGCGTTCAATTCCGGCTTTTGATAGAACAGGTCGTAAAACAGGTTCTTGGCGCCACGCGGCCAGTCCAGCGTGTAGGTGCTCACGCCGATGCCCATGTCCATCCCGGCACAGGCCTCGGAGATCTTCGAGTAGACTTTCCACCAGGCCTCGGAAAAAATCGCCGGCTCATCCTGGTCGGTTAGCCAGCCGTCCGAGTCGTGGTGCGAGTAATTGACCTGCACGCCGCTGATGCCTTTCTTGTGCAATTCCTTGAGTTGGCCGATCATCCGGTCGGTGTCCAGCGTGTCGCCCGTCCACCACCAATAAGGCACCTCGCCATAGCCCGGCGGCGGCGTCTTGAACCCCGGCAACACATCCAGCGCGGGATCGCGCGAGGGAATCCCCGGCCCCGCCGCCAGCGCCACACCCGCCCATGCGGTTAGGAGCAGGCAGCCGCAGGCGGAGCCGCGCCCGGATATGCCGGGGGATGCCACTGATTTGTTAGACGAGGGTGGTTTTGAAGAGTCGTTCATGGCGGGCAGACGCACAGCCTAGCGCCCCCGCCATGCCGCTGGCAAGAGCGCTGGCAAGAGCGCTGTGGGCGGAGGTGAGTGTCTGGCATGGCGGTTGCAAACCGCCGCCACGGCAATGCGGCGGACATGGAGCGGAACCTGGCATTGAACGCGGAGCGAGCGCCCGCGTTCATGGAAAAACCGGTGCAACCCTAACTGGCATGGCCCCGCGAAGCGGGGTCATGTTGGAAATTGGATATTGAAAATCTTGGACTCAATATCCAATAGCCAACGCCCAATGTCCAAGGCACAAGGGAAGAGAAGCGGCACTCCTGGCATGGAGCGGGACGTGCCAAGTCGTCTTCAAGAGGGGCACGGGCAGCTTGCCCGTGTGCCAATGAAGATCCCTCGCATGGGCAGCAGCTGTGCGGACGCCGCCTGTCCTGCTTCCGCGCTCTTCCAACCCAGGACTGGCGGCTGGAAGCCGCAGCTACTGTGCGGACTGCTCCTATTTTGCGGCTGGGCGCTGGCCGTTATGGCAATCGCCGCAGGCCATCGTGTGGATGTTGTGTTTGCTGGCGCTGGATCGATAGCTGGTGTCCATCTGCCTGATGTCGAGGCCGCACCGTGAAGTGGCGGGATGGCAGGCGCCGCACGAGGTCTTGGCGGAGTTGGAGTGCGCATCATGGCAATCGAGACAACTCAACCCCTCGTGCACTCCGGTCGGCGTGCGATCATCCGCCGAACCTAACTGGCGGAGCGCATTCGGCGCGTGGCACTGGGTGCACAGCCGTTGCCGCGGGTCGGGAGACACTTTCACCGCTGACCCGCCCCGGAACATCGGTGAGACCGGCAACAGGGCGTCGGTGAACGAGGTCTGCTCGTGCCGCACATACAGGTGGGCGGCGCGGATACCGGCGGACGACGAGTGGATCTGGTGGCAGGCCAGACAGGGGATGGTCGGCTGGCTGGCCTTGGCCGGATCTTTCAGCGCCCACGGTCCGGTGGTGGAGGCGGGCGTGACAAGCTCCTCGATGTGACCATCATAAAACATCCCGTGGCAGCGCAGGCAGTCAGGCGCCAGTTGTTCGGTTTGGTTGTGCGTGGCATCGAGAAAGATCCGTGCATAGGTGGCCGAGTGGCGGCTGCCCTGCCAGTCGGCGAAACTCTGCGGATGGCAGTTGCGGCAGGACTCGTGCAGCGCCAGCCGGTCCTTCTCTGTTAGACCTGGCGGTTTGCCGGGCGTGGGCCAAAAATGTTGGACCACGCGGTTGACGTGGGCGCGCAGGGCGTGGCCGTCGAGCGTGAGCGACCCGCCGTGGCAATTGCGGCAGTGCAGGGTGCGGTGGGACGACCCCGACCATGCGGCATGGGTGTTGGCCATCTCGTGGCAGGACGCGCAGGTGTCGGTGGGATTGCCAAAATGAAACCAGGCCATGCCGCCCAAGCTGGTGGCAAGCAGAAACACCACGGGGACCAGCGCGGATGTTAGAAAAAACTTGAAGCGGCGGCCGGCGCTCATCGGAACTGGCTTCCTTTCCACCCGGATTTGATCGCATCCGCCACCCAGTAGGCCAGCGCCATGATGGTTAGGACCGGGTTGAACCCGCCATTGGTGACGTTGAGGCTGCCATCGGCGATGAACAGGTTGTCGATCTGATGGACCTGGCCATGGCGGGTGGTGACGGAGGTGTTAGGGTCGTCGCCCATGCGGCAGGTGCCGGCCTGGTGTTGGCCGCCGCTCAGGCCCAGGCCGTGGCCGGGGCCGTTGCGCCAGACGCGGGTGGCGCCCATTTCCTTGATGATGGCCTCCGCTTTTTTTGATAGAAACTCGCCGAGTTTCAGGTCGTAGGGATGGCGCGTGCCGGACAGGCGGCAGACGGGAATCCCCCACGCATCCTTGACAGTGGGATCCACGCTGACCCGCGCGGAAAAGTTGGGGATTTCCTGGATCGGCCCGATGAGGCGGCACAGGCGCTTGTAGTAGCGGCGTTGGAAGTCCTTGTGGGCCTTGCCCCATTGGGCCTCGCCGGGCGGGCGGATGTTGCAGAACAGATAGGGCAGGGCGATGAATTCGTTGGCCAGCATTCCGCCACCGACCAATCCCGGATTGCCATGGCTGAAATCACTGATGGCAACCGTGGCACCAGGGCCGGCTTCCTCGTATATTTCCTCCTCCATCAAGCCGCAGGCCCCCACATACAGATGGCCTTGCAGGTTGCGGCCCACCCAGTCGTTGTTGTTGCCGGCTCCGTTAGGAAATAACTTCGATTTGGAATTGAGCAGCAAGCGCGCGGTCTCGGTGGCCGACGCCGAGACGACCACCAGGTCCGCCGCTTGCACCTGCGCCTTGTTATTGGCATCAAAGTAGCGGACACCGGTGGCGCGGCCGTGGTCATCGACGATGATTTCCGCGGCGACGCACCCGCTGCGCACCTCGCAATTGCCGGTTGCCAGGGCGAGCGGCAGCACCGTGTTGTGGCTGCCGGCCTTGGCATTGACCGGGCAGGCGAAGCCGACGCACGAGCGCATGTGGATGCAGGCGGGCCGGCCGTTGTAGGGCACGGAGTTGCGCAGCATCGGGATGGGAAACGGATGCAAGCCCATGCGCGTGGCGGTTTCCGCGACCTTCCGGCCTTCCTTGTTCAAGGGGAATGCCGGCATCGGAAACGGCTGCTTGCGCGGCCCGCCGAACGGGTTGTTAGAGTAATCCCCGGCCACCCCGATCTCATACTCCGCCTTTGCGTAAAACGGCTCCAGATCGTCATAACTGATAGGCCAGTCGGCGAGCGTGGAGTGCTGCACCTCGCCGTAGGTGCTGCGCAACCGGAAATCCTCCGGCATGAACCGCCAGGCCATCGCCCCGTAACTTACTGTGCCGCCGCCGACGCACCCGGCGTTGTTGTTGTATGCCCAATCGCTGGGCACCACCACACGGGTCGAGCCGTCGCCCTCAACGACCACCCGGCGGTGCCGCTGGTCGTCGGGCCCGAAGGGATTGCCAAACACCGGCGTCCGCTGGGAATTCAGTTCGTCGTCGTTGTGCTCGTCGTAATGCGGCCACGCGCCACGCTCTAACAAAACAACCCCGAGCCCGGCCTGCGCCAGTTCCTTGGCGACGATGCCGCCACCCGCGCCGGCACCGACGATAACCACATTGACTTTGGGGAGGGCCATGGCTGCGGGGGATTTGCCAGATCAATCTGGGCGTTTGGAACCATAGCGGTTCCGGCCGATGATGTTGGGATAGGCCAGGCCTAACATGCGGTAGCTGGCATAGTCGCGGTTGCCGCCATGGCGGGGGCTGCCGTAGAATCCCTGCCGGGTGTGGTCGATCACCAGACTGAAGAACTCTTGTTGCGATTGCTCACCCCAGAGTTCCCGCGGGGCTTTCTCCGCTTCGATCAGGCGCACGGCCTCCGTCTGTTGCGTGAAGCTGAGTTGCTCGAATGGCATCTGGTAGACTTGCAGACAGGTCTTGCCAAACGCCGCCAATCCCAACCGGTATGCCGCCTGCTGGTCGGCGAACTTGCCGCACAGCTGGCGGTCGATGTAGTGGATCACGCCCGCGTCCGTGGCACCGGGTGCGTCATCGCGCGGGATGATTTGCTCGCAGAGGGCAATGAGCAGCGCGGCCTCCGCCGCCGAGAAAAACCGGTAGGGCTGGGGCGTGGTGCGCACCCAACGGGTGAGGCCAATGGCGGTGCCAACCCCGAAGCTGGCACCAAGCAGGCCCGCCGCCGAGAGTCGCAACACCGCGCGCCGCGACATGCCATCCGGGGTGGCGGGGGAGCTGGTCTCCGGGGTGGCGGGTTGCATCGGTTAGGGGGTGGATTGTGCGACCCTTGCATTGAGTCCCGCCGGGGTCCGGGGGTATTGGGGCGGATTACTACGTATGGGAACGAGCGGCCTTTCAAGCCGCACTCCGAACGCGGGGTCTTCGTAGGCGCGTTCGTGAGAACGCGGTCACCCCAAGGAGGGGCGGACTCCGATCCGCCCAGTCCAGGAAACGCCAAGAAACGCCAGGGGTGAGCGATCCATATGCCGGGCGATTCGGAGATCGCCCCTCCTTGATCCCGCCGCTCGTAGGCGCGTTGGTGAGAACGCGGTCACCCCAAGGAGGGGCGGACTCCGATCCGCCCAGTCCAGGAA
>JBAXPF010000143.1:0-10391 GCA_037132955.1 Verrucomicrobiota bacterium | reverse complement strand
TGAGCATGAAATCCTTGCCGATCTCGACGGACACCAGGTTCTGCGGCGAGAGATTCGGCACCATGTCGATGGGTTTGATGCCCTCGTAGGTATCCTCCACATCCACGTAGAACGTCTGCTTGTCAAGAATAGCGGCTGCGGCGTGTTTGTGCTCGTTAGACCAGCGCCCCACCTTGATCATGCCCTTGAGGAAGGTAACAACGAGCTCGGGGTGTTCCTTGGCCATGACGTCGGTGCAGGTGATGACGGCGGGGATGTTGGCCACTTGCAAGGTCCAGTCGGGATATTTGGCCAAGTCCTCAATCGCCTTCATTTTGCCCGTCGCCTCCTGCAGGTGCTGGAATGGCCCGCTCTGGGTGTAGATCGCGTCAACTTTGCCCGTCAGCAGCGCGGTTTCCAGCGGACGGAAGGCGAGATCGCGCTTGTGGTCGCGCTTGAGCCACAACTCGGACGCGTTATCCATTGTTTCGACCAGCATCTCGTCTTTGTCATACCAGTCGTCCGGATAGGGGAACTCGACGATCTCGACATCGTCCATGGTCATGCCGTTGACCCTGAGCATCAGTTCGATTTGCATGTGCTCCTGAATGCGCCACCAATCGTTCTTGATGGTGTTCAGGCTCTTCGAAAGGCCGATTTTCTTACCTTTAAGCTCCGACACCCGGTAGATGTCATCGCGGGAACGCACCATCAGGCAGCCGCCTTCTTTCGGTGCATGGGTGACCCCTAGCAGCAATGTCCGGCGGAGGTCCGCCTGGACGTGGATGGGCGGGAACAGACCGCCGAAGCGGATCAGGTTATCCATGTTGTGGATGTAGTGCGGATACCAGTTGTTACCGCGCTGGGAGCGGAGGAAGGCGTATTTAACGCCGATTTTCTTGTATTCCTCACGGGTCCAGCCGAGTTCCTGATCGACGTTGCTCGCCGATACGAGGGGACAGTTGGTGTAATAAACTTCGCTCCAGTCCAAGGGGACGGTATCTGATTTTTTTTCGGTGGTGTTCATGGTGGGTGTTTGTTTGGAGAGGTCTCCGATTGAGCAACCGCACACGGGGGTGCCGCTTGTTGCTTCTTCACGGGTTGTCATGATTGTGTGTGTGTTGTTTTCCATCCCCGGACCGGCGGGGATGGAGGCTTGGCAAATCAGGCCCGGTCGCCTGGATCAGTGGTGTGGTGGTTTACTTTTCTGATCCCTTATCAAGGTGGGGACAATTAGTGGCAGTATCAGAGAAGTCGTCTACTGCCCTTTGAGGAAGGTGATGTTGGTGACAGGCATAACGGCCTTGCTGATGGCATCGAGGATCAGCGTGCACGGATCGGTCTTGTGGAAAAAGCCCGCGCAACCGGACGCCAGCGCCTCTGCCCGCACCGCAGGATCGTCGTGCGCAGTGATGAATACGACCGGCGTACCATCCCTGACCGCCGCGAGTCTCCGGCTCAGCTCCAGCCCGGACATCCCATCCAATTGGATATCCAGCACCAGGCAATCAAAGTGTGGGCGCTTGCTGTCCTCGAGAAAAGCCTCGGCCGATAGATAGGTGACGGGTTGGAAGCCCGCCGCGCTGAGCAGGCGGCTGAAAGACCGCCCGATGCTTGCATCGTCGTCCACCACCGCCACGTAATTGTTGCATCTGCCGTTCATTCCAGAGCAGCAGATTCCCAAAGATACCGGCGTGCCGTCTACTGCCCTTTAGGGAAGGTCGCTTGGAAAAGCTGAAATACTGAAAGCTGAAAAAAGTGGTCAGTGGTCAGTGGTTACTGACCGGAACACTCCCGCAGCCTGGACCATGCGCGTGAGTTCAGCCACGGAATGCACCTGCAGTTTGGTGGTGAGATGGGTGCGGTGAAGTTTCACCGTGCGTTCGTGGATGCCCAAATCGGCGGCGATCTCCTTGTTGAGCTTGCCCTGCACGACATGCCGGAGGACCTCGCTCTCGCGCTCCGTTAACAACTCGAACGGTTGGCGCAACGCCTGGAGTTTTGCCTGATGGGCCTGTTCCTGTTGGTTTCGGGCCAGAGCGCGGTTGACAGCCGCAATCAGGTCATCCTTGGACGCATGTTTGGTTAGAAAATCCACTGCCCCGCCCTGCATGGCTTGCACGGTGGTGGGAATATCACCCTGACCGGTGAGGAAGACCAGCGGCAGGGCGTTGCCTGTTGTGCGCAAGGCCTCCTGCAAAGCCATCCCGTCCATACCTGGCATCATGAGGTCCGTGATCACACAGCCATGCATTTCAGGCCGCAATTCCGCCAGAAACTCCACCGCCGAGTTGTGGATGACCACTTGAAAGCCCGACGCCCGCAGCAACCGCGCAACCGAACGCAGAAAGGAAACGTCGTCGTCCACGATGAAGACAGTGGCTGGAGGCCTGGGGTCATGGGTCATAACGGATAACGGATTACCTCTTCGCGTCCGCCACCGGCACCGTGAAGCAGAAGCACGCGCCACCTTGCAATCCATGCTCGGCCCAGAGTTTGCCCTTGTGGGCTTCGATGATGGTCTTTGACACTGACAGACCCATGCCCATGCCGTTGGCTTTGGTGGTGAAAAACGGCTCGAACAAGCGTTTCAGGAACTCCGCGGGGATTGCCGGGCCGTTATCGGAGACGCGGACTTCGATTTTGTTAGATTCCGGCTGGCCAGCGGACACTTGGATGAAACGCTGGTTGGGTGGGCAAGCCTCCAGCGCGTCCATGGCATTGACGAGCAGGTTGAGCAAGACCTGCTGGAGGTGGATACGATCACCCAGGATCGGCGGCAGGTCCGCCGCAGCGGAGCAGGTGAGCGTCACATGCCGGACGGCGGCATCGGCGTGAACCAGCGGCAAGACCTCGTCAATCACGCTTTGCAGAGCGATGGGCTGCGGGTCCAGGGTCCGCCGCTGGAGCAAGGACCGCAAGCGTTCGATCACCTGCCCCGCCCGCCTGTCGTCGCTCAGGATATCCTTGACGATGGCGCGCAACTCTCCCACATCCGGCGCGGCCGTTTGCAGTAGGATCTCAGCGGCTTCGACGTTGCGCAAGATGGCCCCGAGCGGCTGACTCAATTCGTGGGCCAGCGCGGAGGCCAGTTGTCCGAGCAGGGTGACGCGGTCGGCGTGGGCTAGAAGTCCCCGCAGTTCAAAGGTTTCCTGTTCCGCATGTCGCCGCCGGGTGATGTTGCGGAGGAACGCGATAAAGGTGGCGGCATGTGCGCGGTAGGTCGCGCTGACTTCGATATCCACGATGCCGCCATCCTTGCAACGATGGCGGGTTTCGAAGCGCGAGAAACCCGCTGCCGAGATCAGCGCGATATGCCGTTGGGTTTCGGCGGCGTCGCGAGTGACTTCGAAATCCTTGATCGACAATGCGAGGAGTTCGCTGTGGCGATACCCATAGAGGCGGCAACACTCGTCGTTGGCTTCGAGGATCCTCCCCTCTCTATCCACCACCCAGAAACCGTCGGCGGTGGTGCTCACGATCGTTTGGAACTTGTCGGCGTGTTCGCGCAGCGCAACCTCAGTGCGCTTGCGAGCCAAGGCATTGGCGAAGATTTGCGCCACCAATTGCAGCCGTTTCACCAGCGCGGCCGGCCACCCGCGTTCGGCCCGCGTGGTATTGAGGCTGAGGATGCCGACGGGTGACCCGCCACCCACCGCGAGGGGAATGCACAGATGCGATTTGATGCCTAACTGGCGGCAGACATCCCGGTCATGGGCAGCCTCCGCCGGCAAGTCCTTGAGCGAATCAATGGCGACGATGCGACCGGCCAGCATTTGCTCTCGGCACCACGGAAAATCCTCCTGGTTGAGACGCGTGGAAGGTTGCGGACCATCCTTGACACTATAAAAATGGGTGAGCGCGAAGCCTCCTGGGGGCGAGTCCGACCACTGCCAAATCGCCGCAAGATCGAGGCCTAGCAACTCGCAGATGCGGCGCTCGGCATCCATGATTTCGCGGTCCACCTCGTCCGCGGCAAGATTCACAAACTTCGATGAGATATCGGCAATCAGCGTGGCTTCCGCCTCGCTTTGGCGGCGTTTGGCCCGGTTCACCAGCAGCCCGATGATCCATGCAACTTGCAGCAGGCAGAACCCAACCTCGCCGATGATCGGCCACAGACGCGGCTCCCAGAAACCCGCCAGGATGGTTGGGTCCGGCGTGACCTCGCCCTCAAGCGGGATGACCACCCGCTCAGCGCCGGCGGCCGCGGCACGGTACGTTGCCACTGCTACTGCCAGCGACGGCCACAACGCCCGTTTTCTGACACGAGTCAGAAAGTCCGAAACCTGGTGCCAGCACGCGATGGAAGACGGTCCTGTCATGGATTTATTGATTGACACTACGGAGTGCCACGCGTTTGACCAGCATTAAATTGGACGGATGAACTTGTTGCGTTATACTGCAGAAATAGAACATGCGACTCTGGTCATTACATCCCAAATACCTTGATTCACAAGGGTTGGTTGCGTTATGGCGGGAGGCGCTGTTGGCGCAAGCGGTTCTGCGTGACGAGACGCGCGGCTATCGCCATCATCCGCAGTTGGATCGCTTCAAGACCCAGGTATCACCGTTAGCCGCGATGTCGCTGTATTTGAGAGCCATTCACGCGGAAGCGGAAGCGCGTGGCTATTGTTTTGACAAAACCAAGATCAGGCCCGCGCGCAAACACCTCGTGCTCACGGTCACGCGCGGCCAGTTGCAATACGAGTGGACTCATCTCATGGCCAAGCTGAAAGTCCGTGATCCCGCACTCTATCAGAAATGGATGGAAACCGAAGGACCGGATCCTCATCCGTTGTTTGGTGTGCAAGCCGGCGCGGTTGAATCATGGGAACGTCCGCAGCCCTAACGAGAATGACGCCGCCCGGCGTCCGCCCCTGCTCCCTCCGGGGGTCGATTCAACCTGAAAACCGATATTCGATCTCACGAGTTAGCTAGATTTCGGGTTCGACTCACCAGCGGCGTTTGCGGAGTGCCACCGGATCACTTTTTCTTGCGCAGAAAGGGCGGCAGGTCGAGGTCTTCGCCATCGACGACGGTGGGTGCCTGGCCCTCGAAGCGCCCGCGCGGGACGGCCTCAAAGGCCAGTTCATTTTGGAGGGCTGGGGATTTGATCCCGAGCTTGAGCTTGGGAGGTCCGGACTCGGCAACCGGTGCAGGCGTGACCGGATCGAGGGTGGCCGCAGCCTCGGGCTCGGCGTCAATACCGGCGCTGAGGCGCGTGGCTTTCTGAGGGACTGCGTCTTCAAGAGGCATGGGGGTTTCCCAAGATGGGGTGGCCGCAACCTGGCCACGCTTGATAGGTTTGAACACAACGGGCTGGCCAAAGGGCGATGGCGTCTCAGACAGGTCGCTTGGATCCGCGGCGGGGCTTGCCGTGGGGTCCGGTGAGGGTTCGACCGGAACTTCTTCGGTCGGGAGTGGCGGCGGACCCGGATCCGCAACGCGATGCTCGGCGGAAAACGGCGAGACCCCGTCGGCATCCGCGGCCTGACTCGTGCTTCGCCGCGATTTGGCCGCGGACGGCGGCGTCAACTGCGGATCTAACGATGACTCCGGAGTGGCGGCCGGGTGGTGGTCAGGCATGTCGGAATTCTCAGTGACGGAATTGCCGGAGTCCCGGGGTGCGGCGGCGAGCGAATCCTCGGGCAGCGCACTGATGAGAGTGACTGATAGATTATCGCCCATGGCGGGATCAATCACTGCACCGAACAACACATGGGCGCTTTCCGGCACGAATTTTTGCAGCCGCTGCATGAGGAGCTCGACTTCATAGAGGGTGAGATCCTCACCGCCGGAAAGATGGACGAGGACGGTTTGGGCTTCCTTGAGGAGCGCGCCCTGATCAAGCAAGGGACTGGACAGGGCATTGCGCAGCGCGCTGGTGGCGCGGTCCTTGCCTTTGGCCATGCCGGAGCCAAAGAGACAGCGGGAACGGTTGGTGCGCAGGGCACTCATGAGGTCGTCCAGCCCGATGTTGATGAGCCCGGGGCGGATGACGAGCCGAATGACGGCTTTGATAGATTCGCAGATCATCCGGTCGGCCGCGCTGAATGCCTCATGGATGCCTTGCTTGGCGAGCACAAGTTCGCCCATGCGGTTGTTATCAAAGGTGACCAAGGCGTTGGCAAGCACGGCGAGTTCGTTGAGCGTGGTGTCCGCCTGGTCGCGGCGGCGGCGGCCCTCAAAGGCAAACGGCATGCTTGCGAAGACCACCACAAAGGCACCTTCCTCACGCGCAATGCGGGTGATGACCGGCGCGGCACCCGACCCGGTGCCGCCACCCAGACCTGCACACAGGAAAACAATGCGGTTGCCCCGCAGCGACGCGCGGATTTCCGCTTCCGCCTCGAGCATGGCCTGCCGGCCAAGCTCGGGATCGCCGCCAGCCCCCAGCCCTTTTGTAAGGTTGCGGCCGAGTTGGATTTTCTCCCCGGCGACGCAGGCCGCCAGAGTGCGGGCGTCAGTGTTGATGGCGAGCAAGGCGGCCCCCTCGGTGCCATCCAGGGCCAGGCGTTCAAGCATGTTGGCACCGGCACCGCCAAGGCCGATGATTTTGACGGCGGAACTGGGAATGGTGAGCTGGAGCTCGCGATGGTAGGGAATCATGGGGGGAGAGGGGGGATAGGGGAGGAAGTAATTAGGTGAAGAACGAGGCGGCGGCTATTTGCCGAACGGCCAGAACAAGCGGGTGATTTTGCCGAAGAGGCCGGGCGGGGCGAAGCGTTCGGTTTCGAGGATTTGGGCGTAGCGGATGAGGCCGATGGCCGTGGCGTATTGCGGATCCTTGAAGCTGGCTTGGACGCCGCTGATTTCCGGCGGCTCGGGCCGATAGATATCGCGCCCGAACACCTCAAAGGCGAGTTCGCCGAAGCCACGCATCAGGCTGGTGCCACCGGTGAGAAAGATGCCGGCCCCAATGGCCTCAACGGACCCTTCCGGCAAGCGCTGGCGCACCAGACGGAGGGTTTCCTCGAGGCGCTGGCGGATGATTTCATTGAGCATGCTGCGGCGCACTTCCACTTCCGCAAAGCCACGGTCATCGACGAGCTTGGCGACGCCCACCGAGCGGGCGGGATCGGCCGAGGCGTCGCCTTCCATGATCTTGAGCTTTTCCGATTTGGAAAACGGCAGACCGGTGACCAGATGGATATCGTTGGTGAGGTGATCGCCGCCGACGGGAATGCAGCCGGAGGCGGCGATGGCTCCATCCAGATAGAGCGCGTAATCGGTGGTGCCGCCGCCGATGTCGATGACCAGTGCCCCGCGCTCGCGCTGTTCATGATCGAGCGCCATCTGGGCGGTGGCGATGGGCGAGAACACGATGTCATCGACTTCGAGCAGGGCTTTGCGGACCAGGGCGATGCTGTTTTGGATACGGTTGCCGATGCCATGCACAATGTGAAAATCCGCCTCAACGGTCTTGCCGTAGAGCCCGACGGGACTCGTCTTGTGCTCGAGGTCATCCAACAGATACCTGCGGATGATCGGATGGAGATGCACGTGATCCTGCGGAATGTGAATATCACGGGCGATGGTGCGGGCTTCCTCGACATGTTCCGGCGCCACGATGGACTGGCCTTCCGGCAAGCGGAACGTGCCACGACTGTTGATGCCTTGGATGTGCGACCCGGTGATTGCCAGATAGACGCTGCCGATTTCCACGTCGCTGGCATCTTCCGCCTTGACCAGGGCATCCTTGAGGCAGGCACTGGCCTGGGGGAAATCATAGATCTCGCCCTTGCGGACGCCAGCCGTCTTGGTGGTGCCGATGCCGAGGATTTTCACTGCGGTGTCCGGCTTGACCTCACCGACCACGATGCAGGTTTTGCTGGTGCCGATTTCGAGTCCGACATGAATTTTTGAGCTGCGTGCCATTGGGTTAGAAACAGGGGATGGGGATCAGTCCCGGGTGGAAACGGGTTTAGAATCGCGGGAGTGGCGGACTTGGCGGACTTCTTGCGCCACCGGCTCGGCCACCAAAATCGCCTTGGGCGGCGCGTCCCCACCTTTAACAGTGACGGTGACGGGGACGTTTTCCCTCGGAATCAGATTGATGGTGGCAATGGAATAACCCTTGCGCTCCGCATGGTTGAGCGCCGCCCGCAGGTTGGACACCTGCCGCGCGTGATCGCGCAGACCGAAGGTGGCGATGGTGCCACCCCGGGTTGTTAGAGAAAGCGACCAGGGGTTGGCCTGTTGGATGGTGCCAATCCAACAGAGGGCTTCCGGATCGCTCTCGCCGGTTGATGCGAGAAGGCGCAAACAACGGTGCAGTTCGGGTTGGCGGATTTTCTCACCGCTGGCGATGGTTTCATTCTTGCGGGCAGGAACCACCACGATGGGCAGCTTGGATGCCGCTTCAAACTGCCGCTCGGCACACGGGTAGGCGCAGTCATGGCTGTCCACCAGCATGGCGCCGACTTTTCGTTCAGCGGGCAGGCCGGCATCTGGACAGGCAATCCAGGCCCGCGGCGTGCGGGCGGTTACGCGCACCACCAGGGTGCCCGGCAAGCGCCGCTCGACGTGAGCGTCGGCGATCTGCGGCACACTGGCTAGGCACTTGGTGATGGCCTTGAGATCGATCCGAAACAGGTTGACGCGCAGATTGAGGCCGGTGAGTTTGACGAAATCCATTTCATCAATGGCTTGGTTCGGGTTGAGATCAACCTCTTGCAAGGTGAAATCCGCGTTGTCATAAAACGCCCGCTGAATGCCCAGATGGATGCCCCAACCGATGCCGCCGATGATGGCCACCACGCTGGCCACCAGGGTGAGACGCAGCAGGAACTTGAAAAAGCCAAAACAAAACAGGCGGGGTGACCACACGCGGACGTGCAACACGTTGCGGTGTGAGCTGTGGCTGGATTTGCGGGTTTGGCGCCTCATCGGATCAATTGGGTTAGGCGGTAATCTAACAGACGAAGGAACGGGTCACGCGGGTTGGCGGAGGTGGAGGGACAGTTCGGCAATTTTGCGGCACAACGCCGGGAAGGAGATGCCGCTGGCCAGTGCGGCCTTGGGCAGCAGGCTGGTCTCGGTCATGCCGGGCAGGGTGTTGGCTTCAAGCACGAAGGGACGGTTGCGTGAGTCTAACAAAACATCAACGCGCGAGTAGATTTCAATGCCGAGCGCGCGATGGGCGGCAAGGGCGGCTTGCTGAACGAGCCGGGTGGTGGTGGCATCGAGGTCGGCGGGGCAGTAGTAGTCGCTGCCGGCGCCGCCGCTCATCCACGGGTATTTGTTAGCCATATCATAAAAGCCATCGCGGGGGGCGATGTGAACGATGGGCAGGGCGGCATCATCGAGGATACCGACGGTGAGTTCCTTGCCCTCGATGAATTCCTCGACCAGGATGTCATGGCCATGGCGGGCGGCATCGGCCATGGCGGCGTGGGCCTCGGCCGACTGGCGCACGATGTGCACCCCCACACTGGAACCCTCGCGCGGCGGCTTGACCACAAAGGGCGGGGCCAACGCTGGCAGCCGCAGCCCGGCACTCACATCCACGATCTCGGCGCGCGGCGTGGGCACCTCATGGGCAAGGAAGGCGGCCTTGGCGAGGGATTTGTCGAACGCGAGGCGGCTGCTGGCGGCCCCGGCACCGGTGTAGGGGACGCCCATGCGATCAAGGATGTCCTGGAGTTGGCCGTCTTCACCAAAGGTGCCGTGGATGACATTGAAGGCGAGGTCGGTGCCGACCGGCAGCTCGAGATGGGTGCCGGTGACATCCACCGCCACCGCCTGGAGACCCAGGCCGGTCAAGGCTCTAAGCACGGCCGCGCCGGAGGCCAGGGAGACCTTGCGCTCCGAACCCGGCCCCCCCATCAGGACGGCGATTTTCTTGGAGGTGAGCATAACGTTAGAACTGCGCTTCATCGTCGCCGAGGATTTTGACTTCGGTTTCGAGTTCGAGAGGGTGGGTCTGGCGGGCTTGGTGGCGGATGGCTTCGATGAGCTTGAGGATGTCCGTGGCGGTGGCACCGCCTTGGTTGATGATGAAATTGCCATGCACCTCGGACACTGCGGCATGGCCGATGGCGCGGCCTTTGAGGCCGAGGCTATCGATGAGCTTGCCGGCGGGAATCTCCTCGGGGTTGCGGAAAATGCAACCGGCGGAGGCCGAGACAGGCTGGCTGGCTTGGCGTTTTTCGCGGCACACCTCGCCGCGTTGTTTGATATTGAGGGCGGTGTCGGTTTTTCCTTTGAAAACCGCCTGCAGGGCGAAGTTGCGGCGCAACTCGGGCACATTGCGGTAGTGCGCCACGATTTCCGCGCGTTCCCGGGTGCGGATCACGCCGTCTTCTTCCAGAAAGGTGACGCGCAGCACTTGATCGAAAGTTTCCACGCCCATGGCTCCGGCATTCATGCGCAACGCACCGCCGACGTTGCCCGGAATGCCTTCCATC
>JBAXPF010000142.1:0-10397 GCA_037132955.1 Verrucomicrobiota bacterium | reverse complement strand
GTCGAGCGCCTCGAGGTCACGGCGGCTATCATCTAACAATGAAAGGGCGGTATCGACGGCGCTTTCGATGGAGCCCTCATATTCGGCGATGCCGACGAGCACCGGCAGGTCGAGCGGTTCCTGATCGAGGATGCGCTTGTTGAGTTTGGTGCGTTGTGATTCGGAGGCGGCCTCCAACAGGTTGAGGATGGGCAGGGTGAGTTTGCCCTTGGCCAGATCGGTGCGCAGGGTCTTGCCAACGACCTCCTCGGCGCCGACCAGATCCAGGCAGTCGTCGTAGATCTGATAGGCCGTGCCAAGCTTCATGCCGTAGCTGTAGAGTTTGGCCTCGGTGGCGGCATCGACGCCGGAAAGATTGCCGGCGAGGCCGGTGGCGGCGGCGAAGAGGACGCCGGTTTTCATCTCGATGATGCGGAAATAATCCTCCTTGGAGAGCGAGAGATCGAAGCGGCGCTGGGTCTGGATCATTTCGCCCTGGCAGACCTCGCGGACGGAATTGCCGACCTTGCGGCAGATATCGATGCTATCGAAATCAGTGGCAAGCGTCATCGCATGGGAGAAGAGCGTGTCACCAAGCAACACGGACAGGGCATTGCCCCACTTGGCATTGGCGGTGGGGACCATGCGGCGGGTGGTGGCACCATCCATGATATCGTCATGGACGAGGGTGGCCATGTGGATGAGTTCGAGGATGACGCCGATCTTGAGGTGCTTGTCATTGACCCCGCCGGTGGCACCCCCCGTCAGAATGGCGAGGGCGGGCCGAATGCGTTTGCCGGAGGTGTTGCAGACATAGGCAACGTAGGGCTCGACGGCGGGATCGAAGGCGCAGATTTGTTCACGAATCGCGGACTCGACACGCTCGAGTTCCGGGCGGACGAGTTCGAAAGGGAAAAGATCGCTGAGAGCGGGCGTAGTGGGTCTGGCGGCCATGGGGGTGCGTCTGAGGACAAGCATTCACTGAAGCGGGAGGTTTCGCAACTCTGGATATTCAAACCCGTGCAAGAAATGGCGGAAACCGGCATCGCAACCGGTCCAAACGGGTGCCTCGGGTGTTATTTTCGCCCCAACTGCCATTATGCTTGCCCGCGGGCAATGGACTGGCTAGCTTGCACTTTTCTATGAAAACACAATCATTTTGGGTGGTCATTCCGGCGGTGATTCTAACTCTCGGAGCATGCAATAAAAAAGAAGAACCGGCCAATCCGGCCGCTGCCACCCCCCAGGCCGTGGCCAGCCCCGACAAGGCGGCACCCCCTGCCCCTGCGACTGCTCCCGCGACTGCCCCCGCCCCTGCCCCCGCCCCTGCGACTGCTCCCGCGACTGCCGATGCCAAGGCTCTGAGCGCGGAAGAGCGTGCGGTCAAACTCGGGTTTGCGCGCTATCTACCGCAAGACACCGAGTCGGTCATCTCGGTCTATAACGGAAATAAAATCGGGGATCGGGCGCAAGGCATGAAACTCTGGAAGGTGCTCAAGGAGCAAATCGGCGCTAACTTGGGCATGGGGAGGGGCTCCCCGCCGCAGCCGGAGGAAAACATGGGTGGAAACAAACCCGCGGGGGAGGATTTTGCCATTCCGGAAGGTGAAGTGGAAGTGGCGGCCGCAGCGGCTGAGGAGGAACCCGCCACGGAGCCCAAAAGCAACGAGGAAGTATTGACCGATCCCATGGCCCCCGGCGACATGCTCGGCCTCGAAGTCACCTTTGGCGTGGGCAAAACGGCGGGCACCCAGTTGGCCAATCTCATGACGCTGAGCAGCCGCCTCGGTTATTTCCAGATGCGGAGTCTGGCCAAGGCGTTTGTGGCCGCGGCCAAGTCCGGCGACCTTTCAGGCATCGAGGAAAGCATGGGCAACACCTTCGGCGAAGAATTGGCCAAAAATCTCATCCACGATCCGGAAT
Source organism: Verrucomicrobiota bacterium (assembly GCA_037132955.1). Taxonomy (GTDB): domain Bacteria; phylum Verrucomicrobiota; class Verrucomicrobiia; order Verrucomicrobiales; family Akkermansiaceae; genus Luteolibacter. Next base: position 8,495 of record JBAXPF010000142.1, on the reverse strand, counting down.
CCGGCATCGGCCTGCTCGAACGCGCCAACATGCCGCCCGTCTATCTGGCATTCCGCACCGACAAGGCCAAGCACGACGCAGTGGCCGGCACCGTCTCGGAAATGGTGGGAAATCTCCAAGCCGTCGGCGAAATGGTGGAGGCCGTCGAGTTCGAGAGTGCCGGAGCCAAGTTCAGCGGCTACAAATTCCTTGGGTCCAAAATTGCAGAGGAGATGGGCACCGACCGCAAAGCCATGGACGAAGCACTGGGTGCCGAGACTGCGGACAAGTTGCTCGCCGCGATTGGCAAAAAAAGCCTGGTGGTCGCCTCGGGCACGCTTGGCGAATACGTCGTCATGTTCATCGGCAGCTCCGAGAAAGATTGCCACTTGGTAGCCGAGGTCAACCAGTCGCTAACAAACGGAACCGCGCTTGCCTTCAGTGACGCCTATGCTTCCAAGGAATTGGCCGCCCTCGTCTTCGGCAATGACAGCGCCGCCAAGGCCCTTGCAAGCATCCAAGGCGGGTTGTCCGCCTACACCAACGGCCTGCGCGATGGGCTTGCCGGAGCGGATGGGCTGGGCGACACCCGTGATCTGGAAGCCTTGTTGCAATTGGTGGCCGACCGCGAGGCGGCGCTGCGCAAGCTTGGTGGCATGGAAGCGATGGGCACCGTGGCCTTCTTCGAGCAAGGGCTTAAGGTGGAAGCCTTCGGCGGTTACGACCCTGGAGCCCTCGATTGGAAAACTCCGGCCAAGCTCAGCCACCTTGGTGATTCGCCGGATGTGGCGATGTTTGCCAACCTGACCTCCGATGCCGCCTACGACGAAAAGGCCCGCGCCTATTACGAATCCGTGGTGGAAACCGCCTATGCCTTGGCCATGAAAGTTTCCGATTTGAAATGGGAAACCGGCGAAATGAAACAATTCAAGGAGATGGCCGGACTGTTCAACGGCAAATTCCGCGCGGACGTGGTGGCCCTCTGGGATGCCCTCAAAGGCGACCTTGCCTCCGGTCTTGGCCAGGAAACCGCCATCGTCATCGATCTCAAGGGCACGGTGCCAGCCATTCCGGGCCTGCCGCAACCCTTCGTAGACAAAGGCCGCTTCCCGCGAGCCACGATGATTTCCCCGGTGACCGATCGCGCGAAGTTGGCCTCCTCATGGACCAAGATGAACGAGACCTGCACCAAGTTGCTGGCCAAGGTGAGCGAGATGAGTGGCAAGAAAATCCCGATGCAGAAGCCGCTCAGTTCGGAAAAGGACGGCTACAAGACATGGTTCATGGCATTCCCATTCCTCAACGATGATTTCGTCCCCTCGGTGACCGTGGGCGACAAGTGGTTTGCCGCCTCCACCTCGAAAAACCGCGCACTCGAACTCCTCGGCGCTGCCGACAAGGGGACCGCCGGCCGCACCGGATTGTGGATGAAGATGGATTTCAAGGCAATGCAGGAAGCCACCGCCGAAACCCTCAAACTGCTCGACGACAATGCCGAGGCCATCTTTGGCAAGGACAGCGCGCAACTCGCCAAGTTCAAGTCCAGCAAAGGGTTGCGTGACAAAGTCATCGACGCGATGAGCGAACTGGATTCCCTCACCGTCCACAGCCGGCGCGAAAACGCGGTCTTGCGCAGTAGCGTGCACTTCAAAACCCGCTGACCCCGCCCCCGTTGCATGGCAAGCAGTGACGGGCCTCCAATGCAAATCGAACCCATCGCCGTGGTGCGCTCGTGCTTCGGCGGCAAATTCGGTACTCCCCGCCAACCCGGACTCTGCCCGAGCGCGTGGGGCACTTTGGTTTTCCATGCGCCCTACCGCAGTGAGGAGGCCATTCGCGGGCTCGACGGTTTTTCGCACCTGTGGCTCATCTTTGGCTTTCATCAATGCCTCGATCAAGGCTGGCATCCCACCGTCCGCCCGCCCCGCCTCGGTGGCAACCAGCGCATCGGCGTGTTCGCCAGTCGCTCGACTTTCCGGCCTAACAGCCTCGGGTTGTCCTTGGTCCGCCTGGAAGGAATTGATAGAACCCCGCCCGACGCGCCGGTCCTGCATCTGGGCGGCGTGGATGTGATCGATGGCACTCCCGTTTTCGACATCAAACCCTATCTGCCATATGCGGAAGCCCCATCGAAAGTTGCCAGCGGCTTCGCAGAACAGCCCCCCCCGCGTCTGCCGGTGACCGTGCATGCCAGTGCCAGCGCTGCGTTTGTTAGCCTGCCGGCCCGCGCCCGGTCGCTCATCCGTGAGGCCCTCTCACTCGACCCCCGTCCGGCCACCCAAACCGGCGATGCGGTCCGCGTTTTCGGTGCCGACCTGTGCGGCCACAACGTCCGCTTCACCATCGCCGAGGGATCCTGCCAGATCGTGCAAATTGATCAAATCCTGAAGTCCTAACTTTTTTGCCGCGGTGTCGCAAAAATCGCGGCTCCCAGCCTCATCCATGCCTCCAGTCCGCCAGCGCGGGTTAGCGCATTTTCGGGGCCGATGAAAAATCCGCGCAGATGCCCGGACCGGCGTGGCGCTGGCATGCGGCCCGCGAATACTCCTCCGCCATAACAACAGCGGGACACATCTGACAGTATTGGTCGCCCCCTCACTGCCGGGGCGACCGTGCTCCCGATGGCAGATTTCGCACATTGTCCTTGCGCCGGCTGCGTGGTGGCGATACTGCTTGCACGCGCCTGTCGTGGCAGCCGGGTGGTGATTTGATTGAGTGGGGTCAACCCTAAACCGGTATGCTCCATACGTGATGCCGGCGGATTCCAACATTTTCATTTAGCCATGTATCTGAATCTCATCCAACTTGCGGAGTCGTTTGGCGTCTCGGAAAAAGTAGTGGAAGGCTGGATCAGGGATGAGGGTTTGCCGCACACCCCGGACCGCCGGGTCTTGTTGTTTGATCGCGCGCAGGTCGCGCAATGGGCGGCCACCCGCGGACTGGCCACCAAGGCCGGATTTCTGGCCACCGAAAACCCCGGGCTGTGCACCCCCCTGCGGCTCGCACCGCTGCTGCATACGGGCGGAATTTTCCGCGAGGTGGCGGCGGCCGAAGTCACGCAGGTTTTTGTGCGGGTCGCCAGCGCCATGCACGGAGCGACGGCCCCGGTGCGCGACTTGTTAGGTCAACGGCTCAGCGCCCCGGGCGGGGTCACCTATGCGCCGGTGGGTGGCGGGTTTGCGCTGCCGCATCCGGCCACGCGCATCACGTTGGGCCGGGATTCCGGGACCGTGGCCCTCATTCTCATGAAGGAGGGCCTCTCTCTAACTGAACCGCAGGTGGACGCGGTGGCGGTGACCCGCCTGTTGTTTTTTATTGCGCCCTCGCCGCGTGCGCATCTGGACATGGTGGGCCGGCTGAGCCGCCTGTTGCTTGGCGGCACTTTGAACGCGCGACTCGATCGGGGGGCGACCGACGAGGACATTTTTCAGGTGGTGGCAGCCGCAGACGCGGCGGCTGCAGAGGTGAAAAAGCAGGAGGACAAGGCACAATGACCGGCCAGTTGTTATTGCCGGCGGTTGTCTTGTTAGGCATGGCGGTCGCGGTCGGGGCCCGCTGGCCGCGGCTGTGGCTGGGGCTCACGCTCGGCGGCACGGTGGCGGCCTTGGGCGCCGCGTTGACGGTTTTTCTGACAGGTGCCGACTGGGACTGGCAATCCCAATTTTTGCTAGGTGGGGAAGTGGTGCACCTGAGGCTGGACGGGCTGAGTGCGGTATTTGTCGTGTTGGCGGCGGGGGTTGGGGGCGCCGGGGCGGTGTATGCGCGCGGGTATTGGCCGGATCACATGCATCCGGCGTCCGCGCCGCGGGGGCGGGCGTGGTGGAGCGCACTGGTGTTGAGCATGCTGTGGGTGCTGACGGCGTCTAACGGGCTGCATTTTCTCATGGCGTGGGAAGCGTTTGCCATCTGCGGGTATTTCCTCATCACGCTGGACCCGAAGAAACCGGCGGTGCGGGCGGCCGGTTGGTTGTATCTGGCGGCATCGCACGCGGGCACGGTCTGTCTGTTTGCGTTTTTCACCCTGCTGGCGGCCCGGACGGGCGGCTGGGATCTGGGACCGCTGCGCGCCGATGCGTCCTGCGCGCCTTTGTTCTGGCTGGCGCTGGCGGGCTTTGGCATGAAGGCGGGATTTTTTCCGCTGCACATCTGGTTGCCCTCGGCACATGCCAGCGCGCCAAGCCATGTTTCCGCGATCATGTCGGGCGTGGCGATCAAGACGGGGAGTTACGGCATCATGCGCTTCAGCGGTTGGCTGCCGATGCCGCCAGCGGCGGGCTGGGTGGTGATCGGTCTGGGCGCGCTCAGTGCTTTGTTAGGGACGGCCTTTGCCTTGGCGCAAAACGACTTCAAACGCCTGCTGGCCTACTGTTCGGTGGAGAACATCGGTATTATATTGATTGGGCTGGGAGCGGCGTTGCTCGGGCGGGCGCACGATGATGCGGCGTGGGGCCGCCTGGCCTTGGCGGGCGCCTTGTTGCACGTGTGGAATCACGGGGCCTTCAAGACGTTGTTGTTTTTCGGCGCGGGTTCGGTGTTGCATGCCACAGGCACGCGGGACATGAGCCGCCTGGGCGGCTTGTGGCGGCTCATGCCCTGGACGGCCGGACTCTTCGCGCTGGGATCGGTGGCGGTGGCGGGACTGCCTCCGCTCAACGGGTTTGTAAGCGAATTGTTGATCTATCTGGGGCTCTTCGATGCCGTGGCAGGCAAACAAGCATCGGCGTGGGCGGCGCTGCCTGCGGCGATCCTGCTCGCCATGTCCGGCGCGCTGGCGCTGGCGGCTTTCGCCAAGGCGGGCGCGATGATCTTTCTCGGCGCGGCACGCACCCAACCGGCGGCGACCGCCCACGAATGCGGCGGCTGGATGCGCGGTCCGATGCTGGCGCTGGCGGGCGTTTGCCTGGCACTGGGCCTGGCACCGGTGCTGCTGTGGCCGGCTCTATCAAGTGCGGTGGCGGCGTGGCATCCGGCATGGGCCGGGGCGGCGGCCCATACGATGGCTTCTGCGGAGTGCTTGGCATCCGATTCCGGGCAACATGCCCGGACCACTGTGGCGCGGGCAGGCTGCCCGCCGCCTTTCATCCCCTCACCCGAATTGTCTGTGAGTGCCGACGCGGCGGCGCCGTTGGCCACGCTGGGCCGGGTGCACCTCGGTCTGCTCGTGCTGCTTGCCGCGGCGGGATGTTTGCTCTGGCGCAAGGTCCGGTCTAACAACCTGCGCCGCGGCCCGACCTGGGACTGTGGTTACGCCGCCCCCACCGCCAGGATGCAATACTCCAGCGGTTCCTTCGCAGGTCTCGCGGCGGACTGGTTCTGGTGGATTCTGCGGCCGCTGCGCACGTTGCGGCGGGCCCGCGGTCACTTCCCGGCCCGCGCGCTGTGGCTGGAGCGGGTGCCGGATACCATGTTAGAGCGGGTGCTTCTTCCTGCCGGCGCACGCGTCATGCAAGTGTCCACCGCCGTACGGCGCTTGCAACATGGCCGCCTGTCTGCCTACATCCTCTACGTCGTCGCGGGACTCGCCGCACTGGGTATTCTGGTTTTATTGGAAAGCCTGTCATGAATTCAATCCTCGACCTGATTCTGCGCCTCGACTGCTGGCTGTTGCTGGCACCGTTGCTGCCGGGCATCATCAACAAAGTGAAAGCCTGGGTGGCGGGGCGGCGCGGGCCGCCGGTCTTGCAACTTTACTACGACCTCGCCCGCTTGTGGAAAAAAGGCGTGGTGATGAGCACCCTCGCCTCGCCCGCATTCGTGATTCTGCCGGCGGTGACTTGGGTGGCTTTGCTGGGGGCTGCGATGTTGCTGCCGCTCGGTCCGTTAGGTGCGGGTCTGAGTTTTCGTGGCGACGCCTTGCTGATGCTCTACCTGCTGGCACTCGGCCGGTTTGGCACGGCGTGGGCTGCGATGGAAACCGGTTCGGCCTTTGAAGGCATGGGCACGGTGCGCGAGGTCAGCTATGCGGTGCTCGCCGAGGCGGCAATGATCACCGCCGTGCTCTCGCTCAGCGTGCAAAGCGGCAGCCTGTCGCTGGCCACGATGCTGTCTCCGGCGATGGGGGCGAGCGCGGTGCTGCTGGCGGCCGGCTTGTTCATCGTGTTGCTCGCGGAAAACTGCCGGGTGCCCTTTGATGATCCTAACACCCATCTCGAACTGACCATGATCCATGAGGTCATGGTGCTGGATCACAGCGGCCCGCCGCTGGCCGTGATCCTGCATGGCGCCTCGATGAAGCTGCTGCTGTTCGCGGTGCTGTTAGTGCAGGCGGTGCTGCCCATCAACCAACTCAAGCCGCTCGCTGCCGCCGGGTTGCTGGCAGGCAGTGTGCTGGGCGTGTGCGTGGGTATCGGGCTGGTCGAGTCGCTGCTGGCGCGTTTTGCCTTCCGCCGGGTGCCGCTGTTGCTCACCACGGCATTCTTGTTATGCTTGTTTGCGCTGCTAGTCGCATGGAAAGGCGGTGTGCCATGATGAACTCCAACCTCAATCTCCTCATCGGCCTGGCCATGGGGCTCAACCTGCTGGCACTCGGCACCAGCCGCTTGCCGGCGCTCATCCGGGCGATGTCGGCGCAGGGGGTCATTCTCGGGGTGATGCCGATTTTGATGGGACATGAGCTCGACTGGCAGGTGGTGCTGGTGGCGCTGGCGACGGTGGCCGGCAAAGGACTGTTGATTCCGAGCCTGTTGCGGCGGGCGATGCGCACGGCGCAAATCGACCGCGAGCTGGAACCGCAGATTGGCTTTGTGGCGTCGATGCTGTTAGGTGCGGCTGGCACCATCGCAGCGTTGGCCCTGACGCATCAACTGCCGCTGCTGCCGGAGCATACCGGCTCACTGCTGGTGCCGGGGGCGCTGGCCACCGTGCTCACCGGCTTCATCCTGCTGATCGGCCGTCCCAAGGCCATCTCGCAGGTGTGCGGTTACCTGATCCTGGAAAACGGCATCTATCTTTTCGGTCTGCTCCTCATCAAGGCCATGCCGCTATTGGTGGAGGCCGGCGTGCTGCTCGATCTAACGGTCGGGGTGTTTATCATCGGCATCATTGTCGACCGCATCCAGCGTGCGTTTGATTCGCTCGACACCCGCAAACTCACCACCCTTCACGAATGAAATCCCTGTTGCTCGTCCTTGTGCCACTGGTGGCCGCCGCGCTGGCGGCCCTCTGGCCGTGGAACCGCACCCGTCCGTGGTTCCTGCCCGCCGCCGGGCTCGTTCACACCGTGCTGTCTTTCTGGCTGTTCTTCAATCCGCCGGCAGTCGAGCAAGCCGCCTGGCTCGCCTTTGACCCGCTGGCGCGGGCGGTGTTGCCGGTGGTGTCGCTGTTGTTTTTGGTATGCGCATGGTATGGGGTGAGCTACCTGCGGATCCGCGGCGAGCGGCCCAACCGCGTTTTCATCGCGGCGCTGTTGGCGGTGCTGGGGTTGTTGAGTGCGGGCCATCAAGCGCGGCACCTGGGCTTGTTGTGGATTTTCACCGAGGCAGTCACCCTGGCTGCAGTACCGCTGTTGCACTTCAACGGGACCCCGCGGGCCTTCGAGGCCACCTGGAAATACCTGCTGGTCGGCGGCACCGGCATCGCGCTTTCGTTGTTAGGGTCGTTGTGCCTCGGCTATGCCTCGCTGCACGGCGGCGGTGATGGCAACCTGACATTTGTGGCGCTGATAGAGCAGGGGGCGGGGCTGTCACGGCCGTGGGTGCTCATCGCATGGGTGCTTTTGTTAGTCGGTTATGGCACCAAGATGGGACTGGCGCCGATGCACACCTGGAAACCGGAAGCCTACGGCGAGGCGGCGGGCATCGTCGGTGCGATTCTGGCCGGCGGCGTCACTTCCGTGGCGTTCACCGCGATCCTGCGGGTGCGGGCGGTGGTCGGCGCGGCGGGCCAGGGCGCGATTGCGGACCACACCTTGCTGGCCATCGGCTTGTTCTCAATGCTGGTGGCGGCGTTGTTTCTGCTAGGCACGCGCGATTTCAAGCGGATGTTGGCGTATTCGAGCGTCGAGCACATGGGAATCCTCACGCTGGGCGCGTCGCTGGGCCGGGCGGGCGTGGCGGCGGCGCTGTTTCACGTTTGGACTAACAGCCTAACCAAAGGCACGCTGTTTCTGAGTGCGGGTAATATCCGGCGGGCTGCGGGGTCCGCCTCGATGGACGCCGTGCGCGGTATGAGTGTGATCACGCCGCGCTCGGCGGCGATTTTTGTCACCGGCATGTTCGCGGTGACGGCCTGCCCGCCATTTGGGCCGTTTTTCAGCCAATTATGTGTGTTGCGCGCCGCGCTCGAGACCGGCCACGGTGCCGCCACGGCGATGTTTCTCGGCTGCCTGTTGCTGGCATTTTTCGGGTTGACGCGGGTGGTTTTCGGCATCGTCGACGGGCGTCCGCGCACGGCCGCGAAGGTGGATAGAAAACGCTTTGTCGAGACGGCGGGCGTGCTGCTACCGCCGCTTGTTCTGTTAGGTTTATCGCTGTGGCTTGGTCTGTTCTTGCCGCGCGTGTTATCCGATGCCTGGTTTG
>JBAXPF010000141.1:0-10480 GCA_037132955.1 Verrucomicrobiota bacterium | reverse complement strand
AGCGAAATCAAGGCTCAGGCGGCTTCATGCGCAGCCTGTGGGATGACAGTGAATTAAAAATTCAAAATCCCCTTCCCGCTTAACATACCATCCGCTCCGCCGCTATCCCCACGGTGGGGGCGGGCCTGGCGGGTTGCCGGAACCCACGCATCCTCCCCAAGCGGGGCGGCGCTGGCGCTGGCACCGCAGTCCAAAGCCGGCGGGCTCACTGCCAGCCGGCTTGTCAAGAGTTGCATCCTGCCCCCGATTTTCATCGAAAGACAATTTCTAGCATTTCAGGGTGCAAACTGCCAAACCGTCTGGGGCACCCCTCCGGGATCATGGGCTGCCCAACTCTGATCAACTCGGTTTCCGCCTACGCCAACTTGAGCGGCTCCCAACCCTTGCGGTAAGCCTTGTTGAGATAGCGGTTGGCTTGCTCGTTGTTGGTGAACCTCATGTTGAGCGCATCGTACTCGAGCTTTTCACCGAGTTTGCCAACGCGCAACGCGATATTTCCTAACAGGATAGCCTCGGTGAACGGAGCGGCATAGGTAAAGTTGGAGCCGGGATGCAACCAGTCCTTTTCGCCGGTGCAGGCGTGCCGCCAGTCGGCGTATTGACCGTAGTCACCTTGGCCGTCGGGATTGCGTTCGAGAAGTTGGGGCGGCTTGCCGACCGCGGGTTCCCCTGCGGCCGTAACGATGCGCGGGCTGTCGCCGTAATCGCCCTGGACGAGGAGATCCGCTTTGGTGCCGAAGTACACATTGCCGCTTTGGGGCATTTTCTTGTCAGCCTCGAGTTTGGCCGGGCGGCGGACGCGTTCGAGGGCTGCCACTTCCTTGCCGTCCTTGAGCAGTTTGCCCTCGTACCAGTAAATGCTGAGTTCGGGACGGGGTTTGCCGTTGGGCAGTGTGCCTGCGGCGAAGACCCAACGGAAGATAGCGCCGGACGGGAACATGTCGTCGCTGTGCTTGTGGATTTCGAGCACTTCGACGCTCTTGGGCAGGCCGGGGTTCATCGACCAGAAGATGCTGTCCATGGTGTGGCAGGCCATGTCGGCAAGCGCGCCACCACCGAAGTCATAGAAACCACGCCATTTGAAAGCATGATAGGTAGCGCTCCTGTAGGGGCGCACCGGAGCCGGTCCAAGCCACAAGTCCCAATTGACGTTGGCGGGCACCGGATCCTCACCTCCCGGCCGCGAACCGCCTTGAGGCCAGATCGGGCGGTCGGTGACGCAGTGGATTTCCGACACGTCACCGAGGAAGCCGCCGTTGACGTATTCATAGATGATGCGGTTGCCTGCGCCGGAGTGGCCCTGGTTGCCCATTTGGGTGGCCACCTTGTGTTTGCGCACGCCGGCTAACAACTGGCGGGCTTCCCACACAGTGTGCACCAGCGGCTTCTGGGTATAACAATGTTTGCCCGCCGCCATCGCCAGTGCCGTCGGCTGATAGTGACTGTGATCCGGCGTGCCCACCATCACCGCATCGAAATTCTTCATTTCCTTGTCGAACAAAACCCGGTAGTCCTGATAGAACTTCGATTCCGCCCAGGTGCCGGGGACCATTCCCTGCTGGTTGGCATCAATATCGCAATGGGCGACGACCCGATCGCCGGCCTGCTTCACGCATTGCAAGTGGGCGCCGCCCTTGCCGCCGGTGCCGATTATGGCGAGGCGCAATTTGTCGCCCTTGTTCTGGGCGTGCAGGATATTGACGCCAAACTGGCTTGCCAGGACGACTCCGGTGGAGGTTTTTAGAAATGACCTACGGCTGATGTGCGGATTCATGTTTGGTTGGTTAAATTGGGTTGTGCCCCGTCCTGGCAAAACCAGGCGACAGGTTCGGCACCAGGGTTTGGCGCAGCGAAAACAACACGGTGATGGTTCCAGCTAGGACGAGGGGGTTCCCGCGGGCGGCGGCGCTTGGGTGCTTGAGCTTCATTTTGCGGGTGCCTGGCTGAATGATAGGTTGGCGGAAAGGCGCGGAACACCCTTCGTGTAAGCGTTTATACGACGGGTTTTTCAGGGGTCAAGTTTTTTTAATTTTTTCATCAGTGACGTCGGATCACATCCTTGAACCTAGACAGGAAAATGGGAACCTCAACCGGAACGAAGTGGAACCGGAACGAAGTGGAGATAGCCGCGAGTCCCACGAAGTGAACGGCGCGAGCCGAACATGCGGGAACTCATCGACTGGCGAGCCGGATGCGAGAAATTCGCCCGTCCGGTTCTGAGGGAGGGCGTTCACTCGGTTGTAGTTGTAGGCAGGAAGGGGGCGTTCGCTCTAAAATCCCCTCCAAAAAACCCAACAAATCCCGCTTGACGGCGGTGAAACGATTCGTATAAACGCTTACACCAAGCGCGCGCTCGCGCCTTTTCCCCAACCAACCAAATCAAGCATCATGATCGCTCGACAATACATGGCCACGCTGATCGCGCTGATCGCGCTCACGGGCAACAGCGCCAGGGCTGCGGAGTCCACCACACCGCCGGGGTGGGCCGACTCCGCGCCCCTGACCCGGCGGAATGTGGTGGTGGCGGTGGACGGCGGAGCGGCGGTGCGCATCGATGTGTTGGGGCCGCAGCTGTTTCGCGTGCGCCACAGCAAATCCGCCGCCTGGACCGAGTCCGCGCTGAACCGCTACGGCGTCTTCTCGGCCGATTTCCCGGAGGTGGAGTTCAAGCGCGCCGAGGCGGCCGGCGCGACCACGCTGGCCACCGCCCAGGCCACACTCACGGTCGATCGCAAGGACGGGGCGGTCAGCCTGGCGGCAGCGCCCGGCAAGCTGCTGACCCGTCAGGCGCCGCCGGTCTATCAGGCAGGCGGCGGTTGCGACCTGCGCTTCTCGCTGGCCAAGGACGAGCGGATCTACGGTCTGGGCGACTCCGACCGCGACAACGTGATGCGGCGCGGCGGGATCTATCAGATGTGGGTGAAGAACGTCGCGTCCTACATCCCGGTGCCGATGGTTCTGAGCAACCGGGGCTGGGGCATGCTGCTGAACACCACCTGGCGCAACACGTTCGACGTCGGCAAGACCGATCCCGACGCGCTGATCTGCAGCGCACCACGCAGCGATGTGGACTATTACCTGTTCTGCGGGCCGGACTACCGCAGCCTGCTCGAAACCTACACCTCGTTCACGGGTCGTCCCGCGCTGCTGCCGATCTGGGGCTACGGCCTCACCTACGTCTGCAACGAAAACATCGATGCGTTCAACCTTGTCAACGAGGCGCTCGAATTCCGGCGCCAGGCCATGCCGTGCGACGTGATCGGGCTCGAGCCCGGCTGGATGTCGCAAAACTACGACCAGACCACCCGCAAGCAGTGGCACCCGGAGCGATTTCCGATCCCGTATTGGGCGCCCAAGGGACCGCACACCTTCATCGGCGCTTTGGCGCGCAAGGGATTCAAGCTCAGCCTCTGGCTGTGCTGCAACTACGATCTGGGCGGCTATGAGGAACAGTGCCACGCGGGGCGAAAACCGCGCCCCGCCGGCGCGACTAACAATCCAACGACTGGCGTGCCTGAGGTCTGGCACGATGACCGGATTGAAAAGGGCAAGACCGCCGCCAAGCCGGAGCTGGCGCCGGAGGGATCGGCGCCGTGGTTCGAGCATCTCAAAGCGTTTGTCGACCAGGGGGCCGCTTGTTTCAAGCTCGACGGCAACGAGCAGGTCATGGAACACCCGCAACGCAAATGGAGCAACGGCATGAGCGATGAGGAAATGCACAACCTCTATCCGGTCATCTACGCCAAGCAGATGGCGCGCGGCTTTGAAGACCACGCCAAGCGCCGGTCGATGGTCTATTCCGCCGGGGGCTACGCCGGCGTGCAACAATACGTCGCCACCTGGGCCGGCGACACCGGCGGCGGCGCGAAGCCGCTGGCCTCGATGCTCAACCTGGGGTTTTCCGGACACTCGAATCACTCCTGCGACATGGACGTCAACAGCGTGGAGGGCATCCACTTTGGCTTCCTCCAGACCTGGGCGCAGCATTGCAATTGGGCCTACTGGTATCAGCCATGGCTCATCGAGGAAAAACTCATTCCGGTGTATCGTGCGTATGACCAACTGCGCTACCGGCTCCTGCCCTACCTCTACTCCAGCGCCGCCGAGGCCGCCCGCACCGGCTATCCGGTCATGCGCGCCATGCCGCTGGCCTATCCCGAGGACCCGTCATGGGACAACTGCCTGAGCCAGTATCTGCTGGGTGACTTCCTGCTGGTCACGGCCTATACCCAGCAACTCCGCCTGCCCGCCGGGACCTGGACCGATTTCTGGAGCGGCGAACGTAGCGATGGTCCGATGGTTAGGCCGGTCAAACCCACCGCCGGCCACGGCGGCGCGCTGATGGTCAAGAGCGGCGCGAGCAGCCCCCCGTGGCCGCCGCTTGACCACGTCGCCAGGGGCTGGGCGCCCGAGGTCGGGGTGCTGGTCTATCAGGCCGAACGCAGCGGCTTCACGCTCTACGAGGATGACGGCAAGAGCCTCGGGTACCGCACCGGCGAGTGCGCACGGACGCTCCTGTCCTGCGAGACGCTCGGCAAGAGCGTGCGCCTGACCGTCGGCGGGTGCCAGGGGAAGTATGCGGGAATGCCCGCCACGCGCGAATTCACCGCGTCGGTCCATCTGCCGTCGCGGCCCCGGAGCGTGGCGCTCGACGGCACCGCCGTGACCGATTTCACCTGGGACGAGAAGGCCAAATTGGCGGTGGTCAAGATCCCGGCCTGCGGCGCACAAGCGAGGGTGGTGACTTTCGATTGGCAGTGAATCCCCCTGAAACCGCGAATGAACGCAAATTGACACTAATTTTCAAAGAGTTACAGGACCCCGGATCCTCCCCCAATGCATGAATCCTCGCAAATCATTGGTTTTGAATCTCTAATTTGCGTTCATTCGTGTTCATTCGCGGTTTCCAGAATAAATAAATAAAAAACCTTGATCCCGAAAAAATTCTTCGTATAAACGCTTACACGAAGTGCGGATCCCGCCTGTCAGCCGACCCAACATTCAACCAAACACCTGAAAATGAAGCCCAAGCCCCTAAGCCGTGCCGCGCGCAGGACCGTTCTCGTCCTGGCAGGAACCATCACCGTGTTGTTTTCGTTGCCCGCCGCGCAGGCGGCAACGGTGAGCAAGGCGCTCAATACCACCGCGCTCAACGCGACGGGCAGTTGGACCGGCGGCGTCTTGCCTGGGGTGGCCGACATTGCGAGTTGGACCAGCACCGTGACGGGTGCGAACACGGTGGCCCTGGGCGCGGATCTGACCTGGGCGGGCCTCAGCATCGTCGGTCCGGGCGGGCTGGTGACCCTCAGCGCCGGTAACACGCTCACGCTCGGCAAAGGGGGCATTGACATGAGCTTGGCCACCCAGGACCTCACCATCCAGTCCGGCCTCACGCTCCAAAGCGGCGCGGGTGAGATTTGGAATATCGCTGCGGGGCGAACGCTGACTTTGAACACCGGCCTCTTCACCCGCGCCAGCGGGGCCACGCTCAACGTGCAGGGCTCGGGGACCGTGGCCACCACCAATATTTCCAATGACGCCACCGGCATCGTCGGCGCCTGGGCGACCGTCGGCGCGGCAGCCGCCACGAAATATGCGACCGTTTCCGGCGGCACCCTCGTGAGCTACACGGGCACGACGGCCGCCGCGCCGTCGAATGTGACGTCCACCAGCGGCCTGGTGAACTATGAGGTGTCGGGCACGGGCACGCTGGGGTCGGGCGCCTCAGTCAACACCCTGCGTTACATCGGAACTAACAACAACATCGATGGCAATTTCACGGCCAATGGGATTCTCAGCGCCGGCACCACCACGTTGTATATCAATGGAAACATCGGCATCGGAGCCAGCCGGGAGTTGGTGGTCAACGTCCCGGCCACGGCCAGCAACCTCACGCTCTCCGGCATCATCAGCGACAACGCGAACGGACCCTCCGCCCTCACGAAGGCGGGCGGCACAACGAGCAGCGGCTACCTGTATCTTAACGGCGCGAACACCTACAGCGGCCTCACCACGGTCTCGCAAGGGATTTTGTCGATAGGGAATAACAGTGCCCTGGGTACCGTGCAGGTCGGCACGGTGGTTTCGGACGCGGGCAGAATGGATTTTCAAGGTGTCACTTCCGCCGAACCTTTTTACTTCAACACCTTAGCGGCCAGCACCGTGACCTTGAGCGGTAGCAACACCACCCTGAGCGGCGCGATCCGCACGTATGCGGGCATCAACCTGGACGTTCCAACCGGCATCACGCTCGGTTGGACCGGTGGGGTCTCCACCACCAACGGGGGGACCGGCTCAAACATCAACCTGCGGCAGGCGCAGGCGGCGACCGAGACCATCACCGTCAAGCCGGTCTCCCTTGGGCTCGGGCAGATGAACTCGACTAACGGAACACTGGTCATTGGCGTTGCGGGCAACACCTGGGGGGCCTCGGCGCTCTATGGCGGCACTTGGCGCACCGATGTGCCCAATGCGCTCGGCTCGGGCTATCTCTCGTTTAACTCCTCGGGTGCGGCAGTATCACTGCTGGATCTCAACGGCAACAACCAAGCCATCAACGGCATGCAGACCACGACAGGTGGGTATGTGGTGGCGGGCGGCTTCACCCGCCAAGTCACCAGCGTCGCCCCGGCCACGCTGACCGACAGCCAGTCGAACAGCGACAAAACCCTCGACGCCGCCTTCACCGGTGCCGTATCGCTCACCAAGACCAATGGAGGGCTCCTTCACCTCACAGCTGCCAGCACCACGACGGGCAATTTCACGGTGAACGGTGGCACCCTGGACTTGAACTTCGGCAAAGCCAGCGCCTTGGCGGGTGCGGCCAGTGCGGTGTCGAACTATCTGCCCGTTGCAGCACCGATGACCTTGGGCGGCGGCATCTTCCAACTCACCGGCAGGAACAACGGCACCGCCACCTCGCTGAGCGGAGGGGCTGCAGCGAGCGGGGTCTCCCTCATCACCGTGACCTCCACGACCAACCTCGCGCCGGGGCAGGCCGTCAGCGGCAGCGGGATCCCGGCGGGGGCCTACGTCGTGAGCATTGTCAACGCCACCTCGTTCTTCATCAATGTCAACACGACCTCCGCGCTCTCTGGCACCGCCATCACCGCGACGGCGAACGACTTCACCACCTCCCAGAGCTTCGCGGGCTTGACGCTCAATGCCGGTGGCTCCGGCGTGACCGTGGCCATCCCATCCAGCGGCTCGGACGGCACGGTGCTCAACCTCGGCGCCATCACCCAAAATCCGGGCGGCACCGTGAATTTCATCCTGCCCACCGGCACCCAGAGCGCCTCCAACGGCATCACCACCAGTACCACCAACACCAACAGCATCCTCGGCGGCTGGGCCCGCGTCGGCAACGACTGGGCCGTCAACAGCACCAACGCGGCGGGCGGCAACGTCATCGCACTCGCCAGCGCCAGCTACACGGATGTGACCCGCCTGAGCTCCGGCACCAAGACACTCATTTCTGCCGCCACCAATAACGTGCGGATCATCGAAGGCACTGGCACGGCGGCCAGCATCACGCCGGCGGCCGGTGGCACCACGGACATCAACACCCTGTTGCAAAACGCCACCGGTGCCACCAGCACCTATGACCCCGGCACCACCGACATCCTGCGCCTCGGCGCGGCGGGCGGGATGCTGGTATCCAGCAGTGCGAGCGCGCTGACCATTGGCACGACTGCCAATGACGGCAAACTCACAGCCGGTGGTGCGGACAACACAGCGTGCATGCTTTATCTGACCAATGCTCACGCCAGCAACATTCTCACCATCAACTCCACCATCGCCGACAACGGCACGGGCGCGGTGTCGGTGACCACCTCCGGCATTGGCACCACCATGCTGGTAGGCACCAACACCTACACCGGCAAGACTCTCATCAGCGGGGGCACGCTTAGCATTGCCAGCGAAGCCGCTCTGGGAACCAACCCCGCCAGCTTCACCGCCGACCAACTCACTCTGGCCGGCGGCACCTTGAACAACTCCTCGACGAGCTTCAGCATTTCCAGCAGCAACCGAGGCATTACCCTGGCCCCGGCCGGCGGCATCTTCCTGGTCAATTTAGGCAACACGCTGACGGTAACTGGAGTCATCACCGGTCCAGGCGACCTGACTGCTATCAGTTCCGGAACCCTCGCGCTCACTGCCGCCAACACCTACACGGGACAAACCTTCACCAGTGCCGGCTCTACGGCGCTGGGAAATATCAATGCCGTGCAAAACAGCACCGTGTTCAAGAATGGTGTCGGCATACTCACGTTCACCGTGGCGGGCACCAACACCTACAACCTCGGCGGCCTCGCGGGAACCGTCGCGACCGCCCTCGGCGCCAACACCCTCAGCGTGGGTGCCAACAACGCCACCACCACCTATGACGGCGCGCTCTCCGGCACGGGCGGCCTGACCAAGGTGGGCACCGGCACGCTCAACCTCACGGCGGCGAGCACCTATTCCGGAAACACCCTGGTGAGCGGCGGGATGCTCGTGCTGGCCGATGTCAACACGCTTCAAAACAGCACCCTGGACACCGGATCGGCCGGATCCCAAAGCGCAAACCTGACCGCCACCGGCACCTACAACCTCGGCGGCCTGCAAGGCAGCGCCGATCTGGACATGGCCGCCAGCAACCTCAGCGTCGGCTCAAACAACCAGTCCACCACCTTTGCCGGCGTCCTCGCGGGTGCCTTCGGCAATTCGCTGGTCAAAGTCGGCACCGGCACGCTCATTCTGTCCGGTGCCAACACCTACTGCGGCACCACCGTGGTCAACAGCGGCACCTTGACCCTCAGCGGCTCAGGCAAACTCGGCGGCCCTGCTGCCAGTCTCATGCTCAATGCCGGCCAATTGGACCTCGGCACCACGGCCCAGACGCTTGGCGCGGTGACCTTCAATGGGGGCACCATCACCAACGGCAGCCTCATTAGCAGATCCTACAGTCTGACCAACGCGGGTTCAATCGGCGTCATTCTGGCAGGGACCGGAACCCTCACCAAGACCGGCACCGGCACGGCCACCCTCAGCGGCGTGAACACCTACACCGGCGCAACCCAGGTCAACGCCGGCAGCCTGGTGGTCACCGGCAGTACCGCCGCGGGCAGCGCCGTGACCGTCGGCGGAGCCAGCGCTTCGGGCACACCGACACTCACTGGCACCGGAACCGTCAATGGCGCAGTCACGATTGCCGCTACCGGCGGCGGCGCGGCGGGCTCGATCAACCCCGGCACCGTCGGCGGCGTCGGCACGCTGCATGTCGGCGCAACGACGATTTCCGGCACCTATGCCTGCGATCTCAATGGTGCGTCGAGCGACTTGCTCGCCAGCAGCGGCGCCCTGACCCTTAGCGCCGGTGCTACCCTGGCGATCACTGCGGTTTCGCCCACGGCCAGCAGCTACACGATCGCCACCTACACCGGTGCCACGCCCGCCTTCACCACAGTCACCGGCCTGCCCAGCGGCTACGCCATCGCCTACTCCTCCACCGACATCAAGCTCATCCAGACCGATCCGTTCACCGGTTGGATCGCGACTCCTGCCTACGGCCTGGCCGTTGACCAGCAAGGTAAATCACTCGACCCCGACGGCGACAACCTGACCAACTTGCAGGAGTTCGCCTTCGGCACCAATCCGGCCGCTTCATCCACCGGCGCGATCGCCTACGTGGCGGGCGGGGCCGTCACCACGGTGGGTTCTCCGGTGGCGGTCAACGTCGCCGTCGGCGGCGGGGTCGACTACCGCGCGGTGTTCGGCCGCCGCAAAACTTACGTCGCGGACGGCCTGACCTACACGGTGCAGTTCAGCGTGGATATGAGCGCCTGGACCAACAGCGGCGACACGCCTGCGACTCTGGCCACCGACGGCACCATCGATGCGGTGAGCGTGCCCTATCCGCTGGTCATCCCCTATACCCGCGGCGGAATTCCCGGATATGAAAAGCCGACGTTCTTCCGCGTGGCTGTTTCGAGCAGCTACTGAGCCGTCATTCTAGACGGGAAAATGGAATCAGCTAATGCGGCATTTTTTACCACTGATTGCACTGATTTTACTGAAAGAATTGAATTCAAACTAATAGATATCACGCTCACCTGGTAGATTAAAGCGTCTGACGTCGTAACTTCTGAATCATCAGTATAATCAGTGAAATCAGTGGTCATTTCCCGATCTAGCGTCATCCGACCCAGCCCGAAAATACAAACTCACCCCCACACGTAATGAAGAGCAAATTCCAGTATGCCACCGGTCTGGTGAGCCTGTCGCTGATGCTGCCGTCAGCGGCGGACATCATCTACGGCAGTCTCCAGCAGATCATCCCCACCGACTACACCGGGGTGACGGTCAATGTGGGTGACGGCACGTTCAATCCGTTCTTCGGCGGTGCGGACGTGGCTAACAACAACAATCTCCAGCCATTCAGGCTGGCCGCCACAGGCCTGTCCACCATCGTGGATTTCTCAACGGGGGTGTTCATCAA
>JBAXPF010000140.1:0-10511 GCA_037132955.1 Verrucomicrobiota bacterium | reverse complement strand
CATTGCCACCCCGTTGATCGCCCATTGGCCGGCCCGTATCACCGCCCACGGCAAGCTCCGCCAACAGGTCGGTCACATCATTGACATCATGCCAACCTGCCTGGAGGTGGCGGGTGCGACCTATCCGAAGGAATTCAACGGCCAGGCGATCCTGCCGCTGGAAGGAACCAGCCTGGTTCCCGCGTTTGAGGACAACCCCCTGACGCGCGACGCGCTGTATTGGGAGCACGAGGGCAACGCCGCCATCCGCGCCGGCGATTGGAAACTCGTCCGGCTCACCCGCAACGGCCCCTGGGAACTCTACAACCTCAAGACCGACCGCACCGAACTCCACGATCTGGCCGCCAGCGAGCCGCAACGCGTGGGAGACCTCGTCGCCCAATGGCAGGCGTGGGCCGCGCGCACCCACGTCAACCCCTCTCCGCATGAGGGCAAGAATGCCGCGAAAGGCGTCGCTCCTAACAAACCTAACTCTCCATGATGGCACGCATCTGCCTGTTGCTGCTCGCGTGGCTCGTCCCCGTGGCCGCCGCCGAGCGTCCGAACATCCTGTGGCTGGTCAGCGAGGACAATGATTGTCTGCTCGGCTGCTATGGTGATGCACTGGCCAAGACGCCGACGCTCGACAAGTTGGCGCGCCAGGGTGTGTTGTATGAACGCTGCTTCACGATGCCGGTGTGCGCGCCCTCGCGCTTCACACTCATCAGCGGGATGTATCCAACCACCTGCGGCCCGGCACAGCACATGCGGGCGCTGGGCAAAATCCCAGCCTGGCTCAAAGGGTTTCCTGCCTATCTGCGTGCGGCAGGGTACCATACCACCAACAACGCCAAGACCGATTACAATGCCCCGATCAACATCAAGGAGGCGTGGAACTCCTCCGGCAAGCAGGCCCACTACCGCAACCGACCCGCCGGGCAACCCTTCTTCAGTGTCTTCAACCATGAGGTAAGTCACGAGAGTTGCCTGTTTGCGCAGGACGAGCCGTCGCTATTCGACCCGGCGACGATGCGGATTCCGCCCTATCAGCCGGACACGCCGGAGATGCGCGCCGACTGGGCCCGCTACTACACCCGCATCGCGCAGCTCGACAACCAGATTGCGGTCAAGCTCAAGGATCTGGCTGATTCAGGGTTGGCCGACGACACGATTGTGTTCTACTATTCGGACAATGGCGGGGTGCTTCCACGAAGCAAACGCTTCCTTGAGGAGAGCGGTACGCACGTTCCGCTCATCGTGTATTACCCGCCGAAATGGCGCCACCTCGCGCCTGCCGCGCCAGGGTCGCGGATCAAGGACCCGGTGCACTTCATCGACTTCGCCCCGACCGTGCTGTCGTTGGCCGGCGTGAAGATTCCCGAATACATGCAGGGTCACGCGTTTGCCGGAGCGGCCAAGGCCGCTCCGAATGAATATGTTTTCTGCACGCGCGACCGGATGGACGAACGTTATGACATGATGCGCTCGGTGGTCGGCAGTCGCTGGTTGTATATTCACAACTACCGGCCTGACCTGCCGTATGTCCAGCCGCTTGACTACATGTTTCAAGCCCGCGGCTATCAGTCATGGGCACGCGTCGGCCGCGAGGGAAAGCTCACGCCGGCCACCGCCATGTTTTGGGGCGCCAAGCCCACCGAGGAACTCTACGATATGCTGGCCGATCCGGACAGCGTCCACAACCTCGCCGCCGACCCGGCACAGCAGGATACGTTAGATAAAATGCGCGCCGCGCTGGCAAAGCACGTGCTGGTGAACATGGACAATGGCTTCCTGCCTGAGGGCTCGCCGCTCGAAGGTTACGACGCCTCACGGGTACCCGGGGCCTATCCGGTCGAGCGCGTGTTGACGCTTGCCACCATCGCCTGCGAGCGCAACCCCGCCAACCTGGCCAGACTGATAGAATTCCTCGACGACCCGAGTGAGCCGATCCGCTGGTGGGCGGCACAAGGCTGTACGATGTTGCGCGACAAGGCGGCGGGGGCCGAGCCCGCGTTGCGACAACGGCTGGACGACCCGTCCGGCGCGGTGCAGGTGGCCGCGGCCGAGGCGCTGGCCCGGCTCGGAAAATTCGATAGCGCGCTGCCGGTGTTGCTGCGCTGGGTTGGGCAAGTCACCGTGCCACCATGCGCCGTGCAGGCCGCCAATGTCCTTGACCGTCTCGGCGAAGCGGTTAGACCGGCATTGCCAAGTTTGAAAAGCACACTGGCGCAAGCCCGCAAACAGACTGGCAAAGGGGAGCAATATCCAGTCCGCATCCTGACCCACATCATCGACGTGCTCGAAGGCCGCGAACAGGCACTGGTCTATCCGGCCACTCGCTAGCCTTTCGTAGGCGCGGGGTCTTGTAGCAGGGTGAGTTGATCGAACTATCGTGCAAACGTGACAACGCGACTCGCTAGCCTTTCGCAGACCGCCGCTACAATGAGTTGCCGCAATGAAGGGCTTGTAATGAAAGAATCGAAGATGCATGCCCGTAGGAGGGGCGATTTCGCTGTTGCGGCCGTGTGAAGCGCCCCGGCAGCCTTGCAAACCCAAGCCAGACCCGTATCATCCAGCCGACCATGAAACAACACAGCCCTATCAACCGCCGTCACAGGATCCACCAGTTCTTGTTAGTCACCGCCCTAGTGGGCACCATCCCCGCCACCGCGGATGTGCGTTTGCCCAAAATTTTCACCGACAACATGCTGTTGCAACGGGATCAACCGGTGCGGGTTTGGGGTTGGGCGGATGCGGGTGAGGACGTGAGTGTGGCGCTGGCCGGAAAGACCGCCGCGACCAAGGCCGATGACAAGGGGCAGTGGGCGGTGGAATTGCCGGCCATCAAGGCGGGCGAAAACCTCGAACTCGCGGTCAAGGGCAACAATGAGCTGACCCTCAGGAATATCCTGATGGGTGACATCTGGGTTTGCTCCGGCCAATCCAACATGGAGATGGGTTTGAACGGCTGCCTGGGTGCTGCCGAAGATATCAAAGCGGCCGACTTGCCGAAGATCCGCCGCATCAAATTCAACCATGCCAAGTCCGGTCAACCAGAACCCGACGCACCGACCGCGACCCCGTGGCAAGTCTGCACACCGCTGACTGCGGGTGGGTTCACCGCAGTGGGATTCTATTTTGCCCGTGAGATCCAACAAAAAACCGGCGTGCCCATCGGTATCGTTGATTCCAATTGGGGTGGCACCCGGATTGAGCCGTGGGTGAGCCCCGCAGACCTCGGGTTGCCCGCCGCCAAAGGCGACACGGGCAGCATGTATAACGCAATGATTCAGCCGCTGGTGCGCCTGCCGATCAAGGGTGCGCTGTGGTATCAGGGCGAATCCAATGGCGCTGAGGGCGATTCGTATTTCGAAAAAATGTTGGCCCTGATCAGTGGTTGGCGCAAGCAATGGGGGCTGGGGGATTTTCCGTTCTACTTCGTGCAACTTGCGAATTTCCAGGCCCCGTCAGTGGATCCCGCCGGCGGCAATGGCTGGGCCAGGCTCCGTGAAGCTCAAACCAAGTCGCTTTCCATTCCTAACACCGGCATGGCGGTCATCATCGATACCGTGCCGCTGGCCCAGTCCGGTGATATCCATCCGAAGAACAAATTCGATGTGGGGATGCGTCTGGCGCGCTGGGCCTTGGGTCGGGACTATGGACAAAAAGATCTGGTGGTCTCGGGTCCCCTGTTCAAGGCGCTCAAGATCGAGGGTGACAAGGCCCGCTTGGAATTCACCCACATTGGCTCCGGCTTGATGATTGCCAAGAAAGAGGGCTTGGTGCCTGCCGTCGAGAACAAGGAGGCCAAGCTCCAGCGCTTCGCGGTTGCCGGTACCGACAGGAAATGGTTCTGGGCCACTGCCGTGATTGAGAACAACGCAGTCGTGGTGTCCTCTCCCGAGGTGAAGGAACCCGTCGCCGTACGCTATGGCTTTGAGATGAATCCGGACGGAGCCAACCTCTACAATCGCGAGGGGCTTCCCGCCTCTCCCTTCCGCACCGACAGCTGGTGATCTAGCGCTTGGATAGAATTCCGATCGCCGCCTGATTGTGGAATTTGTTGGCAATGTCCAATGCCGTGACCCCTTCCTTGGATTTCAGGGAGGGGTCAACCTTGTGATCCAGCAACAGTTGGACCATCTCCGCGCCGCCGCTGGCCGCGGCTTCATGCAAGGGCGTGCCGCCTAACTCACTCAGCACCATCGGGTTGGCCCCGCCCTTGAGGAGAATCTTGGCAATATCTAGCAGATTCTTGGCCGCCGCGTGATGCAGGGGCGTCCAACCATCCTTGTCGCGCACATCCGGCTTGGCGCCTGACTTCAGCAGCGCGCTTACCAGCGCCCCGTTGCTGCGCTCCACCGCAAGATGCAGGATGCTGCGTTGCGAGGCGTCCTGGCCGTCCGGCTTGGCCCCCGATTCTAACAATAGCAACGCGATTTCCGTCTTGTTGCGCAAGACGGCCTGAGCCAGGGGCGAGCGGGTCTTGTCGCGGCCTTGATGGAGGCTGGGCGGGTTGGCGGACAGGTGGAGGCGCACATCCTCCAGATCGCCGCGGGCTATGGCCTCGTCGATGGTCTGATAGGCTGGAGTGGCGGCAACCCTGCCGACCACACCCTGCGCCGGCACCTCGCTGCCGGCCGTCCAGACGATGCCGTTGAGCACCAGTAGCCGCAAATCCTTGTTCGCCCAATGCCGGAAAGAATGCCCTCCGGTAAAGCCGAACCCGCGTGATTTGTTAGAGTTTTCCACCACCCAAGCCAGAGTCTGCGGGATCTTGTCGGCCAGTGCCTTGCGCACTGCGGGGTTGCCCGAACGGGGGCCGTCGGCACCGAGGGAATCCGCCGGTGGCAGCGCTTGCAGCAGGGGGGTGACGTCATCGCGCAACTTCAGATGATAGTAGAACTCGTCTTCCAATTCAAATGGTGCCACACCGTGGGTGGCCGGATGACTGGCGATGATGGGCTGGGTCATTTTCCACACCGGATTGACCGACCAGTCCACAGCGAAGTGGCCGCCGAGCGCCTCATCCAACAATTTTGTCAGTTCCGGGTCGGCGGGTTCGAGGGCCCAGTGAATGACGCAGAGGCCTTTGCCGGCGGCATAGTGTTTGCGCAGTTCGGCGAGGTGGCCGTTGGCGGGGTGTTGGTCCATCCCGTCGCCATGGATCACGATGGTATCGGCGGCGGTCACCATGGCGGCGTCCTGTGGCCAGCCGTTGCTGACGTCCACCTTGAGGTCGAGGCCACTGCTGGCGAGATGCTTGGCCAAGAGGGCGCAGGCGGACGGGTGCTCATGCTGGCCGGCGCCGTGGCTTTTGGGGCCGGCGATGAAGAGGATGGATTTTTGCGCGGCGGGCAGGGGAGCGAGCAACAGGAAAAGCAGCAGGAAGGACTTGGGAAGGGTCATAGATCGAAACCGTTACGGACAGGTTGACCGGGATGTTTCGGAATGATGGGAAATTTCACCCGGCATGAAAGATCGGCCGCTTGTCCAAGGTAGAGGTGGCGGGCTAAATCCGCGATGCTTCGTAGCGGACAATCAATCACCCATTTCCCAACCCAATCATGAAAACCGTTATCAATCGCCGCTCGTTTCTTGGAACCTCCACCTTGTTAGGAGCCGGCCTCGCAGCCGGTTCACTCTTCGCGGTGAACCTCGCGCCGAATACCAAGAAACTCAAAATCGGTTTGATCGGGTGTGGCGGTCGTGGCACCGGTGCGCTCAAGGATTTTCTCGAAGCCTGCAAAATCCTCGGCATCGAGGGCCAACTCGTCGCCGCCGGGGATGCCTTCCAAGCCAAAGCCGAGGCGGCTGGCAAAAACCATGGACTCGGGGCGGAGCGTTGTTTCGGCGGGTACGATGCCTATCAGAAAGTGGTGGCCAGTGACTGTGACTTTGTGTTGATGGCGACACCACCGGCGTTTCGTCCGGTGCATTTTGCCGCCGCTGTGGAGGCCGGCAAGCATTGCTTCATAGAGAAACCCGTGGCGGTGGATCCGGTCGGTGCACGCTCCGTGATGGCCACCGGCGAAAAAGCCGCGGCCAAGGGCCTGGCCGTTGTCGCGGGCACCCAACGGCGGCATACGGCTGAATACCTGCGCAACAAGGCGCTGATAGATGCCGGTGCCATCGGTCAGATCAAGGGTGGCGTGGTGCAATGGAATGGCACGGTGCCGTGGATCGCGCCGCGCCGCGAGGGTGAGTCGGATACCTCCTACATGACCCGCAATTGGCTCAATTTCGCCGAACTCTCAGGCGACCACATCGTCGAGCAACACGTTCACAATCTCGATGTGGCCGTTTGGTTCCTCGGGCGTCTGCCGGTATCCGCCCTCGGCTTCGGCGGCAGGGCCCGCCGCGAAACCGGCAACCAGTTCGACTTTTTCAGCATCGATTATGACTTTGGGGATGGGGTTCACATCCACAGTCAGTGCCGGCAGATTTCCGGCGCGCATGGGGCGGTGGGCGAAATGTTCACCGGCACCGAAGGCATTTGCTACGGCGGCGGCAAGCTTACCGGCAAGAACGTGGACGTGGCGCAGATCAAGGTGGATTCCGGCAATGCCTACGTGCAGGAACATGTGGACCTGATCCGCAGCGCCCTGGCCGGTAAACCTATCAACGAGGCCAAGACCGTGGCGCAATCGACCTTGGTGGCGATCATGGGCCGCATCTCAGCGTACACCGGTGGCATCGTCCGCATGGGCGATCTGCTGCAGAATGACAAGTCGCCACTCTACAACTTCGCCTGCACCCCGGCGGCACTTGATTTTGAAAAGGGACCGATCAAACTCCCGCCGGAAGTCCCCGCGGTTCCCGGAGATGGCGCCAAAATCCATGCCGTCGGGTAATGAATGGTTAGAACAACCGTCTTATGCAAACCTCACGTCGGAAATTCCTCGCGCTTTCATCCTTGGGCACTGCCGCCGCCGCACTGCCGGGAGCGGTTGTACGGGCCGCAGACACGCCGCAGCCTGCAGACCGCCGCTCCAGTGCCTCCAAGGCGCTGTTGCGCTTGTCGTGTCAGGAGTCCGTTGCCCCCGGCAAATCCCTCACCGAGAAGCTGGACTTCCTGGAGGCCAACGGCTTCGAGGCGATCGAACCGGGCGGCCGTGATCTGACCAAGCGGGTGGAGGAATTCCAAAAGGCGCTGCAAGGGCGCAAGATCAAGATCAGCGCCATCTGCGCCGGATTTCAAGGCGTGCTCATTTCCGAGCAGGAAGAGGAGCGCAAGAAGGCGATTGACTCGATGAAGGAAATTCTAACGGCTGCGGGCGCGCTCGGCTCGGTTGGCATGATCATTGTTCCCGCCTTCAACAACCAGACCAAGCTCGGGCATCAGGAGTCGCGTGAATTGTTAGTCAAACTGCTGCCAGATCTCGGCGAGCACGCGCACAAGGCGGGCACCAGGATTCTGTTGGAGCCGCTCAACCGCGGCGAATGCCATTTTCTGCGGCAACTGGCGGATGGTGCTGCGATCTGCCGCGACGTGAACCATCCCGGCATCGCCATGATGGGCGATTTTTGGCACATGACGTGGGAGGAGACCAGCGATTTTGCGGCATTTGTCGCCGCCGGCAAGTATCTGCAACATGTCCATTGCGCCAGCCGCAAGGATCGCAAGATGCCCGGCGAGGACGCCGGTGACAACTATGTGGACGGCATGAAGGGCCTCAAATACATCGGCTATCAGAATTTCGTCAGCTTGGAATGCGGCTGCCAGGGTGACCGCAAGCAAGCGATCGCCGCCGCCGTCCGTCTGTTGCGCGAGCAATGGGAGCAGGCCTGAGGCTGGGTGGGTCCAGGTATTCTTTGGGCAGGGACCGTTTTTCCAAACGGTCCGGTTGGAGCAGGGTGAGGGTGTGAATGATAGATCGAACTGCCGGGAACCGGCTGGTCGGCTTGACGAAGATGCGGACTGAAGTCCGTGCTACGTTCGGGGAATGACGCCCTGCCCGGGCGCGAGCCCTGGGCAAGAGCGCCTAACGAATTCAGCGCGGCGGAGTGGCAAATGGCGTGGCGCTGTTGCGGCGTTCCACTTCTGCCGGCATCCATGTCCATGGGTTCACTCCCTTTTGGGTGAACACCGCCAGGCCGATCACGCCGACGTTGCGCGTGTCGCCATGCCGCAGGTTGGCATAGGAGTTGGCCACACTCGAAAACTTGAACGCGGCCACGCGGCTGTAACTGGTGCGGAAACCATCGACTTCCAAGGAGGCACCTGCGGCCACCAGATAGCGGCCACTGACTATGCGCGTTTGCTGTGTGATTTTGCCGGGGATCGGGCGCAACCTGGGCCGGTGCTGGCAATGGCCGGAAGGTCATCGTTGGAGTTGCGGGTGCGGCGCTTGGTCAGACCTGGCAGATCGGTGAGCGGCGGCTTGGTCGTGTGTTGCATTGTCGTAACTCTAACTGCGGCAGTGGCGCTGGCATGGCTGGGACCGCGGCCAATGTTGGTGCCGAAGGCAGAGGTGTTTTCGCCGCAGGAAGTGGAACTGCGCTGGTCGGCGAATTCGTTCCCGGGCCAGCCGTGAACCCGAAAACCGAGGTTTGATCTCAGTAGTTAGTTAGATTAACCACGGATTTCACGGATTTCACGGATTAGAATAGGTTCCATTTTCAGCTTCTCCGAAGTTGCAAATGCTGAAAAAATCCAAACCAAAAAAATCCGTGTAATCTGTGTAATCCTGTAATCTGTGGTTTTCTTTCCCCATTACAGGAATTCAACTTCGGATTTCGGGTTGAACGGATCAGGCATGGGCGAGCACCCATTGGTACTCGCCGGCAATCTGGGCCGCCACCGGACGCTGCAGGGCCGCGGGCAACACGCCCCAGGTGTAGGTTTCAATTTCGTAGTGCTGGCAGGTATCCGGATGGGTGCGCCGCCAATCTAACACCTCCAGGGTTTGCGCGCGGGTCGAGCGCAAGGGCGCGGCCGGCTCCGCATCGAGCGGAATGTGGAAATGCACGCGGGCTTCCTGGAAAGCGGCGGCGCGGATGAGTCCCTTGTCCACCGCTTGGAAAAAATCCGGCAAGTCCTGGAAGCGGCGGATGTCGCCATCCGGCTGGCGCAGCAGGACCTGGTGGAAATACGTCGGCTCATTAAAGGCGCGGATGGCCGCGAGCGCGTCGGCATCGTTAGGATCGAAGGCGAGCGCGCTGGAGAGGTGGATTTTGGAAACCCGGATTTTGAAGGATTTGAGGAGTTCCAGGGCCTTGCGGGGCGGATCATACTCGAGCGCGAAATGGCAGGCATCGAAGTTCACGCCGATGCGGCGGCGGATCGCATCCACCGAGGGTGCCCCAGCTTCAAGGTCATGAAAAAACCCGATGGTTTCCACCGTGTTTTCGAAGTGTCCCAGCGGCTCGGGTTCCAGGCCGAGGTGGAAATCATGGCCGGTTGATTCTGATAGATTGTCGAGGAAGCCGGCCAGTTCGATGAGGTGCCTGAAGATGAGCGTCTCATCCGCGGCAAAGCTCTTGAACGATCCCGGCAGGGTGGACACCGAGGCGCTGATGTCCGGGCGAGCGATGGCCGCGAGGATGCGGAACAAGTCCTTGGTGTAAGCCAATCGCGCCGGGCCGGTCCAATCCGGCCGGAACACCTGTTCCTTCACCCGGGTGCCATGGAAATTGCCATAGGGAAAGCCATTGATGGTGAAGACATAGGTGTGGGTTTCGGCCAGCCAGTCGCGGAAGCGGGCAAGATGATCGCCTTCCAACAATTCCGTGGCGGCCATGGCGGAGAGCCGCAGGCCGATGGCAAAGGGTGCATCCGGAGGCAGCGTGCCCTGAGTCCGCAGCAGGTCTCTAACGGAAAGGACGTGGCTTTGCAGCATTGTCCGTGTTTCCTCCCACGTTTCCGCAGGATGGATGTTGGTGCAATAGGCGAGGTGGGAGTTTCCGAGTTTCATGAGGACGGTGGGGCTGGCACCCCGTTGGGGTGCGGATTATTTCGGGGGCGGGACCCCGGGGTGTCGCTGCGCTCCACCCCGGGCTAATGGCTGCGATCCCTCCGGGATCGGAAAAACCTGCTGCTGCTGCACCCTAGCTAACGAATTTTGGTGATTGGCTGAGGAATTGCCGCGGGTTGTGATAGACGATTTGTTCGATAGCGGCGGCGGTGTGCTGGCGTTTTTTCATTTCCAACATGCAGCGCGGCACGGCGAGCGGGTCGGAGACGCCCCAATCGCAGGCGGAGTTCATCCACAGGCGCTCGGTCCCGTAGATCTCCAACATGTCGATGGCACGGTTGGGCGAGCATTTGCTTTGCGGATAGAGCGTCATGCCGGCCCAATACCCGGCATCCAGGACGTGGGAGATCGTGTGTTCCTCGACGTGGTCGATGATGACTTTCGAGCGGTCGAGCTTGGAAAATGCGGCGAGTGAGTCGAGGATCAGCCGGGTGCCTTTGAGTTTGTCCTCGAGGTGCGGGGTGTGGATGAGGATGGGCAGGTCGCGGTCCAGGGCGAGCTGGACGTGTTCCTCAAAGATGGCGAGTTCGTTGCGGGTGTTTTTGTTGAGGCCGA
>JBAXPF010000139.1:0-10537 GCA_037132955.1 Verrucomicrobiota bacterium | reverse complement strand
GATGCATTCCCCGACGGCGGTTTTGAAGTGGAGGCACTCATCTGACAAGACCTCGGCAGGCTTGCCGTTGCGGGTGAGTTGCAGTGAGTGTCCCGGCCACGGGTTTTGCACGACGCACTCACGGCCATTCTCGCTCTCGATGGTGAGTGTTTGCACTTCGCCGTCGCGCAGTTCGCTGCTCACCAGAAATGCCCCGTCCGTGCGCAACCTGCCGAAGCTGGCCGCTTGATCTTTGGGCCACACGGGAAAGACGCGCATCACCCCGGCGTGGGATTGGACCAACATTTCGTTGATCGTCGCGGGCACGCCGGAACAATTCTCAATGCCGCCGCCGCCGCCAAAGACCATGAGATTGGGAAAGCCTGCGACGCTGAGTTGTTGGCGCAGCTTGGCCAGAATGTCGCGCGGGTCGTGGCCCACACGCGCCGCGCCTGGGAACGACTGGCTGAATCCATTGTAGTGGTTGATCCATTCGCTCTCCGGCCACTCCCGCACATCGTCCTGCAAGACCTTGAGCAGGGCAGGGGGGGATCCTAGCCCTAACACACATGACGGCCACACCATGCCGGTGAACTCGACGCGCGTGGACCCGCGCCGCGGACCCACCCGTTTGGCTGCCGGCCCTGCCTCTGCGCCGTGCACACGCCGCACGCCGTCCGCTGTCACCGTGGTGGGAAAGTCACTCAGGTGGGTCAGAATGTGCTGCCATTTTTCACGGCGTGCCGCGTCGGTTCCAAGTTCGGTGCTCATGTCGAGAATGCCCTTGAAAAACATCTTCAGCAAACCCAACGTCAGGCAGTTGTTCACATCGCCGATCCCGTTGCCCGTCTCACCCAGCGCATCGCCCGCGATGACATAGCGGCCATTTTCGAATTTGAGATAGTCCTCCCAGAAGTTGGCCACTTCGCACAGGAATGGATAGACGCGGCGCGCGTAGTCGGGGTCATACGTGTGATAGAAGCGCATGAACATGTTGGCTGAGACAAAGACCGCGTTGCTCTTCTGCCCGTGAAACATGCGATTGCCCTCGCCGGGAATGGAGTAGCCCTTGGCCACCAGCGAGGATTCCAGACCGCCGGGCCCCACGCCCACGTCATAATACCCGCCACGCACCCCGAGCAGCTTGCGGGCGTTGTCTTTGGCGACGGGCAGGTAATCAAGGATCGGCGCGTCATAGGGATCCGCCAGTTCGCAGTGGTTCGATGAAAACACGCCCCACCACGGTGCCTGGTAATTGTAGTTGAGATGATAGTCACCTTGCCATGACGGGCCGTCGGCAGTCGTCCAATTCCCAAACAATGCCGGTGGAAACCTCTTGTTGCGACTGCACGAGGCCATCAGATAGTTGGAGCCGTAATAATATTTCTCAATGAGCGGGTCGCCGATGTTGACGTACGACTTTGCCCAGAAATCACGCCACCATTGGTGGTGTGCGCTGCGCAAGGCTTCGATGGATTCCAGGGTGACGTCGGCGACGCGTTGGCGTGCCGTGTCAAGCGGCGTCTTTGATTCCTCGTTGGTGACGATGGCGGCCACGATGATGACCGGGTGGGATGGTGATAGAACAAAGCGGTCCGCCGGCCAACCGTCCAAGCGGAACGCGGGCAGTCCGGGTTGGCGGTGATTGAGCAGACGCATGGCCACGGCGGCCTCGCTGGTTTGTTTGCAGGGAGATTGCTCAACCGCGATGGACTCGGTGGTGGAAGCGAAGCGGCGCAGCGCCCAATACCCGTCGGGCAGGTTGCCGGTGGCCGTTTCGGCCTCGTTGCCGGTCTGCGGCCACAGGGTCACGTCCACCCCGACAAGATCGGTGGTTTGGTACGGACTGTTAGCCGCGGGATCGCCGTCCACGGAAAGTTCGATGACGAGCAGGTTCTGGGTGGCGGCAACCCACGAGCGAAAACGGATGGTGGCGCCCGCGCGGGTGTATGGCGGCGGGTCATTGGTGCGCTGGGTGGTCTTGAGCGTGTGCAGCACCTCGGCGGTTTCGAGAATCTGCTCGGCGTGGTATTCGCCATTGACCAGGGCCGGGATGGTCACATCAATGCCACCGATCGGGCAGGGGTGCGCATTCGGATAGATCGCCTTGGTTTTCCAAAAGTCATTCTTGGAGATCCAGAACCGATGGCGCTCCGGTGAACTTGTCGGGCTGATGGGGTTGGCGGTGTTGCCGGCACCGTGGTCATACTGCCGCTGGCGCTCGATGACGCCGCCGATGGCCACGCCCACATCGCCGTTGCCTAACAATGGGCCGTCCGGCATCTTGCGGGTGGGCATCACGACCGGTGGCGCGGTGAAGACGCCCTTGTGGCGCGAGACGATGGCCAGAGCGCGCTCGGCGGTGATGTCCGCATCGACGGCAGACAGCCCGCTGAGGCAAGCCGCCATCATCGGCACCAGGCGGAACATGAACAGACGGGGCATCGCGGCGACCGGGCTCATTTCGAGTGGCTGCCGCTAAACTGATAGGACCCCGATCCGACCTCATACAGCGCCGCGCCATTCTCCATGCGCAGGAACTTCACACCCGCAGCCGTGGCGGCTGGTGTGCCGGATTCGGTAACCGCATGCGCGTCCGTGGCGGGGACGTGGATCGTGGCAGTGGTGTTGGGTGGGATGGTCACATCCATGATGAAACGGTCGCCAGCGAGTTTCCAGTTGCTGGTGATTCTTCCATACAGGGAATCGTGATGGGCGTTGACCCAGGTGAGATCACCTAACGGCCTGGGTTTGATGATGCTGCGTTTGAAGGCGGGCTGCTCCGGTTCATAGTTGATGCCGCCGAGTGTTTGATAGAACCAGGCGTCGAGGCCGCCGACCTGGATCAAGAGCGCCTCGCTGTTCATGCCGGGGTCACGGGTGTCGCAATCCCAGCGTTCCCAGATGGTGGTGGCACCCCTGGCGATCATATAACCCCAGCTGGGCCGCGTGGTTTGCGTGGCGATGGTCCACGCCACATCGGGCCGGCCGATATCTGTTAGCACCTGCATCATCCACTGCATGCCGATCAAACCCACCGACAAATGCCCCTGATGGGTGATCAGGATGTCATCCACCAGGTTTTTGATGACGGCATCGCGGTGCTCCGGCGGCACCAGGCCGAATGCCAGCGGCAGGATATACCCACATTGCGTGCCGCCTTGATAGCGGCCGGTCGCCGGATCGAAGAAGCGCTTGTTGAATGCGGCTTTGAGTGGGTCGGCCATGGCCTCGAATTGATTGGCATCATCGGCCAGGTTCAGGCGTTTGGCGGCGCGGGCCATGATCCGGCAGTTGTGATAGTGGTAGGCGGTAGAAACCAGCTTTTGGGGTGTCTTGCCGCAATCGCCGCTTTTACCATCCATCGAATAGGCGTCACACCAGTCGGCATAGGCCTTGCTCTTGAGGGTGCCATCCGCGTCACGATGCAGGGCGTCCATGGTGAGCACCCAGCGTTTCATCGCCTCATAGTGGGTTTTGACAATCCTGGAGTCCGCATAAAAATCCATATACCAATCCGGGATGATGGTGAAGACGCTGGGCCATTCCACGCCATTGCCCCACTCCCAGTTGATGGATATATCGGGAATGGTTCCGTCCGGCCGCTGCGACCGGCGCACATCGCCAAGCCATTTCGTATAGAATGCCGCCACATCGAAATTGTACGCTTCGCTCTCCGAGTCCTTGGCGGGGTCCCCCATCCACGCCTGGCGTTCATCGCGGTCCGGATCCAATGGCGCACTGCGCAGGAACATCCGCATGCCCCAGCGCGCCGCCAGATGAATGCGGTTGATTAAATCGTTAGAGCAGGCGAATTCGCCGACGGGTGCGGTGTCGGTATGGATCACCAGACCCTCGAAATCATCCGGCGTCGGGGTGCCGGGAAAGCCTGTGATTTGCACCCGCCGGAACCCCTGGCCTTTGAATTGAGGACTCCAGAGTTCCTCGCCACCACCCTTGAAGATGTAGCTGTCGGTGGCCTTGGCTCCCCGGTTGTCGGCAGTCTTGAGCATGCCATCCGGCAACACGCTGTAGGCACTGACCATGCGCAGTTCCGTCCCGCGTGGGCCACGCGCCTTGACGCGCATCGTGCCATAGAAATTCTGTCCCATGTCGATGATGAAGGTTCCCGGCTTCGGGTTGCTGATGGAGGCCGGTTTGAGGGTTTGGGTCACGCGCATCGGTTCGATCATCTGAGCCAACAAGGCACCGGTCGGGGCGGCGACGGTCTTGGCATTCTCCCATGTGGCATCATCGAATCCGCTGCGGTTCCAGCCAGGCATTTCCATGCGGGCGTCATAGGCTTCGCCATCGTATTCGTTGTTGGCGCGGATGGGGCCCTGGGTGGTGACTTTCCAGTTTTCATCACTGACGATCTGTGCGGACGAGCCGTCGTCATAGCTGATGTCGGTTTGCAACAGCAACTTGGGATAGCCGTAATCGACGGTGATCGCCGGCGACTTCAAGCGGGGCGCAAGAAACCGTCCATTGCCAAGAATCACGCCCATGGCATTGCGTCCTTGTTGGAGATGCTTGGTGACATCGAAGGTCACATAATAGACGGCCTTGCGGTAGTCTGACAGGGCGGGGTCCATCACATGATCGGAAACCTTTGTTCCGTTCAGATAGAGTTCGAAAAATCCCAAGCCGCACACGGTGGTTGTGGCCCGTACGATTGTCTTGTCAACCGGGAATTCCCGGCGCAAATAACGCGCCGGCAGGGTGCGGGCGTCTGCCGCAGCGGCACCGGATGGCGCCTCTTCATCGCGGCCGATCCACTTGCCGTGCCAATCGTTAGGCGCGAGCAGGCCCATCGTCCAGATGGCGGGTTCGCTCCATGCCGGGGCCTCGCCTGTGGCAGCGTTGTCCGTTGTCTGTTGTCCGTTGTCCGTGGTGCCAGCCAGCCACGCCCGCACCTTCCAATGGCAGGTCATCCGCGATTCTAACGCTTTACCCGCGTATTCCACCTGGATGCTTTGGTCCCCATCCACCTTGCCGCTGTCCCACAGGTCACCTTGGTCCTTGGCCAGAAGTCCGGGCGTCGAGGCCACCAGCACCTGATAGGCAAGTTGTCTCCGGCCTCTGGGGAGTTCTGATTTTGAATTTTGAATTTTGAATGTTGAATTTGGGATTTCAGAATTCAAAACGCCAATGACCCACGACAAGCGTGGCTTGACCGCATCGATGCCGAGCGGATCGATCAGGTATTCGCAACGCAGCTTCAAGGCTACGGCCGCATCCACACCCACGGGGCGCGACGAATGGAGCGCTGGCTTCAGCCCGCCATGATCTGGCTCGGCAGCGATCGCGCCTGCCAGGCAGCACAACCCGCAGATGACCGCGCTTGCTGACAATTCAAAAACAGGAACAAACGACCGAAAACGTGGCTCCAATAAGGAGGGGAGACATTCTTGTCCTCCTCTTATTCTTTGCATCGTTCTTATCATGATAATGGCTGCGGGTCGAGGCGGGAAATTCACCTCCATTCAACGGGGACACGGGACGCGATGTTTCAAAAAAGGCGAATGCCAGGAGATGTGCGGGAACCACGCCTCCGCATGAGTTCGTAGCTGCGGCTTCCTGTCGCAGTCTGGCTACTAGCCGCAGTCGGCTACCAGCCTCGTCCGTGCGGGCGGATATCCCTGCGGCTGGAAGCCACAGCTATGGCACCGCCCATGCGGGCGGATAAGTCGGCGGACCGTGCCGATCCGCCCTACCCTGCGTAGCCAGCGGCTCTTGCCAAGTCCCGTTCCATGCCCGAAAATTTCCTGTCTCTATCCAATATCAGTGTCCTCAGTTCTTCTCAGTGGTTTTCTTAGTCCGCATCACCTCAATCCGCCGCGTTCTCACGCACGCGCCCACGAAGAAAATCCAAAATTCATCGGTTCATTTCAGTGGTTAAAATCCCTGGAAAACCGCAAGATGTCCCCGTTGGTGCGAGTATCATCCCTTCCGATGAACATCTAGCAATATGCAGGCAGCCAGAATCATGTTAAGTGGCATCGGCGCTCTGGCGCTGCTGGGGACTGCCGCACCGGGCGCTCCGCTTGGGAGCTTGGCGGCACCGGGCGCGCTGACGACCCTGGACCTGGCCTCGGACACGGACTGGACACTCCGTCTCGACGGTGGGGTGCCGCGTCCGGTCAAGGTGCCCGGCGGCGGTTGGAATTCCGATCTCCAGCAGCCGCCCATCCAGGTGCTGCAGGACGTGAAGGATTTTGTCCTGTATGAGCGCAAAATCGACATGCCCGCCGCGGCGCAGGGCCAGGTGGTGCTACTGCGCTTCGGCGCCGTCTCCCACGGCTGCGAGGTGATGTTGGATGGCAAAAAAGTCGGCGAGCACCACGGTCCGCAGGTGGCGTTCGAGATGGATCTAACGGACGAAGCCGTCGCCGGAAAACAGCAGACCTTGCAGGTCAAGGCGTATCACCGCCGCCACTATCTGAAACCTGGCCAGAACAAGACCGCCGAGGTGGCCGTCGGCTGGGATTTTCCCGAAGGCGGCGGCCCCGCGTCACGCACCGAGGCGGACACCTGGTGCGACTGGCACGGCAATTCAAAGGTCGGTTATGGCATCCTGCGCTCCATCGCGCTGGTGGTGCTGCCTGCGGTGCAGGTGCAGGAAGTGTTCGTCCAACCGTCGGTGGTAAAACAACAGTTGCTTTGCGCCGTGTGGCTGCGCAATGCCACGACCCGGGAGCGCAAGGTCACGCTCGGCGCCGCGCTCACGTCATGGAACAAGCGCGACTGGAAGTATCCGGCCATCGCGCCCGTCGAGGTCACGCTGCCCGCGCGGGGCGTGACCCGGGTGGCGCTGGGACCGGTGGCCTGGAGCCTCGGACCTGATAGTTATTGGTGGCCCAACATTCCGTTCCGCGAGGACTACGTCCCGCAACTGCACACGCTCGATCTAACGGTCAGCGAGGAAACAAGGATCTGGCAAAAATTTCCGCAGCGATTCGGTTTTGTTGAGCACGCCGAGGGGCCGTTCTACTACACGGTCAATGGCGTGCGCGTCACGGGCATCAGTGACGGCACGCCCGAGGGCGGCATCAGTTATTACGACAGCTACGGGCGGGCGGCGGCGTTCCTGCCGCCCACCGGGCCCGCCACCGGTTGCCCGGAGACCTGGCGGCGATACATGCGCATCGGCATCAACATGAACCGGTTGCATTGTTCGCCGCCCACCACCACGATGCTCGATGCCGCCGACGAGACCGGCTTCATGTTCGTGGCGGAGGCCCCGGTGTGGGGCAACGACCTGAGCCGCTACAACCCGGCCTACGGCCCCACGACCTATCAGGACTTGGGCCGCCTCTGCCGCAACCACCCGAGCCTGGCCCGTTATTCGCTGACCAACGAGGTGCGCGAACCGCGCGCCGCCGCCTGGTCATGGCGCGCCGCCATCGACGACCTGCGCGAGGTGGACGACCTGCACCCGCTGGTGTTTGAGTTGCACGATCTGGGCAGCGGCCGGGTCGAAGGCGTCAAGGGCGGCCATGCCTTCATCATGGAACACTACACCAACATCCAGGAAAAGGTCGGCGCGGGCAAGGGCATCCGCGGCATGGGCGAGCACTTCTGGGACCGCAACAGCATGGGCGAATTCGCCGTCGGCGTGCGCACCCTGCGCATGAACGATTGGTGCTACATGGCCGGCTGGTGCTGGCTGAATTACTGGCCCAATTTCCTCGAGGGCATGAACCATGACTTGCACGCATGGAAACCCCAGAATCATTCCGATCGCAAGGACGGCGTGGACGGCTGGGGCTCGCCCATCGTGGTCTTCACCCAGCGCAGCCTGCATCCCTATCTGCTACAGGACCGTGATCTTTTGGCGACCAATCCGGACCCGCCCCGCGACGAGGCGCAGGGCCGGGCCGGATGGCCCTATCAGCTTCCGGACTGCACCGTCGGCCAGCCCGTGGAACGCCACATCGAGGTGTTCAACGGTGGACTCTTTGGCAACCAGCTGACTTTGCGCTGGAGCGCACACTGGGACCGGCCCGATGGCCCGCTGGCCGTGGCCGGCACCGATATCCCCTGCCAGATCGAACCGGGCTGCCACGCCACCCAAAATATCTCTTTCATCGTCCCCCCAACCGCCCCGGTTCCGCGCCGGCTCTATCTGGTGATGGAATCTCTCAAGGAGGCCAAACCCGTCTTCCGCGAGGAATTCACCTGGCTCAATGTCATCTCCGGAAAATAACCGCACCCGCCAGCCAAACCTACAACCATCCATGAAGAACCGAAAATCCTAAATCCTAAATCCTAAATCAAAAATTAATCAGTGTTCTCAGTGGCATCAGTTCTTTCAGTGGTTATCTTGGCCCCGCTTCACCCTGGCTCCCCGCGTTCTCACGAACGCGCCTACGAAGGGATCTATCAATCTTTGGCGTAATAGTAAACGCAATGGCGGTAGGGAATGGGAGAATCGCCCAACTTGTCGACGGCCCAGCCGTCGTTTTCCCAGGTGAGCAGCCATTTGCAGGACTTGCGGAATGAGATCGCATCCCGGTTACGGCAGCGCAGCACGGCAATGCGCGAGCCATGGGTGCCCATTAACTCATTGCGCAGTACCGATGTGTATTGGCCGTCGCCTTTGGATTCGATGAACCCCCACGAGCCGCCATACAAATCCTCGCTGCCCATCGATTGGAGGGTGGGCTTCACATCGCCATCGAGAAAGAACTGTTGGTCCGCCTCACAGATGAGTTGGCCGTCGCGGGCCTTTTCCGTTTCATATTGCAGCCAGTGGGCGACGATGACCCCGGGCTTGTCCAACTCGAACATCGTGTTGGGTTGTTTGGCTGACAAGTTGCCGGAGCGGTAATCCGTGTGGAGGTATCCGCTGTCGGCGGGGATCGCGTCCACCGCGTCGTAGGTCAGTTCGATGTAACCGGTGACATTCTTGTCGCCGGGATTCTCCACCTCGAGGGTCACATGTTGGCGGAAGGGCAGGGGAATGCGGCAATTGTGGGACTCCTTCACTTTTGATAGAAAGACCGATGAGAAATACTGGCTCCTGCACTCGGCGTCGGCCATGAAGTCCATCAGCGGCATCTCGATGGCGGGCTTGACTTGGCCGTCATAGAACACGCGCAGGATCAGCCCCGTGACTGCGGGTGACACGAATCCTTGAACGCCAGCGGCAGACATGGCGGAAACATGGATGCTGGTGATCACGCCGGGGCCGTCCACATCCAGCACTTTGATCTTCGCCTTGGCATTGAGTTCCGGCATGCCACCCCAGAAAGCGGTGGTGCCACGCGTGCTGGCGTGGCCAAGTCTTGATAGTTCCCGCCAGTTCGACGCATCACCCGCCGGATCCTGGGCAAACGCGTGAGTCGTTAGGCCGGCGACCAAGGCGCTGGCGAACAGTTGTTGGTATCGGCGCATCTTTCGCATCGTGCTTATCATGCTGGTGGCGGTGGTTTGGTGCGGAAAATCCGCCTCCCTACAACGGAGGCGCGGGCGGTGATATTTCAATTGAATGATTCGCCTTGGCAAACTACCGCACAGGCGCACACTGGTCCGGATGCACGCCGGCCTCTTTTCCCTCACCTTCATCCTCGCGCTGACCGCCTTCGGCCATGCGGCCGATCCGCCCGTTGCCATCCCCGCGGCCGCCGCGCTCAATTTTCTAACCGGCAGCGAACTCAAGGACTGGAAAGTCATTGAAGAGATGAAGCAGCACGGCCCGGTCTCCCTCAAGGAGGGCGTGCTGGTGCTGGGTATTGGCCAGCCCATGACCGGCGTGGTTTACACCGGCAAGGCCGAGTTGCCGGTCAAGGATTACGAGGTGTCCTTCGAGGCCCGCCGCATTGAGGGCGACGACTTTTTCGCCGCCCTCACCGTTCCCGTCCGCAATGCCGAATCGTTCGTCACATTCGTCATAGGCGGGTGGGGCGGCACCTGCGTCGGCATCTCCTGCATCCAATTCCAATCGGCGGATGAAAACGAGACCACCCACTGGATCGAGTTCGAAATGAAAAAGTGGTATCGCTTCCGCATGGAAGTCCGTGAGAACCGGCTCAGGGGATTTGTCGACGACAAGGAGATTTTTGACACCGATACCACGGGCAAGAAGCTCAACCTGCGCTTCGGTGAGATCGAGTATTGCAAGCCGCTCGGCCTGGCGACTTACCGCACGCAGAGCGAAGTGAAGAACCTCCTCATCAAGCCACTGGCACCTGTGGCCAAGTGAGGTCCATCACGGTTTTGTCACCAGGTTCATCTCGATGAGCTGCAGCATCAGGTCGGCGACCAATTCGCTGGTGTAGGGGCTGCCGCGCCATTCAACCCCCTGGCCGCGCTCGAGCCAGGGATCGGCGATGGCTTCGGTCATGGCGCCCATGTAGGTGCCATCGGGGATTTGGGTGAAAAAATTCAATTGCATGACGCGGTTTTTGAGTTGCTCGAACAACGGGTTGCCCGTCTTCTTGAACAAGCGGTCCAGACATTGGATCTTGCGGTTGCCATAGCAATAGACGGAATACTGGTTGAAATGCTGTTGCTCGCTGTGAGCGCCCTGCGTGGGGGCTTTGACCCAACTGAG
>JBAXPF010000138.1:0-10617 GCA_037132955.1 Verrucomicrobiota bacterium | reverse complement strand
CGTGGCTCCAACATTCCCAGCGGTTCGGGCACTGGGCTTCCTCGCAGACGGTGACCAGCTTGAGGTCGGTGACCAACGATTTGGTGGACCAGAAGGTCGGGTCGCTGGGCAACTTCACCTTGATCCAGGAGGGTTTTCTCTCCTGGTGCGGGGATCCATCCTCGTTTTGGTTTGTGCTACAGCCACTCATTGCGGGCGGACCCTAGTCGTGGAAAGTCATGCGGGAAAGTCGAAAAATAGCGCGTGGATTGGCTAAAATCTGCGACTTCCCGCCGAATCAAGCAAACCGGGTTGGCGGCGACGCTAAAACCGGCGATACTTCCCGCGGCGGAATCTTCTGGAAATCCGCAGTTTTTTTTGGAACCATCCGCCAAGCGCCCGCGATTGCGCGCCGACTCTCTCCCATGTCCCGATCTAACACCCCGCCCGCCGCCACGGTTGCCATTCCCGAGTCGCTGCGCCAGCAACTCGAGGAGTTCCGCCGCCACCTCTGGCGGGTCAAAATCTTCGAGGCCGGTGCGGCGGGCATGGCCGGTTTGCTGGTTTCATTTTTGTTAGTTTACGGGTTGGATCGGATTTGGATGACACCGGCGACGGTGCGCCTGGCCATTCTCATGAGCGGCACCTCGTTGTTTGCCGTGTTTGCGCCGTATTGGCTGCACCGCTGGGTGTGGCGGCACCGGCGCGAGGCGCAGTTGGCGCGCCTGATTGCCCGGCGCTTTCCCGGCCTGGGCGATCGCCTGCTCGGCGTCATCGAACTCCAAGACCAGCAGGAAGATATTGACTCCCTCTCGCCCCGCTTGCGGGCCGCCGCGATGGAAGTGGTGGCGGCCGAGGTCGGACGCCGCAAGCTCGACGGGGCGCTGCCGCCGCCCCGCCACCGGCGCTGGGCGTTGGCGTTGCTGGTGCTTGGGGGAGGCGTCGCCGCGGTGTTGACGCTCACGCCCCATGCCGGCATCAATGCCTTCAAGCGCTGGCTCATGCCGCTTTCCAACACGGAGCGCTACACCTTCACCCGCCTGGACCAACCGCTGGCTTATCTGACCGTGCCGTATGGCGAGGCCTTTGAGGTATCCTTGCACCTTTCCAAGGATTCCGAGCAAGAGCCGGCGGACGCCACCGGTCGCTACGGCTTGCAACCTCCGGTTAGAGCGAGCCTCGACGGTCATACCTATCAATTTTGTTTTCCAGGCCAGCAGGATCCGGGCCAAGTGGTGTTTTATATCGGGGATGCCGTGCATCTGCTGAGCGTCAAGCCGATCCCGCGGCCCTCCGTCAAGGCGGTGGCCGCCATCGTCAGCCCGCCCGCCTATCTGAACATCCCCGAACATACCGTTGACCTCAGCAACGGTGTGCTCAGCGCCGTGGAAGGCAGCCGCGTGCGCGTGAGGCTCACCACCGACCGTGCCTTGGCCAGCGCCACCTTTGGTCCGACCCGCGCCATGCTTTCCGCCGAGGGCGAGGGGGCCGCGGCCAGTCCACAGAAGGTCCCGGCGGCGGCGGTCGTTTACACGCCATTGCAGGGAGTGCTGACGCACCACGGTTGCGAGTCGCTCACGCCGGATTTTGATGTGGGCAAGGTGGCGTTTGAGATTCCCTTCGCCTGGATCGCCAACGACGGACTGGCCGGGGAAGCGGGCTTCCGCTTGCGGGTGGATGCGCTGGCGGACGCCGCTCCTAACTGTTATCTCCAGGGCATTGAGCGGCAGAAGGTGATGTTGCCCGAGGAAACCCTCGATTTTGACGTGTTGGCCGAGGATGATTTTGGCATCCAGCGTGCAGGCATCGAGTGGTCGGGTGAATTCACCAAGCCGACCGGGGAGGCGCCGGCCAAAGGGGAACTGACACTCGTGGAGGGGGCCTCCCAGCAGCA
This sequence comes from Verrucomicrobiota bacterium, assembly GCA_037132955.1. Taxonomy (GTDB): domain Bacteria; phylum Verrucomicrobiota; class Verrucomicrobiia; order Verrucomicrobiales; family Akkermansiaceae; genus Luteolibacter. The sequence continues at coordinate 8,744 of JBAXPF010000138.1, read as the reverse complement.
GCGGATTGGCCGCAAGGCCGCGTTTTCGCCCAAAGCTTTCGGCATTGCGCCCCAGAAAATCACGCTGCGCGGGTTTGCGCAGGATTATTTTCCCGGGCGTGGCCGGGTTTATTCCGAGCCCGTGGTGATCTATGTGCTGACCCGTGATGAACATGCTCAATTGTTGAAAAGCCAGTTTGACCGCGTCATCACCGAGTTGGAAGATCTGGCCCGCCGCGAGGGCAACCAATTGGATGAAACCCAACGTCTCGATGACCTCAAGGGCGAAGACCTCCAGACCGAGGAAAATCGCAAGCGCCTCGCCGCCCAGGAACAGTCGGAGGAGGAAAACACCCGCCGTATGGAGGAACTCACCCAGCGCACCGAGCAACTCATGAAGGATGCCACCCGCAATGGCGATATCGACAAGGAAACCCTCAAGAAAATCGCCGAGTCCCTCAAATCCATGCAGGAACTCTCCTCGGCTGACATGCCCAAGGTGCAGGAAAAGTTGGCCGATGCCCAGGAACAATCTAACACTCCGGAAAAGGCCTCCAAGGATGTGGACAAAGCCAAGGACGAGCAGGCCAAGGTGGTCGATAAGATGAAGGAAGCCATCGACAAAGCCAATGATGCCAACCGCCGCATGGAGGCCGGCACTTTTGTCAATCGCTTGAAAAAGGCCGCCACCGAGGAAGAGGCCGTTGCAGGTACCTTGATCGAGGGTTTTGCCAGCCTGCTGGGTGCCAGGGCCAGCGATATCGACCCCAAGGACGCCCGCCGCCTCAAGGAAGCCAACCGCCAGCAAACCGATACGGCTTCGGATGTGCGTTGGATTCAGGAGGACTTGGGACACTATTTCGCGCGCACCGAAAAAGACGCGTTCAAGCAGATCTTTGATGCAATGCGTGAATCCAAGATTGATATGGGCCTGGATGACGTGCGCAGTCGCCTGCGTGACAATCACTCTTACCTCGCCACCGAGGGTGCCAAGCAATGGTCCGCCAAACTCACCGAGTGGGCCAAAAAACTCGAAGGCGAAATGAAAAATGACCCAGAGGGCGGCGGCGGCGGCGACGGCGGGGCGTCCAGCCCTGAGGATGAGGATCTCGAGTTCATGTTGCGCGTCATGAAAATGATCCAGCAGCAACAGGACTTGCGTGCCCGCACCCGCGCCCTCGAACAATTCCGCCGCACCCCCCGGCCCGCTCCCAACTCATGAAAAAACATTTTCTAACATGGGTTGCTGTTTCACTGGCTCTGGTCGCCGCCGGTTTGGGCGAAGAACCCAAGCCGGACGGGCTCGCCGCGCCGGACGATCCGGTCGCCAAGCACCATCAGGGCTCGGCCAAGGTGGCCAACGAGCAGGACGAACTCGCCGCCGATGTGCAACAGATCGCTATTGAGCAAACCATCCCGATGGTCATCAAGCTGTTCAAGGAAGTGGAAGGCATAATGGACGAGGCCACCGATTGGCTCGCAGAGTATGATACCGGCGGTCGCACCCTGGCCGCACAAACCGACGTGATCGAAAAAATCTTTGAGGCATCCAAGGAACGTCAGAAACAACAAGGCAGTGGCAAGTCCGGCGGTGCCATGATGGACATGATGGAAAAAATGATGCAGGGCGAAGATGGCAAGGAGGGCGATAAACCCCAAAAAGGCAAAAAACCCAGCGCCAAGGGCGGCGGCGGCGTGACCGGTGGCTCCGATGCTGCCAATGAAGCCACCGGCGGCGCTGGCGACGGCAAAAGCGAAGTGCGCCGCATCCCCAAGGCCGCCGGCACCGCCGGTCGTGCCCTGCCCGAGGAATTCCGCTCTGCCTTGGATGCTTACAACCGCGGCTTGGAGAAAAAAGTCAAGTAATGCCGGCTTCGCCGGGGGCAGTTATCAGTTATCAGTTATCCGTTGTTTGAGTTATGCGCAGCTATATCACATTTTGGGTTTGGGTCTCGGCGGCAGTGGCTTGCGGCCAGGATATCACCCGTCGGCAGGACGACACCGTGCCGCCGCAGGCGGAGTCCATCTATGAGAAGGGGCTGCAATACCTGGCCAAATCCCAAAATGAACAAGGCTCATGGAATGACAGCACCGGCGCGGAACCGGCCGCAGTCGGCCTGTGTGTGGCGGCCTTCCTGGCCCACGGCGAGGATCCTAACAATGGTCCTTATGCCAAGGTCATGCGCCGCGGAATTGATTATATCCTGACCCAGCAGGATGCGTCTAACGGCTACATCGGATCGAGCATGTATAACCACGCCTTCGCCACCAAGGCGTTGGCGGAGTCTTATGGCGTGATCGACAATCCGAAGATCGCGCCGGCCCTGAAAAAGGCGGTGGAGCTCATTCTCAGCGCCCAGAAACGCAACAGCCAGAATGCCTGGCGCTACACCCCGCAATCCAAGGATGCGGACACCACGGTGACGGGTTGCAACATGGTCACGTTGTTTGCCGCACGCAATGCCGGCATGCCGGTGCCCGACGAGGCGATCAAGAAGGGGTTGGGCTTTTTGGCGTCGTGCCGCAGTAATGACGGATCCTACGGCTACACCTCCAAATCCGGTGGCAAGCCGACGCTCACAGCGATTGGACTGCTGTGTTATTCGCTGGCCAAGGAGAAGGACGCCAAGGGGTACAAGGCGAGTCTGGAGTATCTGAAGAAGAATCTCGATTATCGGGAGAAATATTATCCCTACTACTACGAGTATTACATGTCCCAGGCGCTGTTCCATGCGGATGAGGAGACCTGGCGTGAGTGGAACGCGCGCAACATCCGCTACCTGGGCACCATCCAAAACCGCGAGGGGGCGTTTCCCGGCAATCAGGGCGCCTCCTTCAATACCGCCGGTGCCTTGCTCTCGCTGGCCCTCAATTACCGCTATCTGCCCATCTACGAAAAATGATGCGTCCGCCTGTTATCTCATTGTTAGTCAGCCTCCCATGGATGCTGGCTGTCGCGGCTCCCGAACCCCGCCAGGACTTGCTGCGCTTTGTCAATGGTGACCAACTGCATGGATCCTTCCAAGGCATCAAGGAGGGGATGGTGGCGGTTTGGCAACGTCCGGACCTAACAGCACCCGGCGAGTTCAAGTCCGCCCAGATCCAGAAAATCATTCTGCATGCCGGGCGGCCGGACAAATCCAGCGGCACGCTGGCGCATGTGGCATTGATCAATGGCGACCGCCTTCCCGGAACGCTCGTCGCACTGGATGACGATACGGTCACCGTGGAAACGCCCTTTGCCGGAGTGGTGCACATCGCGCGCAACCGGGTCGGCATGGTGGCACCCATGCCACTTGGCGGTCGCGTTCTCTATCACGGTCCGTATTCCGAGGACGGTTGGCTCATGACTCATCCGAACTTTCCGGATGGCATTCCGGAGGCGTCCCCGGTCGCGGCCGATGGCCAAGCCGCCGCCGCCCGGCCTGCCGCGGATGATGAGAAAGCCGTGCCGGAGCAAGCTGCAGAGGGCGACGATGAGGCCAAGCCGAAGGAAGTTCAAAATGCCGCCATCCCGCGCTGGGATTTTTCCGGGGCAGCGTGGTATTGGAACCACAAGCAGGCCTCCACCGCGCTGGTCCGCAAGAGCGGCATGACGGATCGCTCGATTCTCCGCTTCAGGCTGGCCTGGCGCAACCGTCTCATGCTCGGCTTGGCGTTTCACGCGGATTTTGCCCGCCCGGCGAAGCCTGCCGCCGTCGCCGATGCTGCGGACAGGAATGCCAGGGAGGTGGCGCAAAAGCGCCTGATGATGAACCGTCTCGGCCCCGGCGACACCTCCTCGTTTCCACAGTTGTTCGGCAATTGTTATGTCCTTCAGATCAACTCGGGTTACGCGGTCATGCTCCGCTGTGGCTTCGATGACAAGGGCAACCCCACCGTCGATCGCCTCCAGGTGAACAATCCCACCATCCGCTTGACCGAATCGGGGGCCGCCACTTTTGAACTCCGTTGTGACCGACTCAAGGGCACGATCTTGCTCTACGTCGATGGCGAATTTGCCATGCAGTGGTCCGAGTCGGGCCTGGCTGAACATGGCAACTATGCCGGCAAGGGCGGCGGCATCGGCTTTCTCACCCAGATGGAGAATGCGCCACTCCGGATTTCTGATGTGCTCATCGCCGAGTGGAACGGCATGACGGATTCCGCCCGCAGCATGCAGGTGGAGGATCAGGATATCGTCCTGCTCACCAATGGCACCGATCGCTTCTCGGGTAAAGTCACCGGCTTCCAAAATGGCAAGGTCCGCCTGCACGGGAAATTCGGTGACTTCAATTTCCCGCTCGCGGACATCGCCGAAGTGCGTTTCGCCAGCAACAGCCTGGCCAAATCCGAGGAACCCGGCGCCGAGCGCATCATTGTCCGCTTCGACCCGCTCGGCAATGTCACCGGCAAGCCCATCACCGGCGATGCCTCATCCCTCAAGCTCCTCACCCCCTTCGCCGGCGAAATTGACCTCAAACTCGAAGCCGCCACCATCCTCGATTTTCAACCATCTAACAACTTCCTCGATGACTGGGATCCGCAGTTCTAACAAAAATAGCGCCATCCTGTGCGTGCTGTCCACCCTGGCCGGTGGCATGCCGCTGGCCCTGGTGGCCGACGATGTCTTCCTTGAGGGGGCTCAACGTCTGTCAGGCAACGTCCGCTCCATCAGCGAAAACGGCTCGGTGTTGCTTGAAACCCCGCTCTCGCCGGAAGCGATCTCGGTGAGTGGTGAGGGTGTTAGAAAAGCGGTTTTCAGCGAGGCGGCGGGAAAAACCGGCAGCGCCGCCAACTGCGTCACCCTCACTAACGAGGATGTGCTGCCGGGCGATATCGAGGCCATCGACGACAACAACCTGACGCTGGTTTCAGGCGCTGCGGGGCGCGTCGTCATCCCCCGCAACTTGCTCTATTCGTTGCAACTGGGCGTCCACCAGTCGAGAGTGATTTATGCCGGGCCTGACGGACTCACCGGTTGGGTCCGCGAGCCGGCGAGCGCCGAGCACTGGACCTTCGATAATGGCGCGTTGCAGGTGAGAGGTAGCGGCAGGATCAGCCGCGATTTTGATGTGCCGCCGCAGTTTGTCGTGCGTTTCAACCTCAGTTGGGATAACAATCCGAACCTGCGCTGCTACTTTGCGGCGGATCCCGGCAACGCGCAACTCCCGCCGGATCGCTATTACCTGCAGTTCAATGCCGCCGGCATTGAAATCAAGCGGGAGTCGTCCAGCGGCCGGCGCTACACCACCATCACCACGCTCAACCGCTTGCCCCAACAATATCCCGGCAAGCGCCTGACCATTGAAATCCGCGTGGATCGCCCTAGCCGGACGCTGCAACTCTTTCTCAACGACGAGCCGGAAGGTTCGTTCAAGGATCCCGTGGCCAAGCCACCAGCGGCCGGCGGCATCGGTTTTGAAAGCATGGTTGGCGAGGCGTCGAAAGTCCAGATCAGCAAACTCGAGGTGCTGGACTGGAATCTCAAGGGGGAACGCCGCCGCACCGAGGACCGCGGCGATGCGACCAAGGATGCCTTGATAGGGATCAAGGGCGAGCGCTTCAGCGGCCGTTTCCTGCAGGCCAAGAAGGGGCCTGACGGAATGCTCTATGGTTTCAAGAGTGCCTTCCAAGAGGATGCCCTCGAAGTGCCGGAGGCGGAGATTTCCACCCTGTTTTTTGCCGGCACCAAAGCCCCAGCGACGGAGGTCACTAAAAAACCCTTCATCATCCTCCTGCGCGGCGGTGGCTCACTCCATGTCTCCTCTTGCGCGTTCTCTGCGGAGCAGGTCGAGGCCACCCATCCGTTGTTAGGCAGATTGACGCTGCGGCGCGATGGTGTCTCCGCCTTCGAGCGCGTGAGTCCCAAATCCAAGGAGGACAAAGAGCCATGAACTTCCGTCTTTTAGTTAGTGTTGTTGCCTGCACGCTGGCCGGCGCGGTTGGCGCGGAACCACCGTCCATCATCCGCTTCGCCAACAAGGCGATGGACCAACTCTCCGGCACCCTTGGCGGCCTCACTGCCGAGCAACTGGTGTGGACGTCCCCTCTCCTTGAAAAGCCGGCACCGTTTTGGTTGAAGAACGTTTTGGAGGTGTCACTGCCGGCCACGCTGCCGGAGTTCAATGCGACCCATGAGGCCACCCTCACGCTCATGAACGGGGATTGTGTGCGCGGCCAGGTCGCTGCCGTCACCGATGATAACATCACCCTGGACACCTGGTATGCCGGACGCCTGAGCTTCCATCGCGTGATGGTTAGAGAGGTGGTGATTGACCCGCGGCCGGCATTGGTTTTCAGCGGACCCACCGGGCTCGACGGCTGGGTGCAGTCAGCCAAGACCGCCGCGTGGACCTATGAACACGGCGTCCTGCGGGTGAGTGGCAGCCAGGGCGTTGGCATTGGCAGGGATGTGGGATTGCCTGACGAGTGCAGCATCAGCTTCGACGTCGCATGGCGGGGCGGACTCGCATTCAATTTCAATTTCTTCGCCGATGACGTTGCCGCGGAAAATCCCGCCACTGGCTATCAGATAAATTGTCAGGGGTCGTATGCCGGCATCCGCAGACAGAATGCCGCCATGCAGGGCAGTGATGGGGCGAATATCCCGGAATTCAAGGACAACGAAAAGGTCCGGCTGGAAGTGCGGGCCAGCCGTATTTCCGGCAGTGTGTGTTTGTATGTCAACGGCCGCTTCGCCTTGCTGTGGAAAGATCCGGGCGTGGCCAAGGCCAAATTTGGCAAATGCATCCAGTTTGTCCCGCAGGGTGCCCCGCAGGGTGCCCCGCAGGGCAGTGAAGCGTTGCGCATTTCCGCCATCAAGGTGACCTCATGGGACGGCGTCCTCGAAGAATTCGCCGACGAGAACGCGGCCATGCTTGGCGTGGGTATGGGTTTCCGCCGCTTCCAGATGGGCCGCGGCAACCAGGAGCCGACCCTGCCCGAACCCAAACCCAAACCCGCCGCCGATGGTCGCATGAAACTGCGCAATGGCGATTCGATCGCCGGGGAGGTGACCTCCATTGTGGAGGGCGTCATCTCTATCAAAACTCCCTTTGCCGAGGTGAAGTTGCCGGTGGCCCGCGTCCGCAACATCGTCCTCAAACCCGCCTCGCTCGAAGAACCCATCCGCCGCAATGGCGATGTGCGCGCATGGTTTGGCGACGGCTCGTCCATTGTATTTTGTTTCGATGCCATGACCCGGGATGGTATCACCGGGCACAGCCAGACATTCGGCACCGCCACCTTCAAGCTCGCCGCCTTCAATCGCATCGAGTTCAACGTCTACGATCCCAAAATCAACGACCTGCGTGCCAAGCAAGGGTTGTAGCTGCTTCCTTACCCGAGTTGCTCCAGCAACAGCTTGAGGATCTTGCGGGCGGAGTCCGGGATGACGGTGCCGGGGCCGAAGATGGCGGCGGCGCCGTTTTGATAGAGGAAGTCGTAGTCCTGGGCGGGGATGACGCCGCCGCACACGACCATGATATCCTCGCGGCCGAGTTTCTTGAGTTCGGCGACGAGCTGGGGCAGCAGGGTCTTGTGGCCGGCGGCCAGTGAACTCATGGCGACAACGTGGACATCATTTTCCACGGCTTGTTTGGCGGTTTCCTCGGGGGTCTGAAACAACGGGCCGATATCGACGTCGAAGCCCATGTCGGCATAGGCGGTGGAGACCACCTTGGCACCACGGTCGTGGCCGTCCTGGCCCATTTTGGCGACCATGAGGCGTGGGCGGCGGCCTTCGAGGGTCTCGAATTGCTGGATGAGATCGGGGATGTCTTGCATATCGCCTTGGTTGCTGAATTCCTTGCCATAGACGCCGGAGATGGTGCGGATGACGGCTTTGTAGCGGCCGAAATGTGTTTCCATGGCGTCGGAGATTTCACCGAGTGACGCGCGAGCCTGAGCCGCCTCGATGGCAAGGGCAAGCAGATTGCCTGCGCCGCCGCCGGCACAAGCACTGAGGGCCGTTAGAGTCGCCTGGCAGCACGTCTCATCGCGCCCGGCGCGCAGTTTCTTGAGGCGTTCGATCTGTGAGAGCCGCACGGCGGTGTTGTCCACGTCGAGGATGTCGATCGGGGCCTCCTGGGCGAGGCGGTATTTGTTGACGCCGACGATGGTTTCCTCACCGGAATCGATGCGCGCCTGGCGGCGGGCGGACGCTTCCTCGATGCGCATTTTCGGGATGCCGGCCTCGACGGCCTTGGACATGCCGCCGAGTTCCTGGGCTTCCATGATATGCGCCCACGCCTTGTGGATGAGAGCATCGGTCAGGGCCTCAAGATAATACGAGCCACCCCATGGATCAATCACGCGGCAAATCGAGGTTTCATCCTGCAGGAATATCTGGGTGTTGCGGGCGATGCGTGCGGAAAAGTCTGTGGGCAGCGCGATCGCCTCGTCCAGCGCGTTGGTGTGCAGCGACTGGGTGTGGCCGAGGGTGGCGGCCATCGCCTCGATGCAGGTGCGCGCGATGTTGTTGAACGGGTCTTGTTCTGTTAGGCTCCAGCCGGACGTTTGCGAATGGGTGCGCAGGGCGAGTGACTTCGGATTCTTCGGGTTGAAAGTCTTGACGATTTTGGCCCACAGCACGCGGGCGGCGCGCATTTTCGCCACTTCCATGAAGTGGTTCTTGCCCTGAGCCCAGAAGAACGACAGGCGCGGGGCGAAGGCATCGATGTCTATGCCGGCGGCGATGCCGGTGCGTAGGTATTCCCAGCCATCGGCGAGCGTGTAGGCCATCTCGAGGTCGGCGGTGGCACCGGCTTCCTGCATGTGATAGC
>JBAXPF010000137.1:0-10686 GCA_037132955.1 Verrucomicrobiota bacterium | reverse complement strand
GTGCCGCGAAACAAGTGCTCACCCAGCCGCCAGGCAGACTTCAGCTCGCAAGTCCGGCCGGCGTGGCTGACGGCATAGCCGCCCGCGATGGCTACCAATGTCAATGGAAACTGCTGGTCGCCGAGCACCACCACCCAGGCATTGCCCAGCTTGCGGTCGTGACCGGCCAACTTGCCGCTGGTTTGCACCGCGCGCTCGATGTAGTGGCTGCGGGCAAAGGCGGCCACGGTGGCCAGCAGCAGCGGATCGGAATGCACCAGGCTATCCGAACTGAAGCCCATGGGGAACTCCTCGGCGATGAAGCCGGTGGTGAGATCGCCTGTTAGAAAACGCGGGTGCTGCATCAACGCCGCAAGAAAGGCGATATTGGATGACACGCCGCTGATGACGAAGGCATTGAGCGCATCGCGCATTTTCGCGATGGCATGGTCACGCGTCGCGCCGTGGGTGATGAGCTTGGCGATGAGCGAATCGTAGTGCATCGGGATTTCGCCCCCCTCGCACACGCCGGTATCGACCCGCACGCCGATGGCGTCCGGTGGCGGGACGAAGCGGGTCAGGCGTCCGGTGGAAGGCAGAAAGTTGCGGAACGGATCTTCCGCGTTGATGCGGCATTCCAGCGCCCAACCGTTGAGTTGGATATCTTTCTGCGCAAACGGCAGCTTCTCGCCGGCGGCGACGCGGATCATCCATTCGACCAGATCCAGCCCCGTAATGAACTCGGTCACCGGATGCTCCACCTGCAGCCGCGTGTTCATCTCCAGAAAATAAAATTGTTGATCCTTGCCGACGACGAATTCCACCGTGCCCGCGGATTGGTAGTCGACCGCTTTTGCCAGGGCGACGGCCTGCTCGCCCATCGCCTTGCGTGTTTTTGCGTCGAGGACGCACGAGGGTGCCTCCTCGATGACTTTCTGGTGTCGGCGTTGGATCGAGCACTCGCGTTCGTGCAGATAGACGCAATTGCCGTGGGCATCACCCAGCAGTTGAATCTCGATGTGGCGTGGCTCCTCGATGTATTTCTCAATGAAGACGCGGTCATCGCCAAAGGCGTTTAGCGCCTCATTGCGGCAACTGCTGAACCCTTCCTGCGCCTCGGCGTCGGTGAAGGCGACGCGCATGCCCTTGCCGCCGCCGCCGGCGGACGCCTTGATCATGACCGGATAGCCGATGCGCTTGGCGATGGTTAGAGCCTGCTCGGGCGTGTCGATCGCTTCATTGAACCCGGGGATGGTGTTGACCTTGGCCGCAAGCGCCAGCAATTTTGAGGTGATCTTATCCCCCATGGCCGCGATGGCCGCATGCTTCGGGCCGATAAAGACGATGCCTTCCTCCTCCAGGCGCTGCGCAAACCTCGCGTTCTCGGCGAGGAAGCCATATCCCGGATGGACCGCCTGTGCCCCGGTCTGCTTGCAGGCGGCGATGATCTTGTCCGCCACCAGATAGGATTCCTGAGCACGCGACCGGCCGATGCACACCGCCTCGTCGGCCAGTCCGACGTGGCACGCCCGCGCGTCGGCCTCGGAGAAAACGGCCACCGTTTGGATACCCATCCTGCGGGCCGTCTTGATGATGCGGCAGGCGATCTCCCCGCGATTGGCTATCAGGATTTTATGGAACATGATGGGGCTCGGCTTTCAGAGTGGAATATTCCCGTGTTTGCGCCACGGGTTATCCAGTTTCTTTTCCAACAGCATGGCCAGCGAGCGGCAGATGCGTTTGCGCGTCTCGTGCGGCATGATCACATCGTCGATGAAGCCGCGTGCGCCGGCGACGAAAGGCGTGGCGAACTTGTCCTTATACTCCTCGGTGCGGGCGGCGATCTTGGCCGGGTCGCCTTTCTCGTCGCGGAAAATGATTTCCACCGCGCCCCGTGGCCCCATCACCGCAATCTCGGCCGAGGGCCAGGCAAAGTTGACGTCACCGCGCAAGTGCTTGGATGACATCACGTCGTAGGCGCCCCCGTAAGCCTTGCGCGTGATCACCGTCACCTTGGGCACGGTGCATTCCGCATAGGCATAGAGCAGTTTGGCGCCGTGCTTGATGATGCCGCCGTATTCCTGCGCCGTGCCGGGCATGAACCCTGGGACATCGACGAAGGTGACCACGGGAATGTTGAACGCGTCGCAGAAGCGCACGAAGCGCGCGGCTTTGATCGAACTCTTGATATCCAGACATCCGGCCAGCACCAGCGGTTGGTTGGCGACGATGCCCACGGTATGGCCGACCATGCGCCCGAAGCCGATGACGATGTTTTTCGCGTAGTCCGGCTGCAACTCGAAAAAATCCCCCTCGTCCAGCGTCTTGAGGATCAACTCCTTGATGTCGTAGGGCTGGTTCGGGTTGTCCGGCACCAGGCTGTCGAGCGACATCTCGAGGCGTCCGGCCGGATCCTCGGTCGGCACCACCGGCGGTTTCTCCCGGTTGTTAGCAGGCAGGAAGCTAACCAATCGGCGCAGCATCATCAGCGCCTCGACGTCATTCTCGAAGGCGAGGTCGGCCACGCCGGACTTGGTGGCGTGGGTCAGCGCGCCGCCGAGTTCCTCGGCGGTGACCTCCTCGTGGGTCACGGTTCTAACCACCTCCGGGCCGGTCACAAACATGTAGGAGGAATCCTTCACCATGAAGATAAAGTCCGTTAGAGCGGGCGAATACACCGCGCCGCCGGCGCAGGGGCCCATGATCATGGACAACTGCGGCACCACGCCGGAGGCCAGCACATTGCGCTGGAACACATCGGCGTAACCGCCGAGCGAGGCCACTCCCTCCTGGATGCGTGCGCCGCCCGAATCGTTGAGCCCGATGACCGGCGCGCCGACCTTCATGGCGTGATCCATCACCTTGCAGATTTTTTCGGCATGGGCTTCGGACAGCGCGCCGCCGAATACCGTGAAGTCCTGGCTGAAGACAAACATCAGGCGGCCGTTGATGGTGCCATAGCCGGTCACCACACCGTCACCCGGAACCAATTGTTGGTCCATGCCGAAGTCGGTGCAGCGGTGCTCCTTGAACATGTCCCATTCCTCGAAAGACTCCGGATCCAACAGCAAGTCGAGGCGCTCGCGTGCCGTGAGCTTGCCCTTGCGGTGCTGCGCGTCGATGCGCGGCTTCCCCCCGCCCAGGCGGGCGGCCGCGCGTTTCGCTTCAAGCTGGCGGATAATGTCGTGCATAATGCCCTCGGGGCGGAGCCCAGACTATGACCAAAGGCAGCCGAACACAAGCGTTAGCAATATTTCAGAACTTTTGCGGGCCGGAAATTGCCCGGTCTGAGCAATTAATGCAACTTTGGGGTTTTGCATGGCGGGAATCGCTGCCACTATTGCGGCGGAGCGTCACCGCATGATCACCTACACCAAACCACCCCACCCACGCGAATACCGGCTCATCTTCAAGAATGTGGACCGCGAGGGCTGGGATGCGTCCATCGATTGCTATCTGCGCGATGGCGGATACGGGGAATTGAAACAGGCCATGGCCATGCAACCCAAGGACATCACCGAGGAGGTGAAAAAATCCGGGCTGCGCGGCCGCGGTGGCGCCGGTTTCCCCACCGGCATGAAGTGGACGTTCATCCCGCCTAACAACACCAAGCCGGTCTATCTTGTCTGCAACTGCGATGAATCGGAGCCCGGCACCTTCAAGGACCGCTACATCGTCCATCAGGACCCGCACCAGTTGCTGGAGGGCATGGTCATCTCCGCCTATGCGGTGGGCGCGCACACCGCCTACATTTACATCCGTGAGGAATTCCCGCAGGCGGCCCTCATTCTGGAGCGCGCCATTGAGGAAGCCCGCGCCCACAATTTTCTCGGCAGCAACGTCCTCGGTTCCGGCTTTGACGTGGAAATCTATGTGCACCGTGGTGCGGGTGCCTATATCTGCGGCGAGGAAACCGGCCTCATTGAGTCCCTCGAGGGCAAGCGCCCGTATCCGCGCATCAAGCCGCCGTATTTTCCCGCCGCGCTCGGCCTCTACATGTGCCCGACCATCGTCAACAACGTCGAGTCACTGTGCCACGTCAAACACCTCATCCGCATGGGCGGCGATGAGTATGCCAAGCTCGGCGTGCCACGCAACACCGGCACCCGCCTGCTGTGCGTGTCAGGTGATGTCAGGAATCCCGGCTACTTTGAAATCGAGGTTGGCAAGCTCACCATGCGCGAATTGTTATATGACCTGTGCGGCGGCCCCAAGGACGGTCGCGAGTTCAAAGCGGTCATTCCCGGCGGCTCATCCGCCAAGATCCTGCGCTGCGACGAGACGTACTCTCTCAAAAATCCTGATGGTTCGGCCCGTGAGCTGACCTTCTGGGACATCCCGCTCGACTTCGACACCATTGCCGCCTGCGGGTCGATGGCCGGCTCCGGCGGCGTCATCGTCATGGACGACTCGCGCAAAATGTCCTGGGTCCTCAACAACCTCAATGCCTTCTACGCCCATGAGTCATGCGGCCAGTGCACGCCGTGCCGCGAGGGGTCCACCTGGATGAAAAAAATCTCCGACCGCCTCGTCAGTGGCGACGCCACCCCGGCGGATCTAACCACCCTCGAAGCGGTTGCCTATCAGATTGATGGCAAGACCGTCTGCGCCTTTGGCGAAGCCTCGTCCTGGCCGGTGGAAGCGATCATCGCGAAGTTTCGCGATGAATTGCTGGCCGACACCCGCGCGGATGTTACGGCCGAGCCTCACAATCCGGAAGCCGCCGCCCAACGCCGCTATCTCCAGCCTGCGCGCTAGCGGCGGGCGGAAGGCGCATCCATGTAACGGCCTCAAAAACTGCAAATTTGCGCACGTTTTGCATCAGCAATTGATGTTTTTGGCGGGCGATGACTTGTACTAACCGTTTTTTCTAACGGATTAACCGAAAACCACGCGCCGCCCGAGGCGCGCCTCCACCCCCTTGCCTTCAAGGTCTGCGGCGTTGCCACGCGCCGCCCGCGCCAATAATTAGATTTATATCGAAGATTCATGTAGCGTTGGCACACGCTTTGCTAAGTCGCTCTGTTTCGCGCGCGTCGCGGAAACCTGTTGCGCGACGAACCGTGGAATGAGCCGAGGGACTCCCTGGGCTGTTATTCTGTTGGAACAGGGCTGCAACGCGCTGCCATCCCCTAATTCAACATGCAAACACATCCCACAGCCGCCGTCTTGTTCGCCCTGACCCTCGGCAGTGCCATGGCCGGCACCAGCGCCAATTACACCACCAGCCCGCAGACCATCGATGCCGGCGGCCAGCACGCTGCCAGCACGAACTACACGGTCGACGGCAGTGTGGGCGGGGTGGCCGGCGTGTCCACTGCCACCATGCCGGATGCCATTGCCAAGCAAGGGTATGCCGCCCAACTCTACGAGGTGGCCGGCGTGACGGTGGCCGCCACTCCCGCCACCATCAATGAGGGCTCCACCCGCCAACTCAGCGCCCAGGCGACCCTCGACGATGCCACCCTGCTCGCCCTCGATCCGCTCGAAGTGGCGTGGAGCGTGCTCAGCGGAGAGCTCACCGGCATCGACTCCGCCGGGGTGGCCACGGCCGCCATTGTCTATCAAACCAGCGCCGCCAGCGTGCAAGGGGCCTGGGGCGGAATGAGCGGCAGCCTCGGCCTCACGGTGCTCGACACCAACCCGGACAACTTCGGCAGCTACGCCGGTGACGGGTTGGCCGACTCCTGGCAGCAACAATACTTCGGCCTCAACAACCCGCTCGCCGCCCCCACCGCCGACCCGGATGGCGACGGCCAGAATAACTTGTTAGAGTTCACCGCCGGCACCGTGCCCAACAACGCCGCGTCGCGCTTCACCTTGCACATCGAAGAAGTGCCCGGTTCTCCCCAACAAAAATCCCTGGTCTTCAGCCCGCTGGTGGCGGGGCGCAGCTACACGGTTCTAACATCCTCCGGCCTGAGCGCCGCCACTCCCTGGCAAACGCTCTCCGGCACCAGCGTCGTGGACACCGGCGCCACCCGCACCGTCACCGACCCCGCCGCCACCGCCCCGCGCCGCTTCTATCGCGTGCAAATCTCCCAACCGTGAGAGGGAGAGGAGAATTTTGGATTTTAGATTTTAAATTTTGGATTGCAGAAATAAAGAAATACCGAGTCAGGGGCGAGGCCACTGACGAAACCTCCCGAGCAACTTGAAGATTTACCGCAGAGACGCAAAGGACGCCAAGGAGCGCAAAGTGGAATGGGTTATAAAAAAATCCGGTCTTGCTCAGCGTCCCTTTGCGACCTTTGCGGCTTTGCGGTAAGCATTTGACAGATACTCAACGTTCCATCCCACCCACCCACCCACCCACCCATGCCAAACCATCCCTTCCTCCGCCATTTGAGATCTGACAGATAGCCTGACACGAAACCAACGACTCAATCAAACAACCATGACCATGAATTCAAATGAAGAAAGGCGGCGGGCAGGATGCCCGCGCCACGCCAAGTGGCTGCGCGCCTCCGGCCGCAGGCCGTGCGAGCCGCGTCTCGCGGCGCGTGCCAGTGGCTGGCCCATACTTGAAGCAAGCGTGGGGCACTGCCTGCACTTAGCATCCGCGCTGCGGCCGGAGGCACGCAGTCACGGCCTGCCGCGAGACGCGGCAGCCACGCCACGTGGACCGGGCATCCTGCCCGGTGCCTTTCTGTTGCTCTTTTCTCTCCTTGGCCTGAAAAAATCCTGGCGGAGGGCGTTCGGCGAGCTCAGCCGAGCTGCAGGATGTCTGAGCCTCATTGCAGTCCTGTTAGCCTCTGCGGTGCCGGCCCGCGCCCAGGTTCCGCAACTCATCAACTACCAGGGGCGCGTGGCCGTGGGCGGCGTGAATTTCGACGGTGACGGCAAGTTCAAATTTGCCTTGGTCGATGGTGCCGGGACCACCAGTTACTGGAGCAACGACGGGACCAGCAGCGGCGGCAGTGAACCGCTCAATGGCGTCGTGCTGCCAGTCGCCAAGGGGCTTTACTCGGTTTTGTTAGGTGATGCCACGCTGACGGGTATGGAAAAGGTTCCCGCCACGGTGTTCACCCACCCGGACGTGCGGCTCCGCGTCTGGTTCAGCGACGGCGAGCACGGGCTCCAATTGCTCACCCCCGACCAGCGCATCGCCGCGGTCGGCTACGCGATGATGGCCGACACCGCGCAATCCGCGCAGACCGTGGCCGACGGCGCTATCACCTCCGCCAAACTGGCCAGCGGCGCGGTGGGTACCACGCAACTGGCCAGCGGCGCGGTGCAATCAGCCAATCTAGCCAGCGGCGCGGTGCAATCCGCCAACATAGCCAGCGGCGCGGCGGCGGCCAACTTGAACGCGGGTGGCCAGAGCGGGGTGGCCAGCGGCGGGATGATTCTTTCCAACAACGCCAGCGACGGCAATTTGAGCCGCGCGGGCTACGTCAAAGTCGGCAAAGTGGTCACCGGGGATGTGTGGGACCAACGCGCCAGCGGCACCGTGCCCGGTGCACGCTACCAGCATTCGGCCGTGTGGACGGGCAGCGAGATGCTCGTCTGGGGCGGCATGGGCAGCAGCGCTCTGAACGACGGAGCGCGCTTCAATCCCGTCACCAACGTCTGGACGACGATGAGTGCCACCAACGCCCCCGCCGCCCGCGCAAGGCACACGGCGGTGTGGACGGGCAGCAAAATGATCGTCTGGGGCGGTTATGCTGGCACCGCGTTGAGCGACGGAGCGTGCTACAACCCGACCTTGGACACTTGGACGGCGGTGAACGCCACCGGGGCCCCGGGCGCACGTTACGCTCACACGGCGGTGTGGAGCGGCACCGAGATGCTCGTGTGGGGCGGCTACGCCAGCGGCTATTTGAACAGCGGCGCGCGCTACGACCCTGCCTCCGACACGTGGACAACGGTGAGCACCACCAACGCCCCCGCCGCACGGCAATTCCACACCGCGGTGTGGAGCGGCAGCGAAATGCTCGTCTGGGGCGGCACCAACGCCAGCCCGCTGAACACCGGTGCCCGCTACAACCCAGCCTCTAACTCATGGACCGCGCTCAACACCGGCGGTGCCCCCGCCGCGCGTTCCAAGCACACCGCCGTGTGGAGCGGCAGCGAGATGATTGTCTGGGGCGGCTACGC
The DNA here is from genome assembly GCA_037132955.1 of Verrucomicrobiota bacterium. Classification (GTDB taxonomy): domain Bacteria; phylum Verrucomicrobiota; class Verrucomicrobiia; order Verrucomicrobiales; family Akkermansiaceae; genus Luteolibacter. The sequence goes on along the minus strand of JBAXPF010000137.1, from coordinate 2,607 downwards.
TGGCAATTATTTGAACGATGGAGCCCGCTACAACCCCGGATCTAACACATGGACCGCCACCGCCACCAGCGGCGCACCCGCCGCGCGTTCCAACCACACGGCGGTGTGGAGCGGCAGCGAGATGCTCGTGTGGGGCGGCACGGGCAGCGGGGCCTTGACCGGGGAGGGGCGCTACAATCCCATATCCAACACCTGGACCGGCATTGCCGCAGACGGAGCTCCCGCCACGCGATATTATCATACGGCGGTGTGGAGCGGCAGCGAGATGCTCGTCTGGGGTGGCACCGGCACCAGCGATTTTAACGATGGAGGACGCTACAATCCTGACTCCAACACATGGACCGGTGTCGCCACCGGCAGCGGCCCAAGCGCACGCAAATACCACACGGCGGTGTGGACGGGCAGCGAAATGATCATCTGGGGCGGCGAGGGTAGCGGCTACGCGCCCTTGAACACCGGCGCGCGTTACAATCCCACAACTAACTCATGGACCACCGTCACCACCACCAACGCCCCCGCCGGGCGTTCTTGGCACACGGCGGTGTGGACGGGTAGCGAGATGATTGTTTGGGGCGGACGCGACAGCATCTATTTGTTTTTGAATACCGGGGCGCGCTACAATCCGACCTCCAACACCTGGACCGCGATCACGACCACCAGCGCACCCACTGAACGCCACAGACACACGGCAGTGTGGACGGGCAGCGAAATGATCATCTGGGGCGGTTTCTCCAACAGCGGTAGCGTCTGGACCAGTCGGGACACAGGCGGCCGTTACAATCCGACCTCGGATGTTTGGACGGCGGTGGCCACCACCAACAGTCCCGGCAACCGGGGCTATTTCACGACGGTGTGGACGGGCAGCGAGATGATTGTCTGGGGCGGTGGCAACGACTGGGACTTCACCAGTTATTTGGACACCGGCCGGCGCTACAATCCGGTGACCAATAGCTGGACCACCACCACCACGACGGGGGCTCCCCAAGCACGCAATACGCACACTGCGGTGTGGACCGGAACCGAGATGATTGTCTGGGGCGGTGCCGGCCTTCGCAGTGATGGCTACCCTGGCGGCACCTATCTGGACACTGGCGCGCGCTACAATCCCGCAGCCGATGCCTGGACGGCAATGACCATCGCCGGTCCGCCCGCAGGAGAATGCACCGCTTCAACCATCTGGACGGGCAGCGAAATGATTGTCTGGGGCGAAGATAGTTATTCTAGAATAGCACCCAGCGGGCGCTACAACCCCGCCTCCGATCTCTGGGCCGGGCTCACCTCGAGCGACGTACCCAGCGGGCGCGCGGGTCAAACCGCAGTGTGGACCGGTCGGGAGATGCTCATTTGGGGCGGTTTCAACTTGAGCCGTAGGTATTTGAGCGACACCTTCAGCTACACGCCGCCGCGGTACACGTATCTCTACCAGCGGCCATGATAAAAGGATATCCATGCATGATTAGACGCGCCGCCATTGCCGCCTTGCTGTTACTGCCGCTCGCCTGTGGTGCAGCGGATCTCGCTGCACTCTCTGCCGACCGCGCGGTGATCGAGCGCGTCTATCACACGCACCGCACCGGAACCAAAAAGCCGTTTGAGGAAACCATGCCGCCTTTGATGATCGGGCAATGGGTCAGAACGGAGGCCCACAAAGAAGCGCTGCTCAAACGTGCCTATGGCGTGGAGATTACTCCGGCGATGGTCGAGGCTGAAGCGCAGCGCATCAACACCACCACGCGCGCGCCGGAGATACTCGCGGAAATCAAACACGCGCTGGGCGATGATCCCGCGCGCTTTGCCCGCAGCATGGCACGGCCCATTGTCGTCGAACGTCTATTGCGCGGACGCTACGACAACGACGACACTCTCCACGCCCCGCAGCGCCAGGCGATGGACGCACTCCGCACGGAGTTGTTAGCGGCTAAATCAGCCGGCCAAGCGGCGGACGCCCTCCTCGCACAAATCCAGGGATCCGCGAAACCGAAAGCCGCCGAGGTGAGCGAATCCGTGTGGCTGCTCACGCCGCGCCCGCCGGAAGCGGCGCGCGCCCAACAAGCGGCCCAGCCGGGCGTCCCCACGACGGTCAAGGCCCAGGCCGGTGTCTATTCCGTGGAAGCGACCGCGCAGGTTGCCCAAACACTCGCCGCCCCCGACAATGCCACGCCGCAGCGCGAGGAAAAACCGCAGTTCTATTTCGAGGACCTGCCGGGCGAATTGCAGAACGTCCTGCGCGTGCAACTTCGGAATCCCGGCGACGTGAGCGCCGTCATCGAAATGCCCGGTGGCTTCACCCTCTATCTGACCCGGGAAAAATCCGCCACCCAACTCGCCGCCGCCGTGGTCACCCTGCGCAAACGCGCCTACGAACAATGGTTAGAGGAACGGTCGGAGTGACCTTTACACCTGGACATTAACTCACCCACCCACCCACCCATGCCACACCATCCCTTCCGCCGCCATTTGAGATCTGACAGATAACCTGACACGAAAACAACCACTCCACCTAACAATGACGACCATGAATTCAAATGAAGAAAGGCGGCGGGCAGGATGCTCGCGCCACGCCAAGTGGCTGCGCGCCTCCGGCCGCAGGCCGTGCGAGCCGCGTCT
>JBAXPF010000136.1:0-10694 GCA_037132955.1 Verrucomicrobiota bacterium | reverse complement strand
GGCACACGGGCAAGCTGCCCGTGCCCCTCTTGAAGACGGGACTTGGCAAGTCCCGTTCCATGCCAGGAGCTGCGGCTTCCAGACGCAGTGCATTGGCGCCCGGACCACAGGACGCGGGTGATTTGTGAAAATCACGGCTTGTCAAGCGGGCGTGGAATTTTAGGCTGGACGCATCCGCCGCACAGCAGTCCGCCGCGAGCGCCGCCACCATCTCCGAATTTATGAACACCCCCCTGTTAGCCCAAGCCGCCAAGGAAGCCCGCGGCCTTGCCATTGATGCCATCCACGCCTGTTCCTCCGGCCATCTGGGACTGCCGCTGGGCAGTGCGGAGATTGGGGCAGTGCTGTTTGGCCAGACCCTGCGCTTCAATCCGGACGCGCCGAAGTGGCTCAATCGCGACCGCTTCCTCCTCTCGGCGGGTCACGGTTCGATGTTTTTGTATGGCTGGCTGCATCTGGCGGGCTATGCGATATCGCGCGACGACGTGCGGAATTTCCGCCAACTGCATGCGATCACACCTGGGCATCCGGAGTTTGGCGAGACGCCGGGGGTGGAAGCGACGACCGGTCCGCTCGGCCAGGGGGTGGGCAATGCGGTGGGCTTCGCGCTCTCGGGCAAGCGTGCGGCGGCCCGTTTCAACACGCCGGAGCACACGATTTTCAACCACCATGTGGTTTCCCTGTTAGGTGACGGCTGCCTGCAGGAGGGCGTGGCACGAGAGGCGATCGCCTTCGCCGGCCATCAGGGACTGGACAACCTGATTTTGATCTACGACTCCAACGATGTGACGCTGGACGCGATGGCGGCGGTGACCCAAAGCGAAAACGCCGAAGGATATTTCATCTCCCAAGGTTGGGACGCGGTGACGGTGGATGGCCATGATCTGGCGGTCCTGGCCGTGGCCCTCGAAAAGGCCAAGGCCGATGACAATGGCCGGCCCAAGGTGATCATCGCCAAGACCTTGATAGGGAAAGGCATCCCGGAGGTGGCGGGCACCTCCAAAGGCCATGGCGAGGGCGGAGCCAAGTTCAGCGCCGCGGCACGGGCCGGTCTCGGCTTGCCGGCGGATGAATTGTTTTATGTGTCACCGGAGGTGCGGGCATTTTTTGCGGAACGCAAAGCGGCGCTTACACAGCAGTTCGAGGCATGGCTGGCGACCTATGATGCCTGGGCCGCCGCCAACCCGGCACTGGCCGAGGAACTCACCGATGGCGTGGCGCAAGCCGTGCCGGTGGACCTGAGCGAGCGAATTCCGGCGTTTGCGGCGGATTTCAAGGATGCCACGCGTGCGGCGGGTGGCGTGGCCATCCAGGCGGTGGCCAAGGCGTTGCCGTATTTTCTAACAGGGAGTGCCGATCTGTATGGCTCCACCAAGAACTATATCAACGGCGGTGGGGACTTCTCGCGGCAACACCCTGAGGGCCGCAACATATGGTTTGGCATCCGCGAGCATGCGATGGGGGCCATCTGCAATGGCATTGCCTACGACGGCCTGTTCCGCGCCAGCGGGGCGACGTTCCTGGTGTTTGCGGATTATATGCGCGGTGCCATCCGCCTCGCCGCGCTGGCAGGACTGCCAGTGACCTACATTTTCACCCACGACTCAGTGGGGGTGGGCGAAGACGGCCCCACCCATCAACCGGTGGAAACCGTCAGCGGTCTGCGCGTCATCCCCAATCTCGATGTGATCCGGCCGGGCGATGCCGAGGAAACCGCCGGTGCCTGGGTGGTTGCCATGCATCGCTCCGACGGCCCCACGGCCTTGATTCTAACACGCCAGACGATTCCCCTGATGAATGAGCTAGCGGTGGCGACGCGGCGTGATGGCGTCATGCGGGGCGGCTACGTCGCCCGCCATGAAACCGGCCCGCTGACGACCCTGCTGCTGAGCTGTGGCTCCGAACTGCAGCACGCGATGGCCGCCGCCGCCGCGCTCGGCGAGGGCGTGCGCGTGATTTCCATGCCGTGCTTCGAGCGCTTCGACCGCCAGAGTCCGGAGTATCGCGAAAGCGTGTTGCCACAGGCCTGCACCCGGCGCGTCGCCATCGAGGCCGGCGTGAGCGGCTTGTGGTGGAAATACGTCGGCGCGTCCGGCAAGGTGTTAGGTATCGACCGTTTCGGCATCAGCGCCCCGGCCAACCTCGTGATGCAGGAACTGGGCATGAGCGCCGGGCATGTCGTCGCGGCAGTGCAGGCGCTTTGATGATGGGAGATGCTGGCCAAAAAATCAAGGAAGGGCGATCTCCGAATCGCCCATCGTCCATGAGGGGGCAATGGGCAGCGGATTCCCTCCACTCATTGACTCAACATGGGCAACGGCGATTCGGAGATCGCCGCTCCTTGAATGCGCCTGCGCGCCGGTTTGGCATCATGTCGTCTGCCGTGGATTGAGTATTGCCGAGGCCGGGCAATGACGCTAGGGTGCCGCGCCGCCCGATCGTGAACCGCCGAATTGTCAACCTGTGCTTGCTGCTGGCCGTAGTCACTGCCGGGCCTCTGCGTGCCCAGAAAACGACGAGCACCAAACCGCCACCGGCGGGACCGGCACTGGGATTGAGCGCTCCGGTGGTGCCGCCCGGCGGCAAGTCCGCCAGTGATGGATCGATTCTGACCCGGCGTGATGCACGCGCCATCACGCAGAAAATTCCGGCGCCGCGCGGTCAGATCACCGACCGGGAAGGACATGCGTTGGCACAGACGGAGGTGGCCTATCAGGTGGGCCTGCAATACAAGCAATTTGAGGATGCGGATCGTGACTTCATCATTCGCTGGGGGCGATCCCGGCTCGAGTCCCTGCAGAAACTCATCAAGAACCCGATCCCCAAGACGGACGACGAACTCTACGACCATTACCACGAGCGGCGCTGGCTGCCCTTGTTGGTTTCCGGGCAAATCGAAGAGAAAGAAGCCCGTGCGCTCGAATCCAAACTGGGGTCCGGGTTGGTGCTGCATCCGGAGTATCGGCGCTTTTATCCCTCCGGCGATCTCGCCTGCCATCTCCTCGGTTATTCCGGCAGTGTCGGCAAGTTGCCCACCGGGCCCATCAACTTCAACGAACCGATGTGGGAGGAATCCGAAGGCCGCTCCGGCTTGGAAAAACTCTACGACAGCCAGTTGGTCGGCGAGCCTGGAATGAAGCGCTTGATCTTCGATGAAAGCGGCAACAAGCTGCTGGAAGAGCAGGTGTCGCGGCCCCGACCGGGTGGCACCCTGGTCACCACGCTCAATCTCAGCTGGCAAAAACTAGCGGAAAAAGTTTTGCGCAACGGCTGTCGCCGCGGGGCGTTTGTGGTGGTGGATGTGGTCACCGGCGAGGTGTTGGTGATGGCCTCGCGGCCGTCGTTTGACTTGAACCACTTCATTCCCGGCATCAGCGATGCGGAATTCAAGGCCCTGCAGGATGACCCCTCGCAGCCGTTGTTCGGACGGGCCTTCCAATCCGCCTATCCGCCGGCGTCCTCGTTCAAACCGATCATCGCGCTCACCGCGCTCAACAACGGCATCGTCACCGAGGAGAGCCTCATCGACTGCCCGGCGGCCGTCCAAGTGGGCAACCACATCTTCAACAACTGGAGCAAGACAGCCGAGGGCCCGATCAACGTCCGGCGTGCCTTGGCCCGCTCGTGCAATCCCTGGTTCTATCAAGTCGGCATCAAGGTGGGGCCTAACGCCTTTCTCGGGGTGGCGCGGCGGCTGGGCTTTGGCGAGCGCAGTGGTCTGCCCCTCATCGGGGAAACCCCGGGCTTGGTTCCCAGCGACGAATGGATGCTCAAAAACGAGCACCGGCGCATTCTCTATGGCGATACCGCCAATCTATCCATCGGCCAAGGGTCGCTGCTGGCCTCACCTCTGCAAGTGGCGCAAGCGATGGCTGGCATCGCCAACGGTGGGGCCCTGCCCCGACTGCGGCTCGTCAGCCAGATTCAGGACAGTCGCGGGCGGGTGGTCAAAGTCACCGTTCCCGAGCGCAAAAACTGGCTCGGGTTGGATCCCAAGGCGGTGGAGGTGGTGCGGGAGGGCATGAGCGATGTGGTCAACAGCGGCTACGGCACAGGCGGTGCCGGGGGCCTGACTTACACCCAACTGTGCGGCAAGACCGGCACCGCCCAATGGGGACCCAAGGCGAAAAACCAGAGTCTGGCATGGTTTGCCGGATTCCTGCCCAAGGACAACCCGCGCTATGCCTTCGCCGTGCTCTATGAAGGCCGTTCGGGCGAGACCGTCTCAGGCGGACACATGGCGGCACCGATGGTGCGCAACTTTTTCGAGCCGATCAAAAATGACATCAAGGATATCATCGCGCCGCCGCAGCGCGCCCTTGTCGTGGTGGATGAAAATGCGCCGGCCGGCACTGACAAGAAACTTCCGGATGACGCGCCGTTAGTGGCCTTGCCGGTGGATGGGCCACCGCGGGCGCTGCCGGTGGAGGACCTCAATGGGGACGACAAACCGCTCAAAGCGCCCAAGCCGCCCAAGCCGGAGCCGGCAGCGCGCCCGGCCCGCGCCATCCCGGTGGAGGACAGCGACGTGAGGGATGATAACATTCAGTAGGCCTGAGCAGATTTGGCTGGACCTTTGGCACCGCCCGGCTCAGATAGGCCGTTCCGCGGCGCAATTCCCGTGCTGCGGGAAAACCTGAAATTCATATTCACCCCCCCACTATGGACATCCAAATCGCCACCCTCTGTGACTTTGCCGCCGACTACAATGGCAAGCTCGTCATTTCCGGAACTTTTGACACGCTCGTTGCCCGGGCCGTGCCCGTCGTGCATCCTGCCTGCGCCCTTGCCATGCGGATGTGCTTCACCCCGGAAGACGCCGGCCGCCACAAGCTCTCTATCAACATTATCGATGAGGATGGCGAGTCGCTCGATCCTAACAACATGCCGATCGAGCCGGAGTTTGAAGTGCAGCTGCCCAAGAACGTGCCCTTCATCACGCGCAACATCGTGATGAACCTGCAAGGCCTGCGGTTCCAGAAAATGGGCATTTTCTCGATCGACATCGGCTGTGACGGTGAAATTTTGGTGCGCTTGCCGCTGCGCATCCTGCAGGCCAACCAAAACCCGGCGGGCGACGCGCAAATTGCGTGATTAGGAATGGCGCGGACCGGCGGCAGGGTGTACAATCGCGCCATGCCCCAGCCTGCCCGTTTTTCATGCGCACTCATCACCGGTGCCTCCGCCGGTCTGGGTGAGGAATTCGCCCTGCAACTCGCGCCCCGCGTCGCCAAGCTTGTGCTGGTGGCGCGCCGCGAGCCCTTGCTGCACCAGCTTGCCTCTCACCTCCGCGACTTGTATCCGGAGTTGGAGGTCATCGTGCATGCAGCCGACCTCACGGAGGCCGCCGAGCGCGAGGATCTGGTGGAAAACCTGAGCCTCTGCAACTGCCTCCCGGATTTGTTAGTCAACAACGCCGGTCTGGGCGATTACGGTGAATTCATCACCGCCGATTGGGCGAAAATCCAGGCAATGTTAGGTGTCAACATCGAGGCGCTCACCCATCTGGCGCATGCGTTGGTGCCGGCCATGATTCGCGGCGGCAGAGGAGCGGTCATCAACGTCAGCTCTCTGGCAAGTCTGATGCCCATGCCGGACTTCGCCGTGTATGCCGCCACCAAGGCTTATGTCAGCAGCTTTTCCGAGGCCTTGCGCATCGAGTTGAAGGAGCATGGCATCCCGGTGTTGGCCGTCTGTCCCGGCCCGGTCAAAACCGGATTCGGCGACGTGGCCCGCCGCCACGGCGAGACCCGGCCCATCCCCGGCTACCGGTGCTTTTTCATGCCCAAGGAACGTGTCGTGGCTGAGGCGCTCGTCGCGCTCGTGCAAAATCGGCCCCGCGTCTATCCCGGCTTGCGCACCGCCGCGGCCGCCCTGGTGCTTGCCACACTGCCGCTCGTGGTCATGCGCCTGGCCATGGGCTTCCGGCCGCGGAAGGGTTAGGCAATTCATCGCTTGCCATTGCTGCGGCGCCCCCCTAACCTTCCGCCGTGGAAACTGAATCGTCCGAGCCGTCATGGCGGGTGTTGTTGGCCTCAGCCGTCGGCTGCGGCGGGTGTGTTTTGTTAGGGATTTACTTCGACCGCCTTCCCGAACTGCACAATCTGTCGCATGCCTGTTATGCCACCGCCTTTCTGCTCGGTGGCTGGGATGCGGCGGTCGACACCCTTGACCGCATGAAGCGGTTCCATCTGGACATCCACTTTCTGATGCTGGCGGTGGCGATTGGGGCGGCGGCGATCGGCGCCTGGTGGGAAGGTGGGGCATTGTTGTTTTTGTTCTCGCTGAGCAACGCCCTCGAAGCGTTGGCCCTGGCCCGCACCGAGCGGGAAATCCGCAGCCTGTTCCGCGATGCGCCCAAGACGGCCACGCTCGTCGCGGCCGATGGCAGCGAGCGCGAGGTGCATGCCGAAGGCCTGATGGCCGGCCAGACCATCCGGATTTTGCCCGACCATCAATTCGCGGTGGATGCGCGGGTGCTCAGCGGTCAATCCGCCGCGGATGAATCGTCGCTGACCGGCGAGTCGCTGCCGGTGGAAAAGCAACCCGGCGATACCGTTTTTGGCGGGACGCTCAACACCTATGGTCCCTTGCTGGCGGAAGTCCTGCGCCCGCCGTCGGAAAGCGCCCACGCCCGCATCATCCGCCTGATCCGCTCCGCCCAAGCCAGCAAGGCCCCGTCCCAGCGCTTCACCGACCGCTTCGGCACCGGCTACACCATCAGCCTGCTTGCTCTAACCCTCGTGATGTTTTTCGTCTGGCACTTCGGGTTTGGCGATCCCGCGTTCAACTCCACGGGCACCACGCGTTCCGCGTTCTATCGGGCGATGACCTTGTTGGTGGTGTGTTCGCCCTGCGCGCTGGTCATTTCCATCCCGTCGGCCGTGCTCACCGGGATTGCCGCCGGTGCCCGCCGCGGGATCTTGTTCCGCGGTGGCATCGCCTTGGAAAACCTCGCCACCATTCACCGCCTCGCCGTGGATAAAACCGGCACTCTAACCAAAGGTGAGCTCGCCCTCATCACCATCGATTCTTCCAGCTTCGGCCAGGACGACGAAGTCCTGCGCCAGGCTGCGGCCCTTTCCCGGCAATCGAAACACCCGGTCTCGCGGGCTGTTGCCAATGCCTATCTGCAGCAACACGGCCACGATGCCGAGGCCGCTGCCGCCCTCACCTCGTTGCCCGGCCAAGGCCTGCGCGGCGAAGTGGATGGCGAGGTCACGGTGTTGGGCCGCCGCTCGTTGTTTCCGGACCACGCCTGGATTCAGGCCCTGCCGGATCCCGAGCCCGGCCTAACCGAAGTGTTGGTGGCCTCCCCCACCCTCGCCGGGCGCATCTTGTTCCGGGATGCCCTGCGCCCGGAAGCCGCCGCGCTCATCGACCAACTCCACAGCCAACACATCCGCGTCACCATGCTCACCGGCGACCGCCCGGAAGCGGCCGCACTCGTCGCCAAAGAACTCCACCTCGATGACACCCGGGCCGGGCTCACCCCTGAGGGCAAGGTGGCCGCCATCCAAGCCTGGCGGGCCGCCGGCGAGCGCATCGCGATGGTCGGCGATGGCGTCAACGATGCGCCGAGCCTGGCGGCGGCGGACGTGTCCATTGGCATGGGCCTGCGCGGCTCGGATGCCGTGCTCGAACAAGCCGACGTGATCCTCACCCAGGACAAACTCGAACGCGTGCTCGAAGCCCTCACTCTCTCCCGCCGTTGCCGCGCCATCATCCGCCAAAACGTCGCCATTTCGTTAGGCGTGGTGGTTTTGTTAGCCATCTCCGCGCTCGGTTCCTGGATTCCGCTGCCGCTCGGTGTGCTCGGTCACGAGGGCTCCACCGTCATCGTCGTCCTCAACAGCCTGCGCCTGCTGTGGCGCTGAGATGGCATGAGGTGCCTAGCAATCCCTACTGGGCATGCTGCCCGGATTAGGGATGCGCCGCGCGCAGCAGGTCGCCGAATTTTTTGCGTTCGGAAGGCAGCAGGGAATTCCACGGCAAATTTGTGAGGCTCGGATCGTCCCTGGCGATCCGGTCATTGAGCGCCTGGATTGTTAGAAACGCCGCCTGATAGCCCGGGGAAAGTTTGGCGGGTTCCAATTGCAAGGGGTCCAGGGTGGCGGCCGCCGTGGCGGCTTGGCCGTCGCACAGGTAGGCGGTGGCCAGCACGCATTGGATGGGCACTTCCTTGGGATAGCCCTTGGCCAGGTGTTCCATGGCCGCCAGCACGATCTTGGGTTCGAGCAATTGGTTGAGGCAGGCGAGATAGGCCAACTGGGTAATCAACACCGGGTTGGCAGACTCAAAGGGCAGATAGATCGCGCAAATTTCCAGCAGGACTTTGTCTTTACCCTGCCGGGCCAGTGAATTGAGCAACGGTTTGAGATCCGAGTAGAGTGGCAGCGGGCCGCGCCCGCAGCGGATGGCCTCCACCGCCGCCTGCTCAGCCTCTTTGTCCAGCGCCGCGTCCCGTGCTATCCGGTGGAGCGTGAGAAAGGCGGCAGCCTGCGGGCTGGATTTCGCCTCGCCTCTGGCCTCGCTCCAGGCCAGGACTTCGGCTGCGGAATCGCCGGTTTTTGCCGCCACCACCGCGCGGTGGGCGAGTTCCTCGAACTTGGGCAGCAGGTTGCCGTGCGCATCTAACAATGAAATCACTTGCGGCCACGCGCCGCAGCGTTCGGCGGCCTCGAGTATCCGTGGAAACAGCCCCGGATATTGCGCCACCGACGCCTGCGGGAAAGTTTCCAGGATTTTTTGATAGAGTCCGAGGTCGCCGAGGAAACGGGCCAGGGTTTCCGGGGCCCGGGCTTTCCAATTGTGGATGGCGTCCTCGACGAGCGCCGCACGTTGGGAGTCGGGGGTGGCATAATCCAGTCGTGCGAGCATCAAGGCGGCACGGGCGGCCTCACTGGATGCCGGGTGTTCCAGCGGCTTGCGGAGAGCCTCCAGCATGGCTGGCTGCAAGGCGGCCACCGGGATGGACTCGAGCAGGTCCAGCCATGGGGCGCAGTTCTCCCCGGCGGCCGGAAAGTGGCTGACCAGCAGGCGTTGGGCTTCGTCGTGGCCCTCGGGTTGGCCGCTGCCGATCAGGATTTGGATCAAGCGCTGGTCCACCGCCGGGGTGCGTGCGGCCTTGGGCAACGCCAGAAGCACCAGGGTGGCCTCCTTGAAGCGGTGCTCCGCGATCATGCGATCCGAGAACACCGTGACGAATCGCAGATCCAGGCGGCACGGGGCCGGGAGCAGGCTCCAGGCCTGGGAGAGCAACCCGAGAGGCACCTCCGGGGCGATGCCGCGAAAGGCGGTCAAGCGGTCCGCATCGGTGCTTTGCGGATGGGACAAGAGGGCCCGGGCAATCTCAGCGTGCCACGGATCCCGCAGGGAGGCGGTCGCTTTTTCCAGAATCCGGTACGCCTCGACGCAGGAGTCGTCGGCCCGCAGCACGGTCAGTGAGAGATCGCGAGCCTCGTGCATGCTCGACTCCGTCACCGCCGACTGGGCGGCCAGCAAATTCCGGTTCATCCGCCATGCCTTGAACCGCTGATAAGGGCCGCTCACGACAAGGAACCCGAGCGCGGCCGCCGCTGCCAAAAGAATCAAGCCGCGAACCAATGTGTGGAGATTGGCCCAGCGGTCATGGATGGCTTCGAGTAAATTGCGGATCATCGAATGAAAAACCTGAGGTGCGGCTCAGCAAGCCTGCCACTCGCGGCTGGAAAAGCCAAGGCTTGTGTGAGTTTGGCATCAGACTCACGCCAAGCGGCCTGTCCTGGCCCGCAATGTGGGTACGGCCGGAAGCCACAGCCACCCGCAAGCGCCGCCCTGCAGAGATTGCAACTTTCCGCCCCGTCCCTGCAGATTATACTTGCTTTTCGGGAGGGAACGAGGACTTTCCCGCGCCGCACCCATCCATTCTTTTCAGAGCCAAGCCCATAACCCACTAAAATTTCCTACGCCCGCATCGCGCGGCGTCCCGAATAGTCGCTTGAAATCATGTCCGAATTTACCAGACAAGACCAAGCCTCAATTCCTGCCGTGGTCGCAACCTTTGCATGAAACCCACCTGCAACCCATTTACCGCCGTGCTTGCCTGGGCATTGGGCGTCAAGGCCGACGGCAGTCGTCGAATTGGCGGCAAGCGGCAATCGGCGTTGCGGCGCGGTCACCTGCCCTCACTTGTCGTCCTCACCCTCCTCGGGTCGCCGGTGGCGACGGCGGCCAGCATTTACTGGGATGGCTCTGGCACCGGCTGGGATGCGCTTGGCTCATGGTCCACGGCGATCGGGGCGACCACCCCCGATCCCCTCATCGTGCCAGGCATTGCGGACCTCGTCCTGTTTAATATATCCACCGTCAACACGGCCCAAACGGTCAATCTCAATGCGGCGCAGAGCGCGCTGGGCTTGTCGTTCACCAGCACCGGCGCGGTTTTGATAGAAGGCGGCGGCAGCAACCAGACGCTCACGCTGGCAGGCAGCGGCATCACCAAGACCGGCACGGGAACGGTCACCATCGGCTCGGTCACGGCTGGCCAGCAGGTGGCGCTTGCGCTCAACTATGCGCACAGCAAGGGTTTCGTGCATCGCGACATCAAGCCCAGTAATATCATGATCGCGGCCGATGGAAGATATGTTGTCACTGATTTCGGCATAGTCCACGCAGAAGGGGCGACCAAACTCACTCGCAGTGTTGAGGCGATG
>JBAXPF010000135.1:0-10713 GCA_037132955.1 Verrucomicrobiota bacterium | reverse complement strand
CGATAGCAAGGCGCGCCCGGCATCCAATCTGGTGTTCCTCATCGATGTCTCCGGCTCCATGCAGGAACCCAACAAGCTGCCCTTGCTGAAACGCGCGTTGCGTGTTTTGTTAGATCAGCTCGATGAGCGCGACCGCCTGGGCATCGTCGTCTATGCCGGCAGCGAAGGCGTGGCATTGCCACCCACCACGCTCAATGAGCGCGGGCTCTCGCAAGCCATCTCCGCCTTGGAAAAACTCGAGGCCGGCGGCTCCACCAATGGCGGTGCCGGTTTGCAGCGCGCCTATGCCATGGCCACGCAACACATCGTGGAGGGTGGCGTCAACCGCGTGATCCTCGCCACCGACGGCGATTTCAACGTAGGCACCACCGGCCAGGGCGAGTTGGTCTCGCTGGTTAGAAATGAGGCGGCCAAGGGCGTGAGCCTCACCGTGTTGGGCTTTGGCAGCGGCAACCTCAATGATGGGATGTTGGATGCGATTACCAAAGACGGCCATGGCAACTATTTCTATATTGACGGCGATGCCGAGGCGAAGCGTGTGTTCCTGCAAAAGCTCACCGGCACCTTGGTCACCATCGCCAAGGATGTGAAGATCCAGGTGGAGTTCAATCCGGGCAAGGTCAAAGCCTATCGTCTCATCGGCTATGCCAACCGCATCCTGCGCCATGAGGATTTTTCCAACGACAAGGTGAATGCCGGCGACATCGGTGCCGGCCACACCGTCACCGCGTTTTATGAAATCGTGCCGCAAGGGATGGCGGCACCGGACACCGGCGAAGTGGATAGCCTGCGCTATCAGCGGCCGGCCGGTCGCGAGGCGGTGCCCAGCGATGATTGGTTCACGCTCAAACTCCGCCACAAACATCCCGAGGGCGATGTCAGCTCGTTGATCGAAACCGCCATCAAGGGCGGGCCCCAGCCGTGGGAGCAGGCGGGCAATGACTTCCGCTTCGCATCCGCGGTGGCCCTCTTCGGCATGAAACTGCGCCAAATGCCCGAAATGGCCGATCTGCCATGGTCAAGGGTCGAGGAAATCGCCAGGCCCGCCCTAGCCGAAGACCCTGCCGAGCAACGCGCCGGCTTCATCGAGATAGTTAGAAAGTTGGCGCGCTGAGCAACCCCGACGGCTGCAGGCTCTTCAAGCGGAAAAGCGCAGCTGGATCGTGCTGTAATGTTAGATAAACCACGGATTCCAGTGGTTCCCGCAACCTTAATCACCAAGTCCGTTGCCTTTTTACCGCGGTGATGGGGCGGTCGGGGCGGGCGCGAGCATGCGGGCGAGCACGGAGGGAGAGCGGTCGTCGGGTGCCGCATGGCGTAACGCTGCCACCGTGGCGGACGGGTCCAGGCGGTTGAGTGGCTGCATGGCATAGCCGCCGCCAATGTCCACCTCATCGCTGGCCCGCATTTCAAAATGCAAATGGGCCGGGTAGCTGCCGTGCGCGGTGCCCACCGTGCCGACCCGTGCGCCGCGGGCGACGAGTGTGCCGGGCACCACCTCGATGCGGTCCAGATGGGCCAGCATCGATTGCAGCACCTTGCCATCGGGCCCCTTGTGCGCCAGCACCACGACGTTGCCCCAACCGGCCGATGGCTCGGCCGCATATACGACCAAGCCATCGGCGGGGGCAAACACCGGATCGCCCAGATCCGTATCCATCCCGCCAATGCCATTGAGATCATCGCCGAGATGATGACTGCCGCGCGCGTCGTTCATCTCCCAGAACTTCTGGGCATTGTAGGTGAAGCCGCCATGATCCGAGCCGAGGGGCGGATCAAACCTCGCCGCCTGTGGAAGCCGCGCCCGTTGCCAGGCGGATAGCCAACCGAACCGTTCGTCCACCTCGCCGTGACTTGGCATCCCCAGCGGCGCATCCGCCTCTTGG
The DNA here is from genome assembly GCA_037132955.1 of Verrucomicrobiota bacterium. Taxonomy (GTDB): domain Bacteria; phylum Verrucomicrobiota; class Verrucomicrobiia; order Verrucomicrobiales; family Akkermansiaceae; genus Luteolibacter. The sequence goes on along the minus strand of JBAXPF010000135.1, from coordinate 8,827 downwards.
AAATTCAGCCGCTCCGTTGCGACTCCCCCACTGATCCCGGCCTTCCATAGCGCCCACACCAGCAGTCCCGCCGCCAGCAACAGCAGCAGCAAAAAAATCCACCCCCTGGAAGCAGCCTTGGTCACATTGGAAGACTCCAACACGAACAGCTCTAACACAAGGCGAAAAAAACCGCCAGCGGGGCAGGATGACCCATCCTAAGTTTACTTAGTCATTGCCGGAACCGGGCAGGAGGAAGACAGCGGCTGGCAATCGGTGCTGGAACAAGAGTCAGACCCGGACCAGACTCACGCCGCGCCTGACGACCCATCCGGCGGCATGAATTTTGGACACAACCCTATCAATGGAGGATCAAACATGAACATGAAGCAAAGGCTGAAGCATATCACAATTGGTGTGGCGCTGGTAATGATGGCACCGGGGCTTGTTTGCGGCGCACCGGAGGGGCAGTCCGCAGAGGGGGTGCCGGCGATTTTTCACAAAGGCGCGCGCGTGCTTTTCCAGGGCGACTCCATCACCGACGGCGGGCGCGACCGCAGCGGGCGCTATCAGGACCATGCCCTGGGCCACGGCTATCCCTACCTCATTGCCGCGAATATCTGCGGGCACTTCCCTGAGCTGGACCTGACCGTCTTCAATCGCGGGATCAGCGGCAACAAGGTGTCGGACCTCGCCGGACGCTGGCAGAACGATACGATCACGTTGAAGCCCGATGTGCTGAGCATCCTGATCGGCGTCAACGACGTCTGGCATAATGTCGCGGCCAAGAAGGAAATCAATTTCGCGGAGATTGAAGCGACCTACGACAAACTGCTTGCCGATACCCTGGCCGCGATAGGGACGCAAACGAACCATGAAACTCAGTCAATGGATCCGCTCACGGGCGGCTACTCAACAACCCCTCACCGCCGCAGATAAGGCGGGCATCGGCGTCAATACCTGGGCCGCGATCGAAAGATGGCACACACATACAAAAGCGACGACGGTCTCGAAAATCAAAAAGCAGTTGGCGAAGCATTGAGCACCCGTGCGCTGCAGCGTGGCATCGGCGGCCCCGGAGTCCGCCATGGTAAAGCTTTTGACGTTGGTTCCAGGCTCGTATTTCCGATAATTGATAGAGTCGTAAAACGGCAACCGGTCCAGCGTGACCTTGCACCCTCTTGCAAGGGGAATCGGCAGATAGAGATCCGCCCCCATCGGCTTCCCGCCGGGCGGCAAGCCGAACTGGGATGGGACCGGCCCAGCTGCGGGCCGATTGTCTGCCTGTGCGCGGTCTGTGCTTGCACCGGTGGCGGCCGCGGCTCAGGATTTGGCCATGTCAACCCTGAACGTTTCGTCCTACTCGCGCCGCCAATTCCTCGGCGGTGTCACTGCCGCCTCCCTGCTCGGCCCGCTGGCGGCCCGCGCGCAAGATGCCACGGACAGCACCCGCATGATCAAAATCGGGCTTGTCGGTGGTGGCGGCCGCGGGTCATGGATCGCCGGGCTGTTCAAAAAACATGGCGGCTATCAGTTTCATGCCGTGGCCGACTATTTCCAAGCCGTCGCGGACCGCGCCGGCGACGCGCTCGGCGTGGACAAGACCCGGCGGTTTTCCGGCTTGTCCGGCTACCGCAAACTCATCGAAAGCGGTGTGGAGGCGGTGCTGCTGGAGGTGCCGCCGTATTTCTTCGCCGAACATGCGACGGCGGCAGTGACCGCCGGCTTGCATGTCTATATGGCCAAGCCGGTGGCCGTGGATGTGCCCGGCTGCCTGGCGATAGAGGCGGCCGGCAAGCAGGCGACGGCAAAACAACGGGTCTTTATGGTGGACTATCAGATACCCACCGATCCGGCCAACATCGAGGTCGCCCGCCGCATCCAGGCCGGCGCCATCGGCAAACTGGCGCAGGTGCAGACGCTCGGCGTGTGCAACGGGTTCTCCGACCCGCCCAAGACGGCCAACCTCGAAAGCCGCTTGCAGGGCCTCGTCTGGGTCAATGACATCGCGCTCGGTTGCGATTTGTTAGGAAACTTCGACATCCATGCCATTGACGCCGCACTGTGGATCATTGGCGAGCGCCCGGTCTCGGCGGCCGGTTCCTCGCGCACCGCGCGGCCCAACCCGCACGGCGACTCGCACGACGTGTGCTCGCTGGTCTATCAATATGCCAACGGGGTGGTGCACAACCATTTCGGGCAGGCGCTCAACAACTCGGCCGAGGGCGCCTTGTCGGCCGTCTGCCACGGGCCCGTGGCCTATGCGCAGATCAACTACTGGGGCAAGGCGTTTGTGCGGGGCGGCCCCCAACAATACAACGGTGGTGCCGTCGAAAACCTCTATGAGGCCGGTGCCGTGCGCAACATCGCCAGCTTCCACCAACAAATCAGCGGCGGGGATTTTACCAACCCCACGGTGCGCCGGGCGGTGGATGGGTGCCTCACCTGCATCCTCGGCCGCGAGGCCGCCGCACGCGGCACAATTCTAACAATGGACGACCTGCTCAAGGAAAACCGCAAACTCGAACTCAATCTGGAAGGACTCAAGGCATGAACCGCAAACCCGTTCTATCATTGCTTGCCGGCCTCGCTCTCACCTCGGGGTGCGGGGCGGCGCAACCGGCGTTTTTCGCCATGGACACCGGCACCCGCGACGCGACCCACCAGACAGCCGATTCGCAGGTGGCGCTGGTCAGGGAACTCGGCTTCGACGGCATCGGGCCCTGCTATTCGAAGCCGCAGGCGCTGCACGAAATGTTGGAAGCCGTGGACCGCCAGCACTCGAAGTTGTTCGCCCTCTATGTGGGGCTTGATCTGGACGCCGCCACGCCGCTGAGCCCGGCGATCCGCGACTCGATCGACCAATTGCGCGGCCGTGATGCGGTCATTTGGTTATACGTCACCTCCAGGGCTAACAAGCCGTCCGATCCCGCGGGCGATGCTCGGGCCGTGCCCATCCTGCGCGAGGTGGCGGACTTGGCGGAACCGGCCGGCCTGAAGATCGCCCTCTATCCGCACGCCACCATGTGGGTCGAACGCGTCGATGACGCTGTGCGTCTGGCACGCCAGGTGGATAAAAAAAACTTTGGCGCGACCTTCAACCTCTGCCACTGGCTGATGGTCGATGGCAAGGACCTCGACGTCCGCCTTAAGGAAGCGCTGCCCTATCTGTTTGTGGTGACCCTCAGCGGTGCCGACACCGGCGGCAAGGATTGGGGGAAATTGATCCAACCGTTGGACAGCGGCTCATTCGACGTGAGCCAGGCTCTAACAACACTCAAACAGCTCGGCTATGCCGGCCCGGTGGGCTTGCAACACTTCGGCATCCCGGGTGACGTCCGCGCCAACCTGCAGCGCTCGATGAATGCCTGGCAACGGATACAAGGCGCGGCCCTCGTGCCGCCGGGCACAGCACTCGCCGCGTGGGAGGCCGCCACCGGTTGGAGCGAGGTGGGCAATGTGAGCCTCGACCCGCAGAACCCCGGCCACTTGAAAGGCGAGCCCGGCACGGGCGTGTTGGTTTCGCAGGGCGCGGGCCAGTATCTGCTCACCAAGGAGCGCTTCGGCGACGTCGAGGTGCATCTCGAGTTCATGATTCCGCAGCACTCCAACTCCGGCGTCTATTTCCTCGGCAGCCACGAGGTGCAGGTCTATGACAGCTTCGGCGTCGCCAAGGACCAGTACCCCGGCATCGAATGCGGCGGCATCTATCCGGAATGGGTCAACAACGCCAACGTCCGCGGCCATTCGCCGCGGGTCAACGCCAGCAAACCGCCCGGTGAGTGGCAAACCCTCGACGTGACCTACCGCGCGCCGCGCTTCGATGCCGCAGGCAACAAAACCCGCAACGCACGCTTCGATAAAGTCATCCACAACGGCCAGCTCGTGCAGGAAAATGTCGAGTTGTTAGGACCGACCCACGTCGGTCTCGCCGAGCAAGCGCGCGGCCCGCTGCGCCTCCAAGGCGACCACGGCCCGGTCGCCTACCGCAACCTCCGCGTCCGCCAGCTCGGCGAGTGAGGGCATCATTGCGAAGGACGACAGTTTCACAGGTCCTGATCTCGGTGGAGACTGCTTTGGCACATTTTTGCGGCTCTCGGGATTGGGTTTCCGGGCCAACGGCCCATCCTATACCAGCCTTGGGCAACGCCCAAGGTCACGTACCGTCATGATATTCGAGGGCTGAAAGCCCGGCATATCCGGCGAGAGGGCGATGGCTGAGGCGATACGGATGTCGCCTGCCATGAGAAAATCAAGTGACTCGGGGGATTCGCTTGTGGGGCAAGGGTTGAGGTGCTAGAGAAACCGGCGTGAAGAACGCGCCGACTCCATGAGAATCCCCTGCGTTGCCGCAAGTCTGGCAATCCTGCTGATGCCGGGCTGCCGGAAGCATGCCGGGAAGCCAGAGTTGGTCCTTCTCGACCTCAAGTATCCACCAGAGGTGTACAGTGAGGACGTTAGGCTGGTGGATGTGCCCAATCTCGTCCCGCGGCGGACCTCGCCACACTCGTTCCTCGTTCCCACGGGCACCACGCAGCTTTCCAAGGGCAAACCGGTCACCAGTTCCGATGCCAATCCCATCATCGGAGAGCTCAGTCTGATCACCGATGGCGAGAAAGGGGATTTTGAGGGCTATTATGTAGAGTTGCTGGAAGGGCTGCAATGGATCCAGATCGATTTGCAGGGAAGCGCGGCCATTCATGCCATCTGTCTCTGGCATTACCACATGAGCTACTGCCGAATCTATCATGATGTGATCATCCGAATCTCCGACGATCCGGACTTCAGGACCGGCGTGATCACGGTGTATAACAACGACTATGACGGCTCCGCCAAGATGGGGACAGGCACCGACAATCCTTATGTGGAATCCCGTTTCGGTCTGCTCGTGGATGGCAAGGGGACCAAGGGTCGTTATGTGCGGCTCTATAGCGCCGGAAACAACGCCACCAAAGCCAACCACTACATGGAAGTGGAGGTTTACGGGATTGCCCGGTAGCTTGCCTGTTTGCGCAATGCAGCGAGGCGTTGCAGCAGCGGCGGATGGGAATAATCCAGCCACACCCGCTTCCGTGGTGAGCGGAATGATGGAATGTCAGATTTCGGTGCATGGAATAACCCTCAACTCTTCTAACCGACGCGACAATCCCGTGTCCGATCGGACACGGGATTGTCGCATCTGGGATGACGCACTCCCGGAGACCCGCTTGGGCCATCTTCCTATTTCACGAAATATCCAGCGGTCCGCCACCCCCGGTCCTTGTCCATCATCAGGGTCAATGTCTCGGTGGATTCTTTCTTATTCTCAAATGTGGTGCTGAACTGAATGATCACGTATTCGCCATCCGGAGCACCGGGAGCGGTGGTCTGATACTTTTGTGCAAGCGGATTCGTTTTGACGTTTGGGGAATCGGCGCTAGGGTGCCGGCCAATCCATCCCACACCCTTATGACCGACCCCCTCTTCACCCCGCTCCAAGCCGGAGCCTTGCAATTGCCCAACCGCATGGTCATGGCACCGCTCACCCGTTGCCGGGCATCAGCCGGGCGCGTGCCCAACGCACTGATGGCCGAATACTATGCCCAACGCAGTTCCTTCGGCCTGATCTTGTCGGAGGCCACCGCGATCTCGCCGCAGGGGGTTGGTTATCCTAACACCCCGGGCATCTGGTCCGCCGAGCAGGTCGCGGGCTGGAAACTCGTCACCACGGCCGTGCATCAGGCGGGCGGACGGATCCTGCTGCAACTCTGGCATGTCGGCCGCATCTCGGATCCGCTCTATCTGGATGGCGCGCTGCCGGTGGCACCCAGCGCGATTGCGGCTCGCGGCCATGTGAGCCTGATCCGGCCCGAGAAGGAATTCGTCATCCCCCGCGCGTTGGAACCCGGTGAAATCCCCGGCATTGTCGAAGACTACCGCCGCGCCGCGGAAAATGCCAAGACCGCCGGCTTCGACGGCGTCGAAATCCACGGTGCCAACGGCTATCTGATCGACCAATTTCTCCAGGACTCATCTAACAAACGCACCGATGCCTACGGCGGGTCGATCGAAAACCGTGCGCGGTTCATGTTAGAAGTGACCGACGCCGTGGTGTCGGTATGGGGTGCGGAACGGGTGGGCATGCACCTCGCACCGCGCGGCGACACCCATGACATGGGTGACTCCAACATTGCCGCGGTGTTCCGGCATGCCGCCCGCGAACTCGGCAAGCGCAAGCTCGCGTTCCTGTGCGCCCGTGAATCCCACACCACGACGGCACTCGGCCCCTCGCTCAAGCAAGCGTTTGGCGGGGTTTTCATTGCCAATGAGAGTTTCACCGCGGACGGGGCCCGCGAGGCGATTCTAGCAGGCACCGCTGATGCGGTGGCCTTCGGCAAAGCCGCCATTGCCAATCCCGATCTGGTCGCGCGCTTCCGCAGCGGTGCGCCGCTCAACCCGCCCGATCCGATGACATTCTATGGCGACGGTCCGCAGGGTTACACCGACTATCCGTTTCTGTGAGCCACGGGCGCGCCGTGGCATGGAATGCGGTGGGAATCGTGCGACCGCCTAAGGCAAGTGCCTGTCCCACAGCCATGCGCCATGCCCGCAGGACGGTGCGCTTCTGGCAAAATCCCCGCTCACTTGCCCGCCGGCTTGGGCTTGAGCACGACGTAGGCGGGCAGGCCCACCGCGTTGAAGCGTTGCATCACCGCTTTGATGGATTCTGCGTCGGGTTGCTCGGCTTGGAACTTGATTTTCACGAAGCGATCGAGCGCCGTCTTCACGCCTGCGTTCTGCAGCGTGGTCTTGTCCATCGTCAGGCAGTTTTTGCACCATGAGGCCCAGATATCAATGATCACCGGCTTGTGTTCGCGCTCGGCCACCGCGAGGCCCTCGGCCAGCGACGCGTGCCAACCTTCCTTGAGTTTGTCGTTTGCACTGGATGCCACCTGTGCGGTGTCTGCCGTGCGGCTGGAGAAAATCTCGTAAGCCAGATAGCCATAGTAGATGGCAGTACCGATGATGAGCACGCCAAACGCCTGCTTGACGCGGATCATCCACGCCCCCGGCTTGGGCAGTGATGCCAGGCCGGCCCCCGCAAACGGCCATGGCGTGGCCATTCCAATGCCGAGGAAAAAGGGCAGCGCCAGGGCGGTCTGCGTGCCGCCGGCGTAGAGGTTGCTAGAAAAAAGCACCACCTGAATCACCACCGGTGCCACGCATGCGCCCGCAAGCAACGCCGACACCGCACCCATGGAGAAGGCCAGCACGAAGCTGCCGCGGCGCGCGCCGGGGTTGAAATTGCTAGACCAGCGAGAGAAGTCGATCGTCATCACGTCGAACATTGCCAGACCCAGCACCACGAAGAGCGCGGCTATTCCCAGGTTGAACCATGGCGAGGCGTTGATGGTGCCGAAGCTGCCTGCGGTGAGAATCACCACGAGGCCGAGCACGCCATAGACGAGGGCCATGGCCGCGCCGTAGGTGGCACCTAACATGAGTCCGCGCCGCCGTGAGCCGGCCTGTGCGCCCGCGCCAATGATGGCGAGGTTGATGGGGATCATCGGCAGCACGCAGGGGGTTAGATTCAGGGCGAATCCGCCCAGCAACACGATCAGGATGATCGCCAGCGGCCCGTGTCCATCGAACATCCCGACTTCCTTGACGTCGGCCTCGGCGTTTTTGATGAACTTGAGGAAGGCGTCGGTTCCCAGATACCCGCCCGCAGTGCCGGCGATGACAAAGTGGTCCAACGCGCCGAGTCCCGCGTCCGGCCCGTCCGGCACCACCGCAGAGGGGGCTGTCGGCGTAGCGGCGGGCGGGGCCTGGCCGCTGCCAAAGGCAATCTTGGCGAGCGCCTCGGTATTTTGTGCGGTCAGGGGCGTGGCGGCCGCCAGCACCTTGAGCGTCCAACTCGTGTCGACGCTGGTCGGTCCATAGCACATGCTGTCGTCACAGACTTGGTAGCGCAGGTGCATCGGAATGACCAGGTCGCCGGGCGGCACGTCGGCTCCGATTGTTAGGCTGACCCCGATGTTGAACTCGCGCTCAAACACGGCGAGTGGCAACTCGACGTCCTCTTGCTTGAGGTCGAGGCTGGGCGGATAGACCAACTCGCTCACTTGCACTCCGGGCGGGGCGTCCACTTGCAGTTTTGTCGGGATCAACAGGGGATTGCGGGGCGCGTTCGACTGCATGTGAAAGCCTTCCGGCAGCTTCACCGCCACCGCCGCCCGCACCTTGGTGCCCGCATGCACGCCGTCGGTTTCCACCACGGGACTGAGTTCCGCGATGATCTTGCGGAGTTGGGCGTGGCCGGTAGTAGTGCTAACCACGAGGAGTCCTGCCAGGAGGATGAGGAGTTTGGAAGTGCGCATAAGGGTGAATCAAGGTTGGGTCATCTTCACGTGACCGAAGCGCTGGGCGGTGCCAGGTGATGGATCATCCACCACCACCCGTTCCCAGGTGCCGTCAATCGAGGTGGGCGGGTTGGTGACCGCGGCATCCACCCATCCGCTCAGCCCCGTGCAAAACTGCGGCGTGTAACTGATGCCAGGATTGAGGCTCGCCTTGCGGCGCAGAAATTCCAGGCGCAGCTTGCCGCCAACGATCGATTGCGCCGGCAGTCCGGCCCAAACCTCGGGACTCGGGCTAACCAGGTGCAGCTTGCTAACATCCGGTTTGTTAGGATCCATGTTGAAGGCGAATTTCAGCAGGTTGGGGATGCCATCGTTTTGGGGTATTTGTTCCGGTCCTCGTTTGTCGGCCGACAGCGCGCCCGCCCAACTGGAATAGGGCGTGTCATAAATCACCGAGGCCGTGTTGGATACAGTGTTGGGATTGGTTGCGGCGTCCGTGGCCGCAC
>JBAXPF010000134.1:0-10761 GCA_037132955.1 Verrucomicrobiota bacterium | reverse complement strand
AAGAGGTGGATCACGCCGATCCAAGTCAAAAGTCCGGGCGCTGGGAAGTATCGCTCAAACCTTGCGGCCGTGCTGGTATTGGATCAAGCGGACCGGTTGGAGCGTAGGGCGGGGTCAGTGGCGGGCGGTGAGGGCGGCGGCCGACACATGGCCGAGCCACACCGCAACGAGGCAGAGAACGAGGCTGGCAACCGAATTGGCTCCGGCGTGAAGCCATTGACCATCGCGGGCCAGCGTGAGCGTTTGCAGGCTGAACGAGGAAAACGTGGTGTAGCCGCCCATCAGGCCGGTCATGAAAAATTGCCGGCCGTGGCCGCTCACAAACACCCGGCCTCCCGGCTCGGTCAGCGTCGCGAAAAAACCGATCAGGAAGGAGCCGCTGACGTTGACCAGCAGCGTGCCCCAAGGGAGGGTCTCGCCCCATTGGCGTGCCACACAACCGGAGATGGCGAAGCGTGCCAAGCCGCCCAGACCGCTGCCGAGTGCTACCAGAAAGTAAGTGAACATAGGGGTGCTTGGCGTGGAGTGTGGCAAAATCCCGCCGCTTGGCAATGCTTTCCCAGTTCACTCTTCCGCGAGATACTTGCCGAGGGATTCGCGCAGGCTGGTGCGGGCGCGGAACAGCAAACTCTTGACCGCGGAAACCGAGAGCCCCAGCACGACCGCCATTTCCTCGTAGGGCATTTGCTCGTAGCGCCGGAGCACCACCGCCATCCGCTGGATTTCCGGGAGGGCCGCAATCGCGGCATCCACGGCTTGCCGGAGTTCGCTCTGGAGCAGTTCGGCATCCGGTTGGCGGTCAGGGTTGGCCTCGATCTGGGTGTGCGAGGATGCTTCGTATTCGTTGCTAGAGATCTCCTTGCGGCGGCGGCGGCGGCGCGATTCGTTGAAAACCAAATTGCGCGTGATGGTGAAAAGGTAGGTGGTGAATTTCGCCTCCGGCCGGTAATGCTTGGCGTGGCGCCACAGCCGCAAAAAAACCTGCTGGGAAATATCCTGCGCCTCCGCCGGGTTGCCCAGCATCTTGGCCACGGTGCCAACCACCGCGTCCTGATGGCGCTCCACCAACACCCGGAATGCCGCAGGATCGCCCGCGCCGATGCGGACCATCAGGGCGACATCGAGCGAGTTTTCATCGGACTGGGATGGCGTGGGGTCGGCCTCCATCGTAAGGATCAGGGGTCGTGCAAAAGATGCCGCACTGAGCATGACTGAGTGGAACCCGCAAGGCCCATGGAAGTTGCGCGCGTGCTTGGGCCGGGATCAAAGCTTGCGCATTTCATCTTCGAGCCGTTCCGCCAGCCATTGCTTGATCATCGACTGATAGTTGAGAAACCGCGACCGGGCGATGCGCTTGATGCGGGAAAGCATGCGCGGATCAAAGCGCAGCGTGATGGTGGTGGATTCACGGGCATTGGCCTCATGCACCGAGGTGGCCATCAACCGGCTGTCCAGCTCGTGGCTTTCCCAGTAGCGGGCTTCATCCGCTTCATCAGCGAACTCGGGAATATCGGACCAACGGAGGACGGGGTGCATGGCAAGGCGGGGGTCAGCGGAATTCGGCATATTTGCGGTCGTAGAAGCGTTGTTCACTTTCCGTCATGTCGCGGGCGGCGACCACGCGGATGACTTTCCCATCGGTCCAAAACGCCACCAACAGGTAGCGGTCCGCCACGGTGCGACCCAGCGCGTAATAGCGCGAGGCACCGTCGGCACGTTCATTATCGGGCAAGAAGCGCACGCCAAACGGATCCTCCAAGGCTTCCTCAAGCTCGCCGGGCTTGATGTTGCGGAGGTCGAATTGAACGTCGATAAGGTCCAGATCCATGCGCGAAGAATGGGGGGTGCGGGTGGAAAGCGCAACAACTAGTTCTTGCGGGGTATGGAAGAAGATCTGGCGGAGCAGTCGAATCCGCCCGCTTCCCTCCCTGATCTTGGGTCGTGTCGCTAGAGCAGGTGGCCCATGCGGAGACGCTTGGTTTCAAGGTATTTCTCGTTGTGGGGGTTGGCCGGGATGTGGATGGGAATCTGCTCGACGATTTCGAGGCCGTAGCCTTGGAGGCCGATGACCTTTTTGGGATTGTTGGTCAAAAGGCGGATGCGGCGCACGCCCAGGTCGCAGAGGATTTGAGCCCCCATGCCGTAATCGCGCAGATCCGAGCCGAAGCCGAGTTTTTCGTTAGCCTCGATGGTGTCGAGCCCCTGCTCTTGCAACTTGTAAGCGTGGATTTTTGCCGGCAGTCCGATGCCGCGGCCCTCCTGCCGGAGATAGAGGAGCACGCCGCCCTCCTGGGCGATTTGCTCAAGCGCGGCCGCCAGTTGCTCGCCACAATCGCAACGCATCGAGTGAAAAACATCCCCGGTGAGGCACTCGGAATGCACCCGGACCAAAGTGGGTTTTTCCGGATCGATCGGCCCGCGGGTCAGCGCCAAATGGTGCGACGCATCGGTATCCACGCAATACAGATGGCAAGCGAAGTCTCCAAAGGCGGTGGGCATGGCCACGGTTTGCTCACGATGCACCAATTTTTCCGAGGCACGCCGGTGTTGGATGAGCTGGGCAATGGAGCAGGCTTTGAGACCATGGCGTTGTTGATAAGCGCCGAGTTGGCCGACCCGGGCCATCGTGCCATCATCATTCATGATTTCACAGATGACGCCCGCCGGGGCGAGCCCGGCAAGCCGCGCCAAATCCAGGGCGGCTTCGGTGTGGCCGGCGCGGCGCAGCACGCCGCCAGGCCGCGCTTGCAGCGGAAACACGTGACCGGGTTTGACAAACGCCTCGGGGCCCACCGCCGGATCCGCCAACAAGCGGATGGTCAAGGCACGATCGGCCGCGGAAATGCCGGTGCTGATCCCGTCGGCGGCGTCCACGCTGACGGTGAAGGCGGTTTTCTGGCCTTCACGATTGCGTTGTTCCATTTGTGGCAGGTCGAGCCGGGCGGCCCGCTCGACGCTCAGCGGCGCACACACCAAGCCACGGCCATGCACCGCCATGAAGTTGACCATTTCCGCAGTGCACAAGGCGGCGGCGCCCACCAGGTCCGCTTCGTTTTCACGGGATGGATCATCCGCCACAATGACCAGGCGACCGGCGGCAATTTCAGCGGAAATCTCATCAATGGGACTGAAACAAAGCGGCATGAGGGGCACAGGTCGGATGGATGAGGGGCGGAAATGGCGGCTCAGTTGAGCAAGGGCTTGGCGGGGGCTTCGGCCAGGACGCGGTGGAAGGGCGAAAGATGGCGTAAAATGCCATACCACAGGCTGCGGTCGTGCTCCACCCCTAACAACTCGGGCGCCGGCCGGGTGGTGATCCAGGATGAGCGCCGCAATTCGCCTTCGAGTTGGCCCGGACTCCAACCGGAGTGGCCGACAAAGGCGCGGACAATCCGGCCCGGCCGGTGCGCATGCTTGACGGCGTCCTCGGCGGAAATCCGGATCGCCCAGCGCAGGCCGTTTTTCTTGCTCCACCAGAACACGGAAAACGTCAGGTGCTCACGACCCACCGGTCCCCCTTCGTGCACCGGAATCCGCCGCAGTTGCCCCAAATCCTTGTCCGTGACAAAATCCCCCACCATGCGGCCGGTCGGGTGGTTGAGGATGAGCCCGAAGGCCCCTTCCGTCGGTGAGTGATCCGCCAGCAGAATGACCGAGTGATCAAAAATGCCATCCCGCAACGACGGATCCGCCAACAGCAAGTAGCCTTGCAGTTGGATCGGCGAATCAGGTTTCGAAGCATCGGCTGCCACACCGGCATTGTAGCGCGTCTTGCCCGATCCGCCAACCACAGAATGCGGCATGGAATCCTGTGGCCTGCCTCACGCCGGTTGCTGCTGGGAAATGCAATGCAAGGTGCCGCCTTCTTCCACCAGATCCAGGCAATCGATCCCGCGCACCTCCCGCCCGCTGAACACTTCCCGCAGCATGCCCAGCGCGCGGTCGTCATTGCGCTGCTGGCGGAAGGTGGGCACCAACACGCCGCCATTGACGATGAGGAAATTGACGTAGGACGCCGGCAGGACCGGCAGCCGCCAACCCGCCACCTCACAGGCCTCCGGCAGCGGGATTTCCAACACATCAAACGTCCGGCCTTGCGGGCTAACAAACGCTTTCAGGCGCGTTAGGTTTTCGGCGAGGATTTCTTTGTTAGGTGAGAACGAAGCCCGCTCGATGGATGCCACGATCGTCTGCGGATCGACAAACCGTGCCAAATCATCGATGTGGCCATCCGTGTCATCGCCCTCGATGCCTTGCCGCAACCACAGGACATCCGTCACCCCGAGCCCCTCCCGCAGGCGTTGTTCGATGGCGGCCCGGTCGAGCTCGGGATTGCGGTTCGGGTTGAGCAACACGGCCTCGGTGGTCAGCAATTGGCCCGCACCATTGACCTCGATGGCACCGCCTTCCATGATCATGCCGCCGGTGAACCTGCGCAGGCCCAGCGCCGCCGCGATCCGGCCCGGGATGGCATTGTCCAGATCCCACGGTGGAAATTTTCCACCCCAGGCATTGAATCCCCAATCGGTGAGCGCCACCTCGCCGGTGACGCCGTGTTTCACAAAGATCGGCCCGTGATCCCGGCACCACACATCGTTGTGCGGATGGTCAAACAACTCGATCCGCTCGGGCACCGCCAGCGCCCGCTGGCACGCCTCGGCGATGGCTCCGTGGTCCGTCCCCGGCGCGCTGATCCGCACCGGTTCAAACCGCGAGATGGCGGCGGCGATCTCCGCAAACTTCGCCCACATCAACGCCTGCTTCACCCCACCCCAATGCCGCGGGTCGTCCACCGGCCACGACAGCCACACCGCAACTTGCGGCGACCATTCAGGGGGCATCGAAAATCCGGCGGCAGCGGCGTCCATGGAGCAACCTTGCACGATTGCCTTATCCCGATCCAGCATTCATTCATCTTTGGGGGATTCCGCCAGGTCGTCAAACCGTGTTCGTTCACGCTGCTCAGATTGATCGCAAGGAGGCACGGATCGCGCTCGCTCGCGCGAGATCGAAGCCTTCCCAGCCGCTTGGTGCAGGGAGGCAGGGGAGTATGACCTCCTCGCGGGCCGCGCGGCGGGTGCGCGCGAGTTCGGCGAGCTCCATTCGGAGGGCCGCGACATACCGGGCTTTCTCTTCGCCCGAAAAACGGTGGGCGCGGCCGGAGGCACCGGGTTCGGTTTCCCTAACGGATTCCCAGTGCCTGATGGCGGCTTCGCACAAGGCGGCCTGCATGGCGTGAAGGGGCGTCCGTTCGCGGCGCCAGCGGTCCTTGTTGAGCAGGAACTCGCGCACTGGGTGAAACGAGGCAGGCAGTCTGCCGGGCACGAGCGGCAGACGGCGGGCGAAACACAGGCACAACCTCATCTCCGCAAGATCGCCGCAGAGCATGCCGATGGTGAAATTCCGCGCCTCGGCCCCGCGGGTGGCGGTGAGCACATAGCGGTCGTCGTCACCGCTTTCCCACAGATGCCACCAGATATCATCGGCGTCCGCCCGCATCACGGCGTCGATGGCGAGGCGCACGCGCTCTTGCTCACTCCAGTCGTAGGGCTTCGCAAAGTCCGGGACGGTGAGCGTGCCGGTGCGCGCCCATGCGGGCGGCAAGTTGGAACTGGCCATGGCAGCGATCAGGCTCCCGTGCGCTTGTCCGGACGCGCCGAGCGCATGGTGGCGCAACAGGTGTTCCGGGCCAATGGGCGCGCGCACCCGCTCGACGGTGAAGGAGTCCGGGCTCACCGAGGCGGGATCGGCACGCAGGCAGGCTTGAACCGAGTAGTTGTCATCGATCATGTGTTCGCGAAAGCGCGCGAGACTGAAAACCTTGGGGGTGAATACCAACTCGTGCGGGGCCGAATCCTCCGTGGCACGCGTCCCCGGCAGCCCGCGATAGGGGCGGACGAGCGAATCCGCCCCAAGGATGAAATCGCCGCCTCCCAGATAGAACGCATTGCTGCCCTCCTCGCCGGCGGTGACGGCTTCGGCCCGCGTGCTGGCTTCGGTTTGAGCTTCTTCCGGGGATTTTCCCGCGCGGAGGGCCTCCTGGTGGAAGCGTTCGTGAAACAACTCGCAGCCGCGGTCGAAGAAGGGATTGTCGAACCAGACTTGGTCGCCTGGCAGCAGGTTGCCGGCATCGAAGTGGCGGTGCCAGAGAAGATCGTCACCTCCGTTAGGAAGTTCCTGGGGGACGACCTTGTGGCCGATGAGCCGGTTGATGGCGTCCAAGCCTTCCGCGTGGCCGGTGGTACGAAAATGTTGGATGATGCCCTGTATGAGAACCAGGGCGGTGTATTTCAGGCAGCGGATGCGGGGGACGGGCACCCCGTCGGCACCATGGAGAATCCACAGGTCTTCGATGGCCTCCACCGGAAGGACTCCGGGAGCCACAACATAGCAGTCGTTGACCAGGATCCAGTATGCCGGGTTGCGCATTTCCGGAGAATCGTCGGACGGACGGATGACGGTGCTGGTGAGGGTGGCCCGCACCACCTGGAGGCGTATCTGTCGTTCTCCGTCGCTGATCTGAGTCCGGCTGAGGATGGCGCGGGCGCGGCCAAGGTAGGCTTCGCCTTCGGCGGTCAAGGGCAGTTCGCAGGATGGTGGCGGTGCCTGGCGGGTGGCGGACCTCGCGGGTTCCGGCCCGGCGGCGGGACGTGCTTCGGGACGCAGGGGCTGGCTTGGGGAAATCATGGCAAAAGGTGAGCAATGGACGGATGCTAGCCACCGGTAAGCCAATTCGCCGTTCTGTCAAGAATCCGCGGCGAAGTTGGGGTGACAGATCTGAGGTAGTGATGTCAGGTGCAAGCAATTTTCGCCACAGTTCAGATGAGAGAATTCCTTGTAGCTAAAGGAAAATGCGCGCTGCAGGGTTCGAACCTGCGACCCCATCCGTGTGAAGGATGTGCTCTACCACTGAGCTAAGCGCGCGTGCTGGGAGAATCCTCGCCAGCAGGGAGTGCGGCAAGGGCCGGAGAATTACCGGTTGAGGCGGGGTTTGGCAAGCAATTCGCGAGGGGTGGGAGAAATTTTCATTTTCCGGCTTTGTCTTGGGAGGGGACGGGCCATAATCGGTGCACCTCCCGCACCCGTGCCCCAGATTTCCAAAGACAGCATTGAGAAAGTCCTCGCCGCGACCGATATCGTGGACCTGATCAGCAGCTACGTGCCGCTCAAGCGGGCGGGCACGCAGTTCAAGGCGAATTGCCCGTTTCACCACGAGAAAACGCCGTCGTTTTCGGTGAGTCCAGCGCGCCAGACGTTCAAATGTTTCGGCTGCGGCAAGGGCGGCAACGCGCTGGGCTTTGTCATGGAATACGAAAACCTGCCGTTTGTGGAGGCGGTGCGCAAGCTGGCCACCCGCGCCAGCATTCCGCTTGAGGCGGATGTATCCGACCCGCAGGCGGATCAATCGCGCAAGCTGCGGGGCCGCCTGATTGAGTTGCACCGTGAGGCAACGGCGTTTTTCCATGAGCGCCTGCTCAAGGACCCGGCGGCCCAACATGCGCGGGATTACCTCAAAGGCCGCGGCTTCGGGCGGGACATGGCAGCCAATTGGAGCGTCGGCTGGATGCCGGAGCAGCCGAAAGTCTTCCTCGATTGGGCACGCGACAAAAAGTACAGCGGCCGCGAGTTGGTGGCCGCCGGGCTGGCGGCGCTGCGCAATGAGGATGACGCGCGCTCCGGCCTGTATGTTAGATTCCGCGACCGCCTGATGTTTCCGATCCGCAACGAGATGGGCGATGTGATCGGGTTCAGCGGGCGGCAACTGCGTGCCGACCCTAACAGCGGGAAATACATCAACTCGCCGGAGACCCTGATTTTCCGCAAGTCCAACGTCCTGTTTGCCCTGGACCGGGCGAAAAAGCCGATTCTGCGGGAAAAGGCCGCGCTGCTGTGCGAGGGCCAGATTGATGCGATCTCATGCCATGAACTCGGCATCGACCATGCGATCGCGCCGCTGGGCACGGCATTCACCCAGCAGCATGCACATTTGCTGCGGCGCTACACCACCAGCGTGTTGCTGTGCTATGATGCCGACAAGGCGGGCATCACGGCCTCAGAGCGGGCGTTCCGCGAACTGGCCGCCGAGGGTTTGTCTGTTAGTGTGGTGGAAATGCCCGACGGCGATGATCCGGACACCTATCTCAAGACCCATGGCGCCGAGGCGTTCCGTGGATTGTTAGACAAGGCCCGCGAGTTTTTTGATTTCAAACTCGGGCGAGCGAAAATCAACGGCGCGTTTCAATCCGCAGCGGAGCGCCGGACGCTCGCCGGGGAATGCGTCGGCTTGTTGGCGGCGATGAGCGACGTGGTGGCCCGCGACCATCAGATCAACGTGGTGGCCACCCATCTGCAGACGTCGGTCGCCGCATTGCGCGGCGCGATCGCCAAGGCCCTGCAGAAACCCCAGCGCGAGCCAAGCGCCGCACGGCAGGCGGGGCAGGACGACGCGCCCGCCGCCGTGCCCACGCCGCTGCACCGCATCGTCGCCTACCTCTGCCATCTCGCCCTGACCTCGGCCCCGGCCCAACATTTTTTGGCAGAGCAATTCGAGACGCTGCACGAGGCGAACCCGTGGCTGGAGGGCATTCCTTTGTTAGAGAGCATTCTCACGGCGGCACCGGACCCGGCCTCCCATGCGGCGGTCAACGTGTTTCTGGGAGACCTGCCTGCGGCGGACCGGTTGGCCTTGGGGAACGATGCGGCGCTGTTGGAAGGCATGCCCACGGAAGGCATGCAGGCGGCGGAACACACGCTGGCCATGCTCTCCGCTACCGTGCTGCAACGCCGCGACGCCCGGGTGAAGGCGGATTTGAAACAACCCGGGCTCAGCCGGGAGCGGCTCGTCGGGTTGTTAGAAGAAGCCAAGGAAATCAGCGGACTGCTGCGCGGCATCGGCCAGCGCTCGGAATTTGATGACGAACTGCCGGCCTCGACGTTCAAGCCGAAATTGCCGCCGGGGAGGAAATGGCCGGAACGAAAGGGTTAAGGTTGACTTCGGCATGCATCCGCCGGAATACTGCTTCTCCCCCAATTTCCCAACTCAAAAAAACCTTATGGAAAACGTCATCATCATCGGCACCGGTTGCGCAGGTTGCACCGCAGCGATTTACACCGCCCGCGCCAGCCTCAACCCGCTCATGCTCACCGGCACCCAGCCCGGTGGCCAGCTCACCACCACCACCGAAGTGGAGAATTTCCCCGGGCATCCGGAGGGCATCATGGGGCCTGACTTGATGATGAAGTTGCAGGCACAGGCGGAGAAATTCGGCGCGCGGGTGGCCTGGGCGAGCGTGGAATCCATTGCGCGGCTTGCGGACGGAACTTTTCTCATCAAGGCCGGCGAGGATGAGTATGAGACAAAAACGGTGATTGTGGCCACAGGGGCCGCACCGCGCCACCTCGGCCTGCCTAACGAGCAAGCCCTCATCGGCCACGGCCTCACTTCGTGCGCGACCTGCGATGGCGCGTTCTACCGCGATGTGCCGGTGTGCGTGATCGGCGGCGGCGACAGTGCCTGCGAAGAAGCGGTTTTCCTCACCCGCTTTGCCAGCAAGGTGTATTTGATTCACCGCCGCGACACACTGCGGGCCTCCAAGATCATGGCCGAGCGCACGCTGGCCAATCCGAAGATCGTGCCGGTCTGGGACTCCACGGTCAGCGCTTATCTCACCGACGACAAGGGCGAGATGCGCGCCATCAAACTCACCAACCTCAAGGATGGCGGGGAAACCGAGGTGGATGTGGCTTGTGTGTTTGTGGCGATCGGCCATATGCCTAACAGCAGCTTCGTCGGCGATCTGGTGGACAAGGATGAGAACGGCTATATTCTCCAACAACCCGGCAGCACCGCGACCAAGACCCCCGGCTTGTTTGCCGCAGGCGATGTGGCGGACCATTTCTATCGGCAGGCAATCACCGCCGCCGGCCAGGGCTGCGCGGCCGCGCTGGAAGCCGAGCGCTATCTGCTTTAATCCCGAACTCCGATGTTTGATTTGTGATATCGGTTAGATCAACCACGGATTACACGGATTTTACGGATTAGAATAGGCACAATTTGCAACTTCTCCGAAGTTGCAAATTGTGAGAAAATCCATACCAAAAAATCCGTGAAATCCGTGTAATCCGTGGTTTCTATCCCAATTGTGGGAATTCAACTCCGGAGTTCGGGTTAACCCCATCTCCGGCCTCATGTCGGCTGATGGGTCTTGCGGTAGGCGGTGGGGGTGAGACTGTGGCGGGCATGGAACTGCAAGCGCATTTGCTCGGCGGTGCCGAAGCCGGCGAGGCTCACGATGTGCTGGACGGGCAGGCGGGTCTCGCGCAACAGGCGCTCGGCGCGGTGAAGGCGGCAGCGGGTGATTTCATCTAACACGCCGTGCCAACCCGCGGCGCTGAAGGCGCGCTCCAAGGTCCTGCGGCTCACTCCGAGGTGGTCGGCCACCTCACTGACATTCAATTGGCGGTGGCTGTGGCTCCAGATGTGTTGGCGGGCTTTTTCTATCAGGCTGCGGGGCGGCGCAGGGGATCTCCGGGTCGGATCCTTGAGCGCACCTAACAATCCGAGCAGACGCAAGCCCTGGGCGGTGCTGTTGGTGAAATCCGGCGCCGCGATGTCGCGCAGGAACTCGAGAAACTGCCGCGCGAACAGCCGGGGGTGGCCGGGGGTGGTGACCGGATAGTCCGAGGAAAAATATCCGCTGGCTTCCAGTTCGTGGGCAAGCCGGCCGTTGAACTGGACCCAGCACTCGGTCCAACCGGTGG
>JBAXPF010000133.1:0-10845 GCA_037132955.1 Verrucomicrobiota bacterium | reverse complement strand
GTGACCGGATCGGTCACCGCCCACTTGATGACGTGCCAGTTGCCCGCCGCAGTGGCCAGGGCTGAGCCACACAAGCCGCCAATCAGGGCATGGCTGGAGCTGGACGGCAGACCGTACCACCAGGTGATCAGATTCCATGTGATGGCCGAGACCAAGGCGCAGAGAATCGTGGTGAGGGTGACGAAGTTGCCATCGACCAGGCCCGAGGCGATGGTGGTGGCTACCGCGGTGCCGGCCATCGCGCCTAACAAATTGAACACGGAGGCGATGGTCACGGCCTGTTTGGCGGTGAGCACCCGGGTGGCCACACTGGTGGCGATGGCGTTGGCGGCGTCGTGAAAGCCGTTGACATACTCGAAGGCCAGCGCGACCACAATAAGCAGGAGGATGAAGGTCATGCGGAGTTAGGCGTGTTTGAGCACAATGTGAAAGATGATGCTGCCCACGTCGCGGCAGCGGTCGAAGATTTTCTCCAGCATCTCCAGCAGGTCTTTGGTGAGCATCGCCTGGAATGGATCGCAGCGGCTCTCATAGAGTTGGTAGAGCGACTCGAGCATGAGCTTGTCGCCTTCGCCCTCGATGCGCTGGAGTTCGTCATTATGGCCCTTGACGCGGTTCAATTCCAGGCCTTTGCGCAGTTCCCGCACGATGAGCACGATCACCTCGGCCGCACTGTCGAGCAGTTCGACGTGGCGGGAGAGGTCCACGCCATGCAGTTCGATGCCGGAGAGCAGATAGCGTTCACCGAATTTCTCGGCGGTCTTGGGGATTTTGTACAGCGCGTGGGAGATTGCCTCGATGTCCTCGCGGTCGAGCGGGGTGACGAAGGTTTTGCAAAGTTTTTCGGAGAGTTCCTGGGCGAGGCGCTTTTCCTTGCGGCGGGCGGCAGTGAAGGCTTCCAGTTTGGGTTTTTCATCGCCATCGCGCAGCAGGGCCACCAGGCTTTGGATGGCACCACGCGCTTCTTGCGCACTGCCCTCCATCAGATCGAAAAAAACGTCGTCGCGGCTGAGCAAGCGTTGCAGGGAGAACATGGGTGACGAGGGTGTTGGGTGGAGAGTTCGGTGTGCGGTTAGGGCGCGTAAGTTAATAAACCATGCAAATCAGCTCATTAGCTGTGAGGACTTTGGGTGAAATGATGATGCTAAAAAATGACGCCAGAAAGACAATCAGGCCCAGAATCCTTGATCCTTGCTTCCATCATTTTAACTCGTCATCAGGAATGTTTCAGCATGATTTGGAGGATGAAGTTGCTGGTGTTGCGGGCGCGGTCGAAAATCCGGTCCAAGATCTCGTAGAGATCGCGCAGCATAAGGGAAGCCATCGGCTCATGGTGGCCCTGATACAACTGCACCACGGCGTTGGTGAAGAGTTTGTCCGCATCGCTCTTGATGCGTTGCAGGATATCGTTCTGTTGTTTGGCGGCACCGACGCTGCCCCTGCCGCGGAGACCGACGACCATCCGCTGGAGGGTGGAGGTAGCTTCATCGAGCATGGTGATCTGGACGGCGAATATCCCGCTCGGAACGTGGGCTGCACACAGCATGTGGCGTTCGGCAAAGCGTCGGACGCCCTTGCTGATTCGGTTGAGGCCGAGGGCCAGGGCCACCAGATCGCCGCGGTCGAACCGACTGGCGCCCCGCTGGCACAGCAAGACGTCGATTTGGCCCTTGATTTCCTGTTCTTTGGCGCGCGCCTGAACGAACGAGGCGAGCGACAGGGCGGGGTTCGGGCTGGTCAGAAGCTGATCCAGTGCCTTGACCGTGGCTTGCACTTCCGCGGTCGCGGCTTCAAGCAGGATCGCAAAACGATCCTCCCGAACAAACAAATTCGCAATAAATCCCATGATGCCGGAGAGGCTTGTCTCATGGAATTCACCGGCGTGTAAAGCGGATTCGCGTGCGCATCCAGTGCACCACACGGCGGATTGACAGATGAGTTCTTGGTTTTCCCCGCAATTGGAACGGCCCTTGCCTAGTCCCGTCTTCTCCGCAAACAACCCCTCTGACCTTTAACTAGCCCCCCACGGCAGTGTCACTTGCAGGACAGTCGTGTTTTGTTTGGCTGATAGAAGTCCGGCATCGCGTGGCAGCAGCAGGGATTGACCTTTGCCGAACTGCCGCCCGGCGGCACTTGCCAAACATCCGTCGACGACCACAAGGATCGAAAACCTTCCGGCATCGGGATTGCCGATGGTATCTCCAACCGTCAGGATCCGCCGCGTAGTCTTGAAATACGGGCAGTCGGCCAGCGTGTCACCACGCGGCCTGTCCATGGTCGGTTCGCAATCATCGAAGTCGATGCTGGCGAGCGACGCATCGATGTGGAGTTGGCGCGGCTTGCCATCGAGGCCAAGGC
Source organism: Verrucomicrobiota bacterium (assembly GCA_037132955.1). Lineage (GTDB taxonomy): Bacteria > Verrucomicrobiota > Verrucomicrobiia > Verrucomicrobiales > Akkermansiaceae > Luteolibacter. Next base: position 8,487 of record JBAXPF010000133.1, on the reverse strand, counting down.
GGTTCCAATCGAACACACGGTAGGTGGTGTCCGAGTTTTGTTGGATTTCATGAATGAGAAACCCCGCGCCAATGGCATGCAGCCGACCCCTGTGGATGAAAATCGATTCCTTGGGCGTGGGCGTGAGCACATGCACACAGTCAGCCACCGTGCCATCGCGGATGGCCGCTTCAAACTCCGCCCGCGTCACCCCCGCCTTGAGGCCCACGTAAAGTTTGGCCCCGGGCACGCAATCGGCGATATACCACATCTCGTTCTTGGGCTCGCCCCCCAGCATGGCGGTCACATCGTCCGGTGGATGCACTTGGATTGATAGATCGTCGCGGGCATCGAGCACCTTGAACAGTAGCGGAAAGCGCGGTGTATCCTCCAACCCTTCGCCAAACACCGCCTCCCGCCGCTCGGTCCAGAGCTCATGCAAGGAAATTCCAGCCAGTTCGCCGTGATCCACCACCGATTGCTCGGGGTCGCGGTCCACGATCTCCCATGCCTCGCCATACACCCGGTCCGGCGTGGGCAACGTGCGACTGTAAACGTGCTCCAATGCGCGCCCGCCCCACACGTGTTCCAGATAGACCGGGGCAAAGGTGATAGGCTCCATAAGCGCTTCTTACGCGAGGTCACGAGTTCTGGCAACTCCATTCTCTTTCATCACCCGCGCCAGGGCCTGGCGCAACGCCGGATAATCGATCTTGGCGTGGTGGCGCTTGTCCAGCGGCAACGCCTCAAGGTGAACCACGCGCTCAATCCCAAACCCGTCCGCGGCCGCGCGGATCGCTGCCGCTTCCGCGGCCGCGCAGCACCGGCCCACGACTAACAACCGGCATCCCTGCCAGGCGAGCGCCGCCATGCGCATTCCGGGAAACTTTTCCCGCAGCGCGCACTCGATCGCAAACGGATAACCCAGCGCATCCACCGGCAAACCGGGCGGCGCGGGAAACGGTGGCAGTTTTTCCGCACATCGACCTAACAACCAAAGCCGGCCGCTTTCATCGAGCCATCCGGCGTCGCCGGTGCGATGCCACACTTGCCCGTCCACCGCGAACTTGGTCTCACCCTCACCGATTCCGCCCAGATACCCCTTTAACACATGCTCGCCGCAGACAATGATCTCACCCACCCCCCCCGGAGCCAGTGTGATGTTGGATAAATCATTCGCGCTGATGATTCCCAGCGACGTGCCCCAGTGATCCGCAATGATCCTCAGTTGTATTTCGGCAACGGGCGGCCCGGTGCACAATCCACCACCCCGCCGCGTAATGCCTTCCGTCCCCGCATCCGCCGCAACCGCCGCATAATGCGCGATAGGTTCCGCTTCAGTCGAACCGTAAACCGCAACAACCTGCGCTTCCGGCAACGCCACCCGCAAACGCCGCAACAAGTCGGGAAACACCGGCGCACCACCGGTGAATACCTTGTTGAATGCGGGCATGGCAGGAGCATAGGCATCCTGCCGGTCTTGGCCGACGGGCTTCCAGCCAGTCGTTGCATTGGCTGACGGGCAGGACGCGCTGTCTGCCATCACAGGCTGCAAGCCAGTTTTCCAAGCGGGCATCCCCCCGCCCACTCCCAGCAGCTTTTCGAAAAACGCGGGCGAGGCCGTGCAGCGCGTCACTTCAAATCGCGCGCATTGGCCGCGAATCGCCATGGCATCGGGAGTTGCGGGCGGTGCCGGATGGGGCACCGCCAACACGCTGGTCAGACCGGAGGCCAGATTCGCCAGCACAAACACCGGCAGCGTGATCAAATCCACCTCGCCTGCTTCGAAGTCCAGGGCCCGCTCCAAGGCCTGATGTTGGGCTAACAAAAAACCGTGCGTCCGCACCGCCGCCTTGGGTGTCCCGGTGCTGCCGCTGGTGAAGGTCACCAACGCCGCCTCATCCTCCGCCACCTCTGCCATCGGAAAATCCCCCGCTTCAATTCGCCACGACCGCGTCCCGGGAAACCACCCGCCCGACCGAATCGCCACGCGGATGTTGCGCAATTCTGCCACTGTTAGCCGCAGGCACTGCGCCTTCCACGTGCCGAAATACGCGTCCGGCCTCAGCCGCCGGCAGCAATCTGCTAGAAACGCCCCGCCCGCGGATGGATCCGCCAGCATCACCCGGATCCCGGAATAAAAGGCCGCCAGCAACAATTCATATAACTCGATGGACACCGGTTGCATCACCAGAATCGTCTGCCCCCGCCGCAATCCCAACTTATCTAACGTCCGAGACCCCGCCGCCATCCGGCTTGCCACCCCGCCAAACGTCACGACCCGGTCGCGCCCGCGATAAAAATCGATCAATGCCGGACGTTCCGGTTGCCGCTCCGCCCACTCCAACAGCTTGGACACGAGGTTCATAGGCGTTTGCTCCACAGCGCGTAACTCCGGAACACCCGCCCGCCATGCCGTCCGGTGATGCGCAATGAACTGTTGCTCTCATGTTGCATCGCATGAATCGCCTCCCGATACCCCTTCGGGCCCCCTGTCTGGTGCAGTTTGTCTATCATGAACGCACCCAGCCCGGCCCCCCGAACCGCCGGATCCACCGCCAGCGTCTTTACGATCAGTGCCGGATGCTCGCCCCGCGCAAGGGCTTCGAAATCTTCCACCCCGAACAAAAACCCGCAGATCTGCCCATCCCGTTCGGCGATCAGAACCAACTCCCGATCCACCCGTTCCCGCAGCTTGCGATACGACTCGAGAAAGGCTTCCTCATCCAGCGGCGTGTAGAGAAAGTTGTTGGTAAAACTCTTCAAACTCAGGGCATGAATCGCGCGCAGTTCCTCATCATAGCGGCTCGGATCGATCGTCCGGATTCCAATCCCGGAGCGCGCCAGGCGCTCGCCCACTTCCGTCCGCACCGTGGGCCCCGGCCCAAGCAACACCACCGACGATGTGTAGCGCGCCAGCACTTCGTATCCCGCTTGCTGCCACCACCCGGGATACGCCGGGGGATTCCTCGGCTCTAACAAATACGGACCCCTCCCGTCGCTTTCTATCACCCACCGGTGCCGCCGCCAGGTGTTCCCGTTCATTGGCCCCACCACCACCTCACACCCCTGCCCGCGCAGCGTCCGCTCCGCCCCATCCAGCAGCACCTTCGCCCCATCCCCATCCAAGGCCGCAAAGCCGCCAATCGCGCCCACCCGCGCGCCTGCCAACCGTGGCGTCGCACTCCACCAGAGCGCCGCGCAGCCGGCAAGCGCCCCAGCTTTATTTGTTAGAAAAACCCGCGCATCCGGATGCTCCGCCGGGGTGGCGAGCGGTGCGGGTGAATCCATCCCAGCCGCCAGCGGCAATGTGGGGCAATCCGGACCTTCGAGACAATGCCATTGGGGCGTGTTCATGGTTGATAGAATAAGGCGGACAACGAGCCGAGCAATGCCAGCACTCCCTTGAAGAGCCGCAAGTCACGCTCGCGACCGTGCAAGCGACCGTGGGTCGCTTGCAGGAACAACGCCACCAGATACGTGGCGGCCATCGCCAACGCCACCGGCACCAGCAATTGCCGCCCGTCAGGCCACAACCAAACCAATCCCGGCACCGCTGCCACCCCCCAACCCTTGAGCGTCGAGCGCAGCGGATTGCACTCCAGTGTGACGATCCGCAGGCGGGTGACGGTATCCAGAAATGCCAACTGCGCCCCCATCGCAAAGGAAATCCCGGCGAGACAGGTCGGAGTGGCCAGCCACCCCCGCTGCGCCAGAAACACCCACGGCAAACAACCGATGGCATGCGCGATCACCACGTCGAGACGGTGATCGTAAACCCCTGCCAACCGATACCGGTGGGTGCTCCTCAAATGACTCAGAAACACCGCCATTGGAGGCAGCACAAACCGCCAGTCCGCCACCACCGCACAGGCACACCCGAGCAGCGCACTACCTAACAAAGCCCCGCCATTCAGGGTTGACCAAGGAGACGCGCACAGCACCAGAAAGAGCAGGCACGCCGCCGCAAAGAACAACCCGGCGAGTGCGGGAAACTCCAGCACCAAGAGCCGCTGCAATACAAAATAGCTCAGCAGCGGAATCACCAGATTGTCAAAACCCCGGTCAGCGATGCCTTCCGCCATCATCCCCAAAGTGGCCAGGGTCAAGCCGATCCACAGGGCATGGTTCAGGTCGGTCCGCCCGCCCAACACCAGCGGCAGCAGCGTGCACAGGAACGCCGCCACCAGAAACACCGTCGAGCCTAGCACCGTTTTACTGCCATCCCCGCAGCCGTATTTTTGCTGGCCCCAGCGCGTGCCGGCCAACCCGCCCGCCGCATCAGCAATCGTTAGAATCCCGATCGGAATCGCGTGCAGATAGGCATCCCCGCGCGCCAGCTGAAACACCGACGCCACCGCCGGCGCAAACAACACTTCGCCGTAGGACAGGCGCAGCACGCCATGCAACGCGGAACCCAGCCCGCTTTTTAACCGCGGAATAATCCGCAGCAATCCGAGTAACACGGTAACCAGCGTGGCTAGCACCCACACCGGAAGGGACCGTCCGAAGATCCACGGAAACGCCACGCAAACCAATCCCATCACCACGTGCACTGATTTTCTCGCCACTTCCGGTGCCACCCCGAACCGCAGCGCCAGCGCGCGCAGCAAAGGCAGCCCCAGCAACAGGCCGACGCTCACCACCAGTACCGCCAGCCATTCCGCCGCGCTCATGCAAGCACCTCCTCCACCACGAACCGCGAATAGAAAAACGCGCGGTCCTCATACCACAGGGATGCTGACAATTCGTCCAGTGAGCGCAGACGATCCGCCATCGCTGCCGGTCGCGACCGCGGTGCCAGCATGTTCCAATAGGCCAGACGGGCTCCGGCGCGCGACGCGCTGACTATTCTATCCAACAGCTTGTGATATGCCGTCTCGCTCATGTACTCGAATATATCACTGAGGTTAAGAGCATCGTATTGCCGATCCGGTTCCATTTCAAACAATTCCTCAAGCGAGGCGTTCACCACCCGCAAGCGGTCCTCCCACAGAGCCCGCTTGATGGGCTCAAAGCTTCCCCGGCGCCATGCCAACGGCAACGCCGCGCCATGCGTGCCGCGCAGAATCCAATGCAGATACGGGTTTTGCGCCGGATCCAGCTCGCACAAGGCATGTCGCGTGCGCGCCAGGATCCGCTCTGCCACACTCCCGTCCACATATTTGAAGAACGCCGGGTCCCGCCCCAATCGCCCCATCATCCAGCGCGAGAAAAACACCTTGAACAGCATCCGCCAGCGCCAGTTGTTCCAATGCCGCTGGTAGAATTCCTCCCGCTCGTCACGCCCCTTGCTTTCCAGCAAGACATCCACCCGCGCCCGGTTGTGCGCCAGTGGCAGCACCTTGTCACGAAACAACTGGAAATAGCCCTCAAACTTCCCCACCGCTCCCAGGCCGCAACCCCGCGGCCATGCCGTGCCCGCCACCACCCGCCGCACCGGTTCCCGCAAATGGCCATACAGCTTGGCATAGAGCGTCTCCCGCGACGCCATTTCCCTCGATCCTAACAATTCAAGGAACTCCTCATGTTCCAAATGCATGTAGGCCGCCTTGCGCAGCTCGATACAAACGACCTGCGCCGGATTCATCTCCACGGCAGTCACGCTTGTGGCCCCGCACGCCAACAGCGCAAAGCTGTTGTCCCCGGCCGAACCGATGCTCAGGCACTCACGCCCCGCCACATCCAACGCCTTGACCAGGATGTCCGCATCCTCCCAACATTGCGCATAGCGGATCGCGGAAAAATCCGCCCGGCTCTGGATCTCGGTGGCGCTCATGTTGCTGAAATTCCGGAAATGACTACAAAGGGGTTGGTTATGTGGATCTAACCACTGATTACACTGGTTTACTGATTTTTCAGAAAATCCTCTTCAATCAGTGGAATCAGTGAAATCAGTGGTTCAATATCCCCGGAATCCTCAGGGTCCCAATAATTATTGAAGGTGGTATCAGTGGTCATGTTCGTTAACATTCTCCTGAGCATCGTGTGGGTTTTCATCGCATGCATCCAAGATCAATCGAACCACCCCGGCGGCCCCGTCCATCTCTATCAGATCTCCGGTTTTCAAGGTGGTGGTGATGCCGGACAGCGAGACGATGCACGGCAACCGCAGCTCGCGCGCCACAATCGCGGAGTGCGAGAGCAAGCTGCCGCGCTCCACCAGCAAACCCGCCGCGGACGGAAACAGCACCACCCAGCCGGGGTCGGTTTGCCGTGCCACCAGAATTTCACCCGGTTCCAACCGCGCCCCGCGCGGATCAAGCACCACCCGCACCCGCCCGGTCACCCGTCCGGGGCAGGCTCCTACGCCTGTTAGGGAAGACTCAATGTTAGAAACAGGTCCGGCGGCCTCAAACCGGGCGTGGCGTGAAAGCGGTCCACGCGTTGCGAACCGGTCCGGCGGCGCGGGGGTGGCTTGATAGTGGGCAAACTCGGCGCGGCGTTGTTGGGCCAATTTCCCAAGTCCGGAAGTGGTGGCCGTGGCATCCCATGCCGCCAGAATTTCCCCCAGTTCCAGGTAAAACACGTCCTGCTCGGTTTCCAATATTCCATCCGCGACCAGGCACTTGCCCAATTCGCGCAGGATCGACCGCACCCGTCCGAACAGGCGGGTCCGTTCAAACCGCAGATTCTCCCGCGCACACACCCGTTCCCGCGCCTGCTCTAACACCCACCAGAACACCCGTCGTTTGAGCGGTCCCATGGAATCGCCCGCACGCTCGCGTGTGAGGATCCTTTCTTGCGTATCCGGCACGGACCCGCCGCCGCCCTCGCGCCGCGCCATCACCCCTATCGAAATCAACAAGCTCGACGGATCGTCGCCCACTGTCGGGCTCTCCAACTTGAGTTCTTCCAGGCACCGGTCGCCAAAGACTGCCAGATAAGCGGCAAATGCGGATGCCAGATCGGGCGTCCGGCCCAACACCGCGATCTTTTTGTTAGGTTGAATACCGGGATCGGCCAGCAATTCCGGCAATCCCGCCACTGTCGCGGCCAACCGGGCCATGGCGATGATCCGCCGTGGAGGTTCGGCACTGATGATTTCCCCACAGTCCAGCAACAGCTCGTTTTGCAGGGTTCCGTCCTTATCGCCCGCCCACTTGCCGCACAGGCTGCGCAGCACGCCATAGAAAACCATCGCGAAAAAATCGTTCACCAACGGGGCATCCCACTTCTTGAGAAGCTGGCGTTCCAGATCGCGGTAGTGGGCGATGAGCTGCCCGCCGCTCATGGCGGATAGAGGCACCGGCAATGCCGCCAGCGCCGTATCCAGCCGTGCCTGAAAGCGCCTGATCTGCCCGCGCAATCCGCACCAGCGCTGCACCAGGCCGGTGCAGGTGCGCACCAGCGCCATGCCATCGGCCAGGCGGCTGCCCCGATTCTCCGCCATGATCTGTTGGACAATCTCGTCGGGTAACGGTTCGCGCACTCCCATCATCTGCTCCATGAACGCGCGGTTGAGCCGAAAGCCGGGCAACAACGCGAGCACCCGGTACCAATTCGACAAGTTATAGTAAACCCGCCCGCGAATCAGCCCGAGCATCTGCGGAAAGACATCTTCCGAACGCGCAATCCGCACCCGTGGCACCGACATCAACGCGCAAAACTCCCGGTACACCGAATCATAGATGCGTCGCGCGAACGAAAATGTCAGCGGCGTGGTCACGCCACCATAACTCTCCGCGATGTTGCTGTTGTCCCATACCCGGAGCGTGTCATCGGGATCCGGCAGGTGGCCGAGCGTGGTGATCGGCCGCGATTGCAACAACCACAACTTGCCGCTTGCATCCAGCGCCCACTCGATGTCCTGCGGCCGCCCGCACGCCACCCCACACCGCAGCGCCAAACCGGCAATGGCAACAACTTCATCTTCCGTTAAAATGATGTCCTGCGGACGCTCCACTATCCCGCCGGATTGTCCGACACGCCACGTTGCCCCATCGACCTCGCCCGCCACCAGCTTCTCACCCGTGCCTTGCACCGCCGATACCAAGACGACACTCCGCCGCCCGGATACAGGATCCGCACTGAAGGCCACCCCAGCGCACCGCGGCTCGATCATGCGCTGCACCAGCACCGTCGGCGGCCCGGGCGTCGGCAGCCCGCGCTCCCGACAATATGCTAGAACCGACTCGCTGGCGGCGGATGCGCGCACTTCATGGATTTTTCTTCCGACATCCGCTGCTTCAACCTCCAGATGACTCTCGAACTGCCCCGCAAACGAATGCGCCGCCCCATCTTCCATCATCCCCGACGAGCGCACCGCAAATCGGCCGGTCCCAAGCTCCCGCAGCGCGGTCATGAGTTCGTCCCCGCTCCACTCGGAATCGTTGGAAACCCCGAACCACCCCGGCACCTCAAACCCCATCGCACCCAACCGCGCCAAGGCCGCACCTTTGCCGCCCAGTTGCGCCAGGGATGATGAATTCAATAATTCCGGAAGGATGAAATTCATTCGCTTTGGGTCTGATACCCCGAAGCTTGCTTCGGCTTTGTGATATGTAA
>JBAXPF010000132.1:0-10893 GCA_037132955.1 Verrucomicrobiota bacterium | reverse complement strand
GCGCCGTCGAAACGGCCGCCTTCAGGGACCGGGTCTTTGGTGATGTCGGCATCCTTATTGACGCAGACGTCCTCGGCGTCGTAGATGCGTCCATACACATTGGATTGTTTTTCCACCAGCATTTCGAGAATGGTGAAGTTTCCGGTGGGAGTCTCATGGCCTGCGCGGCCGGAGCAAACCGGATAGTCCATCGCCACCTTGTCACCATTCATGAGGAACCCACGTTGTTTGGCGAGATCGATGCGAACATGGGAGTTGCCGGGGTTGGTGCGGGAGAGAACCTCCTGGTTTTTCCAAATGGTGTAGGTTTTCGGGTAGTTGCGTTCCGCCGTGAAATGTTCGTAGGTACCCTCCGGATAGGGGTTGACGAACTTGGCGCCGGCGGAGGCGCCGGGCGGGGGCTTCTTGGTGGCACAACTGGCAAGCAGAATCGCCAGAACCGGGACTGCAAGCGTGATGAGGTGGCGGAGCGATTTCATGGCAATAGGCGGCGGGGCGGGCATAATTACGATGAAAAGGTCTTCAATGCAACTACTTAACATGGAGGAAAAGCCAGCGAGGAACTTCCCGATAAATTATTTCCTTTGCACCCCTTTGCACCCCTTTGCACCCCTTTGCGCCCTTTTGCGGCTTTGCGGTAAATCTGCATGGCACCCGGGAGGTTGATAGATGCCCGCCGCCACAGGGGTCACTCAGGCCCGCGGGTGGGCGTGGTCGTAAGCGGTCTTGAGCCGCTCCTTGGTGACGTGGGTGTAGATCTGGGTGGTGGATAGCGAGGCGTGACCGAGCAGGGACTGCACGCTGCGGAGGTCCGCGCCGGCATCCAACAGATGGGTGGCAAAACTGTGGCGCAGCTTGTGCGGGCTGATCCCAAACGGGATGCTGCTGTGCTTGAGGTATTTTCTGAGCAATTGATCCACGGCTTGCTGGGTGATGCGCCGCCGCAGTTTGCTGAGAAACAGCGGACCGGAAGTGACAAGCGCCTCCTGCCGGTAGCGCTGGATTGCCGCAAGCGCCGGGCCACCCACGGGCGCAATGCGTTGTTTCGCCCCCTTGCCAAGCACCCGGACGGTTTCACCGATGAAATCGACGTCCTTGACCTCGAGCGCTAACAACTCGGCAATCCGCAACCCGCTGGAATAAAAAAGTTCAAGAATCGCCGCATCGCGCAGGGGGAGCCACACCGGAGTCTTCTTATCCAACGGCAAGCACAAGGGCAGGGTCAGCAGTTCGTCAATTTGAGCGATGCTCAGAACCACCGGCAGGCCGCGCTCCGGTTTGGGCAGCAGAACTTCCGCCACCGGGCTGCGGGGCAGGCCGCGGCGCAACACCAGGTATTTGTAAAATGAGCGCAGCGCCGCAAAGCGCAGGCGTATGGTCGAGCGCTTCAGCCCTCGCTTCAACAGCGCAAAAAGATAATCCCGGAAATCATCGGCGGACGCCTCCCGCCAAGCGCTGAAGCGCTCGCCGCGCCACGCTCGATACGCGGCGAGGGACTCCCGGTAATTCACCAGCGTGCGTTGCGACGCACTCTTTTCCGTGCTTTGAAAGTCCAAAAAGGCCCCCTCCTCCGCCTCGCTCACCCCGCCAACATGGACTGCAGGTGCCATCATGCCCTCGGTTCGGAAAAATGCTCCCACCCGCCGTGCAGCGCCTCGCCCGCTCCCACCTCCACCAATTGCCCCACCCGGGTCAACGCCAATCCCGGAAAAACCTGCCCCCACCCCGCCAGCAATCCCGGCACCGCGGCCGCCTCCAACGCCAGCAGTATCTCAAAATCCTCCCCCTCCCCCAGCGCCTGCTCCTCCGTGCACCCAACCGTGACCGGCAACACCCCACGCTCCACCACATACCCGCACCCACTGGCCGCCGCCATCCGCGGCAAATCCCGCCCCAACCCGTCCGATAAATCCATCATCGCCGACGGCTTGAAATTTGATACCAACCAATCGGTTTCTTTCTGACGCGGGGTGAACGTGAGGTGTTTGCCGTGGCGGGCGCCGCCGAGGGAACCGGTGACGAGGAGGGCGTGGCCGGGATGAGCGGTGGACCGGAGGGTGAGATGGGCGCGGCGGACTGAGCCGGTGGCGGCGACGGCGATGACGGCGGCGGAGTGAGGAGGGACGCTGGAGGTTTCGCCGCCGGCGAGGACGCCACCGAAGGTTTTGAGGCAATCGCCGATGCCGCGATAGAGGTCTTCCGCCCACGCCACAGAGGTATGCGGTGGCAGGGCGAGAGTGATCAGGAAGTGTTCCGGATGTCCGCCCATGGCGGCGAAATCCGAGACGACCCGGGCGGCGGCTTTCCAGCCGACCGCCCGCGGCGGGGCGTTGGGAAGAAAATGGACATGTTCGACGAGGGCGTCGGTTTTGAGCAGTTGGAGTCGGTCATGACCGGGGCCAGGATCGAGCACCGCGCAATCGTCGCCGGGACCGGCGCTGGGGTTTGGATCGCGGGGCACCAGCCGGATAAGGCGCTGGATGAGCGCGTCTTCGCCAATGTCGGACAGGCGGTTCACAGGTCGGGAGAGAGGGGGAAATGGCAGAGGCGGGCAACGACTTGAAGGGTGACGGTGGTCGAATTGAAGCAAAAATGCATGGCGATGGGAGCCCACAGCGAACCGGTGCGCTCGTAGGCCAAGACCAGCAGGCAGCCGAAAAAGAACAGCGGAACCAGCGGTGCCAGACTGCCGTGGGCGGCGGCGAAGACCAGCGCGGAACCAGCGCCCGCCACCCAGGGCCCGGCAAACTTTTTGGCGGTGGGATAGAGGTAGCCGCGGAAAACGAGTTCCTCGCACAGTGGAGCCACCAGCATGGCGGCGACTGCCATCAGGCCCAAGGCGAGGGGATCCCGCGTGGTTTGCAGCAGTTTCACGCTCTCTTGCATGGGTTCGACGCCGAGCGAATCGATCCATTTCATATAGCCTGCGGCATACAGCCCGGCGCTCAACAGCCACATTGCGGCAACCCCGGCGGGAGCAATCAGGAACACCCAGATCCAGCCCTTCCAGCGCAAACCCAGCCATGCAATCGGGCGGATCCGCCACACCATCACCCCCACGGTCAGACCGGCCAGCACCAGTTGGAAGCCGATGGATTGGATCAGGCCTTGCGTGCTGATGACCCTCTCCGTCTTGGTCGCCGCCAAGCGGGCCGTGCCAACGCTGAGCGCGAAAAATGTCAGGAAAATGAAACCCGCCCACAGCAGGTCGATGCCCACGTAAGGCCAGGTGGCCACCCGTCCCACCGGCAGCGGAGGAGGCGTGATGGCGGCAGGCTCGACGTCTGTTAGATCGGGAGCAGCTCGCCTCGCCCTGAGCGCTCTAACGATTGCAACCAGTCCAAAAGCCCCCAGCGCGCTGACGAAACAAATTTGCAGGGTAATGACGGTTGGGTCGGGCATGGAAAACATCCGGGGCGGGAGGTGACGGCATCGCCGGCGGCGAACAACCCGTCCGGTCGCGCTGAGGGTAATCCAAGGGGATGGGAAATCAAGACAATGCAGTGACCCATGCGCATGAAAAGCCGGTGAAATTTTGTTTCGTTGTTCTGCGTGGGATGCTAGCGTGGCCCCGCCCCAACTGCGCATTCGCATGTCCTCTCCATCATTCAACGATCCTTCCCTCGAAGATCTTGGACGTTTATTGCCCGCCTACGACTTCGAGGGACTCATTGCCAAAGGGGGAATGGGTGCGGTCTTCAAGGCCAAACAACGCTCGCTGGCCCGCGATGTCGCCATCAAGATTCTACCGCGCGAATTCGGCTCCGATCCCCTGTTCCGCCAGTCCTTCGAGACCGAAGCCCGCGCCATGGCCAGGCTCAACCACCCGAATCTCATCGGCGTGTATGACTCGGGGGCGGTCGATGGCATGCTCTACATTGTCATGGAGTATGTGCCGGGCAAGTCTCTCTATCATTCTTCCTACGGCCGGCAGGTGGACCCGGTGCAGGCGGCCCAATTGATTCAGGGCATCTGTGCAGGGTTGGGCCACGCCCATGAAAACGGCATCATCCATCGCGATATCAAGCCGGCTAACATTTTACTCACCGCCAAGGTCGAGCCGAAAATCGGCGATTTCGGGTTGGCCAGGCTGGTGGAATCCGACCGTTCCGGCCTGATGATGGGCACGCCGGGATACACCGCACCCGAAGTCATCTACAACCCCCATTTCGCGGACCGGCGCTCCGATCTGTACGCTGTCGGGGTCATTCTCTATGAACTGGTCACCGGGCACGGGCAGGAATCCGGGGCTCCGCTGCCATCGTCGCGTTGTGGCTGCGGGCCCGGCATTGATGCCATCTGGCGCCGTGCCACCCATGCGGATCCGGCTTGCCGCTATCAGGACGCCCACGCGTTCAGCACCGCCCTTGCAGAATGGATTATCTCCAAAGATTCCTCGGTCAAGCGCAAGGCCGCCATGCCCGCCCCGGCACCTCAAGCCAAGGGCATGCCGCCGGCATCTCAAGCCAAGGGCGTGCCACCGGCATCTCAAGCCAAGGGCGTGCCGCCGGCCCCATTGACAACGGGCAAGTCGAAAGCCCCGGCGGCCAATGTCGCCACCCAGGTGCAGGTTCGGCCTCAGGGCTCCGGGATTTCCACGTTCCTCCAATACCTTTTCCTGGTTGGATTGATCGGCCTCTCCGCATACTTCTGGAAGGTCAAAGTGGCCCATGACAAGGAAATGGCGAAAATCGCCGAGCAAAACGCCAAAACGCTGGAGGAATATAAGAACCTTCAGGAGGGCTCGGCAAGGACACCCCGGTCCCAAGAGAACAGAGCGGCGCGACAGCCGGACGTGCCCGCGATCCCTAACAGGACACCCGCCACTCCCAAGGAGAAGCCATCCCCCTCCCCATACACCCCGGCGCGACCGCAAGGCACCCCGGCTCCTAACAGTGATATTGAAAATTTGTCCACACGTGCAAGGGAACTGGTGCTGGCGGCGGATAAAAAACGCGCGGAGCAGCTAGCCGCCAATGTCAACTCGTTCAACAGCCTGCTCGATGAGTGGCTCCGCGGTCAGTTCAAAGCCGAGCAGGCCTCCTGGCAACCACACGTTGCCAAACTCAAGAATGCTGTTATAAACTCGCGCGTCCCCAGCTCGATTCCGCGGGAAAGCGGCCTCACGATGTCCAGTCAGATGTCCAACATAGCCGAGGTTTCCGCCAAAAAACAAGAGCAGATTGATGCCGCGTTTCTGGCTGAAGTGAACCGGATCCGCGTCGCCTATCTCGCCAGACTCAAGGACGGCGCCGCCGCCGCCGAACAGCGCGGGCAACCCGACCTGGCCACCTCCCTGCGCGCTGACGCCAGGCAGGCCATCGATAATGAGAAATGGATCCTCTCCTTCGGGATCACTCCCAAACCGGTGGGGCAGACCTGGCAACGATACGGAAATCCCGGTGGCGGCGGCAGGTGATGCAGCGGACCGCTGAGCCAGAGGCTGTGACCCCAACCCTGGCCAGCACGCCGGGTGGCAATTTGCAAGACTCATTCTAACACACCACCTCCGACCATGGCCCTGACACTCAAACCCACATCCGCCTGCGCGTTGGATCAAATCTCGCTGGGCGAAATCATGCTCCGGCTCGACCCGGGCGAGGGCCGCATCCGCACCGCCCGCGCCTTCACCGCCTGGGAGGGCGGCGGCGAATACAACACATCGCGCGGATTGCGCAAATGCTTCGGCTACAAGACGGCGGTGTGCACAGCCCTGGTCGATAATGAAATCGGCCACCTCATCGAGGATTTCATCATGCAGGGCGGCGTGGCCACCGAATTCATCCAGTGGCGTGGTGACGACGGCATCGGCCGCACGGTTAGAAATGGCCTCAATTTCACCGAGCGCGGCTTTGGCATCCGCGGCGCGGTGGGCAACCCCGACCGCGGCAACACCGCCGCCTCACAACTCAAACCCGGCGATATCGATTGGGATCACCTCTTCGGTGAGCTTGGCGTGCGCTGGTTCCATACCGGCGGCATCTTCGCCGCACTCTCGGAGAACACCGCCGCACTCACCGTGGAGGCGGTCAAGGCGGCTAACAAACACGGCACCGTGGTTTCCTACGACCTCAACTATCGCCCGTCGCTATGGAAGACCATCGGCGGCCTGGCCAAGGCGCGGGAGGTCAACCGTGAGATCGCCAGATATGTGGACGTGATGCTGGGCAATGAGGAGGATTTCACCGCTTCGCTAGGCTTCGAGGTTGCGGGCGGCGACGCTCATCTCAGCGCCATCGAGAGCGGGGCCTTCAAAGCGATGATTGAAACTGCGGTCAGGGATTTCCCCAACTTCAAGGTGGCCGCCACCACCCTGCGCCGCGTCATCACCGCAACCCACAACGACTGGTCCGCCATCCTCTGGCATGCCGGACGGTTTTACGAGAGCCGCCAATACCCCGGACTCGAAATCCTCGACCGCGTGGGCGGCGGCGATAGTTTTGCCAGCGGCCTGCAATTCGGCTTTATGGAGTTCAATGACCCGCAACTGGCCGTTGATTACGGTGCCGCCCATGGTGCCTTGGCCTCCACCACGCCCGGGGACACCTCCATGGCCACCCGCAAGGAGGTGGAAAAACTCCTCGCCGGCGGCGGCGCGCGCGTGTTGCGCTAAGCTCTAACATACCATACCCCGAACATGCAACTCCACCTGCCGCACGCACCGCTGGCCGCCGTGACCAGCCACATGGCCCCTATCGACTGGCTGATGATCGCCATCTATTTCTCCATCCTGCTGGGCGTGGCGTGCTGGGTTGTTAGAACAAACAAGGATACCGCGGCCGATTATTTCCTTGCCGGACGCAATCTCGGCTGGTGGGTGATTGGGGCCTCGATTTTTGCCTCCAACATTGGCTCCGAGCACATCGTGGGGCTGGCCGGTTCTGGAGCCAAGGACGGCATGGCCTTGGCCCACTACGAACTCCACGCCTGGTGCCTGCTGGTGTTGGCGTGGGTGTTTGTGCCTTTCTACATGCGTTCCCAGGTGTTCACCATGCCGGAGTTTCTTGAGCGGCGCTTTTCGGTGGGCTCACGCTATGTGCTTTCGATCGTTTCCATCATCACCTTCATCCTGTCGAAAATCGCGGTGGGCATTTTCGCCGGCGGCATCGTCTTCGGCACCTTGCTGCCGGAAATGCAAATCACCATCGGCAACACCGTGATCGACAGCTTTTGGATAGGTTCCATCGCGGTGATTGTTCTAACCGGTCTCTACACCGCGCTCGGCGGCATGCGCGCGGTGGCCTACAACGATGCGGTGCAGGTGGTGGTGTTGATCGGTGGCTCCGCGGTGCTGACCTTTTACGGCTTGCACAAGCTCGGTGGGTGGGGCGAGTTGCGCCACATCTGCGGCACGGACATGTTCAACCTGTGGAAACCACTGGTGCCGGCAGGCCAGGCCGCCTCGTGGGCACCGGTCAGGGAGTTCAACGCGGCCGGCGGCATTGTCAAACAGGCATGGTATTTCAACAACAACTTCCCGTGGCTCGGCATGGCAATCTGCGCGCCGGTCATCGGCCTGTGGTATTGGTGCACCGACCAATACATCGTCCAGCGCGCGCTCGGCGCCCCTAACCAAAAGGTCGCCCGCGAGGGCAGCATCTTCGCCGCGTTTCTCAAGTTGTTTCCGGTGTACTTGTTCATCATTCCCGGCCTGATTTGTTATGCGCTGGTCAAGAAGGATGTGATTCCGGAGATGACCGCGGCCTTCGCCGAAAAAGGTTCGCAAGGAGCCTTCCCCATGATGGTGCAATACCTGCTGCCGGCCGGGCTGCGCGGCATTGTGGTGGCCGGCTTGCTCTCCGCGCTGATGGGATCGCTCGCCGGCGTGTTCAATGCCTGCTCCACCCTGTTTACGGTGGACATCTATGAAAAGCTCCGGCCCCGGGCGAGCCAGTCGGAATTGGTTAGAATGGGCCGTCTTGCCACCATGGGGATGGTGGTCATCGCCCTGCTGTGGATCCCGGTGGTCAAAGGTGCGCACGGCCTTTATGAATATCTGCAATCGGTGCAGGGCTATCTCGCGCCGCCGATTTTCGTGGTGTTTTTCTTCGGCGTGTTTTGGAAACGCCTCAACAAGCACGGCTGTTTCTGGGCGATGGTCATCGGTTTCATCGTCGGCATCTTCCGCATGGCGGTGGACACGCCCATCACGCTCGGCATGTTCAAGGAATATGACCATGGCTCGTTCCTGTGGATCATCAACAATATCAACTTCCAGTATTTCAGCATCCTCATCACCGTGGTGTCGGCAGTGGTGATGGTGGCGGTCAGTTATCTAACGGATGAGCCCAACCAACCGCAAATCCAAGGACTGACCTTTGCCACAGCCAGTGCCGAGGACAAGGCACTCACCCGTGCGAGCTGGAACTGGATGGATGTGTTCGGGTCGGTGGTCATCCTCGCCTGCATCCTCGGCGCGTATCTATATTTCACCGGCTGAGGCACCGCGCTCAGAGAGTGCGGGCGATGGCTGGCACCGCAGCCAGAAACGAGGGGAATTGCGGCCGCCAGCCGGCGGCTTGCAGCTTGGCATTGGAGACTTGTTTGTGGGTCCAGCCGCGCTTGCGGTTGACGTCGCGGGGCGCGCTCGGCGGCAGCGGCAAATCGAACAGCGCGCAGAGGTGTTGGTAGCAACTGAGCTGGGTCAGCGGGACTGAGTCGCTGACATTGAAAACCTCGCCACGATACGCCGCGGCGTGGGTTGCGAGATGATGGATGGCGCTCACGGCATCGTCGCGGTGGATTTGGTTCAGATAGCGCCCGCCATCGTCTTCAATGACGGCCTCGCCATCGAGAAACTTCTTCAGGATCACGCTGCGCCCGGGGCCGTAAATGCCCGCAAGACGGGCGACTGTCCCGCCTTCGGCAAGTATGGCGGCTTCGGATTCTAACAATAATTGCCCGGTGTCGCGGGTTGGCAGCGTGGGGCTTTCTTCCGTGACCACCGAGCCGTCGGTTTGGGCATAGACCGAGGAACTGGAGGTGAACAACACGGGAATGCCAGGGAAGCTGTCCAGCAGATGGCGGCAACCATCCACATACACTCGCTGATAGGCTTCGGCCCCGCCGCGGCCGGAGGCGGCACAATGGATGATGAGATCCGGCACGCACCCGCTGCCCAATGCCGTCACGGCTTGCGCGTCGCCCACATCGCACGCGGAGGCACCCCTCTCGCCGCCGAGCGAGACGGGCGTGACACTCCAGCCGGTCTGGCGGAACCGGCAGGTGATGGCTTGGCCCAAGTAGCCGTGGCCGATGAGGAGAAGATGCATGGCGGGGTGCGGTCACCCAGCCTAGTGTGAATTGCCCGGCAGGCAAGCAAAACGCCGGCAGGAAAACGCGCACGGGCCGGTGGCCGCGCCTATCAGAGCCGCCCAGGCACGCCATGGCGTTCTCTACGAGCGTCGATGCGATGGAGATGCGGATGCACTGGCACTCATTTCAACTCCTGGCTCGACCTGCCCCGCGCAGCCATTTAGAAAGACGCCAGATGAAAGCCCCCGCTCCTGTGCCGCTGGTCGCCACCGTGCTCGCCTTCGATTTCGATGGCACGTTGCACGATCCCGCCGGGCAGCAACCGGTCCCCGCCGGATTTTTCCAACTGATCCAACAACTCCGCCGTGACCAGGCAATGGCATGGGGCATCAACACCGGACGCTCGTTGCCGCACCTCGTCGATGGCTTTGCCGAGAGCCGGTTTCCCATTCTGCCGGATTGGGTGGTGGCCCGTGAACGCGAAATCTATTTTCACAGTCCCGGCGGACGCTGGTTGCCACATGACGCATGGAACCGGAGCTGCGAGCAACAAATCCATGGTTTGTTCAAGAGGCTGCGTAGACTGTTAGATTCCATCCGGCATCTCGTTGAGCAATCCACCGGTGCGCAATGGCTGGCCATGGATGGCGAGCCGGCAGGCATCATCTCCCGCACTGAAGAGGAAATGGAGTGGATCGTGGGCAAATTGGCCGTGCTGACTCGCGACGAGCCGCTGCTCGGCTGGCAACGCAACTCGGTTTACCTGCGATTCGGCCACCGTGATTTTCAGAAAGGCAGCAGTCTGAGCGCGGTGGCCCGGCATTACTCGTTAGGTCCGGCCAACTGTTTCGCGATAGGCGACAGCCACAATGATCTGGAAATGCTCGACCCGCGGCATGCACAAATGGCAGCCTGTCCGGGCAACGCGCTGGCCGAGGTCAAAGAGCACGTCACGTCCAGCGGCGGCTACGTCGCGCAGGCTGTGCATGGTGCCGGTGTCATCGAGGCCCTCCGGCACTTTTTTCCAGCTCAATCTAACATTCAATGACAACCCCGGCGGACAAGCACCCCTTCATCTCCCGCTACCGGCTCAAGACCCGGGGGTATCTCAATGCCGTCTCGGCGCGGCGCGAGTTTGAGGGCGCCCTCATTCGGGTGGGCGAGGGCTTTGGCTGCATTCATCCGTGGCCTGAATTCGGCGATCCCACGCTCGAGAAATGCCTGGCCGACCTGCAAGGGCAACGGCGGTGGCCCATCGTGCGCCGCGCCCTGCGCTGTGCGGAATATGATGCCGCCGCCCGCAGTCACGAGGATTCGTTGTTCGAGGAAATGGCGGTGCCGCCGAGCCACGCCACGCTCGCCACCGCGGACGTGGCTGAAATTTCCCGTGCGGCGGAGGCCGGCTTTGCCATCGTCAAACTCAAGTGTGGCAGGGATCTGACACACGATGCGGCTTTCCTCACCGCCATGGCGGAGGAATTTCCAGCCATGCGCTGGCGCCTCGATTTCAATGAATGCCTCACCGCGGAGGTGGCGGCGGATTTTCTGACGGGGCTGGCTCTCCCCGTCCGCAAGGCGATCGATTTTGTTGAGGACCCGTGCCCGTTTGCCGAGACCACGTGGCGGGAGTTGCACCGC
>JBAXPF010000131.1:0-10896 GCA_037132955.1 Verrucomicrobiota bacterium | reverse complement strand
AGAACTTAAGAAATCTTAATCTCTTTGTCAAGTTTATTTATTTACGCCGCCTTAGGGTGTTCCGCGAGTGCACAGGTTTTCACAAACCAATACATCGGCACGCCTCCCCTGGGTCTGAGAGGAGCTCTGCCCAGTAGCGAAGGGTCGGAGTTTGCTCTGACAGAAGCCGTCAAGGGCGGATTTTCCTACGGCCTCGGGTTGACATCCATCTACGACTCGAACTTCAACCTCAGTGAGCATGATCCCGAGAGTGAGTTGACCACCAATATCCTGCCTTGGATCAGTTATGCCAGTGATCCGGGGGGGAGTGCGCCGTTTTCGTTCAGTGCGAGTTATCAGCCGAACATCCGGGCCTATGTGAATAATCCGAGTCTTAACGGGGCTGATCATTCCGGCGGGGTCAATCTGAAGATCCAAGGCGCGAAAACCTTGATTGCGGCCTACATGAATTACAACACGGTTTCCGGAACAGATCGCTACAGCGGGACGTTTGTCAACGGCTCGCTTATGGAAGCCGGCATCAGAGGGACCTATCAAATCGCGCCCAGGACTTCCCTGTTTGCCAGCTTGAAGCTTGCCATGTCGGACTATGACTCGAGCACACTTGCCGGATCTGACATCTACACCGCCGAGGTGGGTGGCTTCTGGTCCGCGACCGAGCGTTTGAGTTTCGGTCCATCCATCAGCTATGTGAAGGAGAAGTCCGCCAACACCGGTGAGCGAGACGCATGGACACTCAACATGCAGGCGCGATACCTGATGGGGGATAAATTCCAGTTCCTGGGCACGCTCGGCTTGGAATACGCCACCAACTCCCGCGATGCCGGCAGTTCC
Source organism: Verrucomicrobiota bacterium (assembly GCA_037132955.1). Classification (GTDB taxonomy): domain Bacteria; phylum Verrucomicrobiota; class Verrucomicrobiia; order Verrucomicrobiales; family Akkermansiaceae; genus Luteolibacter. The sequence continues at coordinate 10,062 of JBAXPF010000131.1, read as the reverse complement.
ACGCTCGGACTCACGGGTCGCTTCGCCGCCAATTATGCCATCTCCGAGAAATTACAGTGGGAAAGCGCCGTCAGCTACGGCACCGTGCCATCGTCCACGGATGAGAATTATGTGATGAATAATCTAACGTTTACGACCGCCCTGAATCGGCAACTCCTCAGGGCCACCGTAAGCGTGGGACTGGAGCTGAATATTTCGGATTATGAGAAAGTTGGGACCACCGGCACGAAGCTGGACAATGAGGACAATCTGAGTGCCTTCGTGGCATATCACAGGAAACTGTTCTCGGAGCGGCTGGATTTTAATTCATCGCTGCGCTACTCCATGAATAACGGGAATCGCGATTGGTCCCAGTTCCAAGTCTCCGTCGGAATCAGTTACCAATTCTGACCCTGCGCTTGCGGCATTGCCTCACCAGGCGCCCAATTGCGCGACCGGCCCGTCCCCGCCCAAGCAGCCCGGTCTGGCTCTATCATGATATTGCGCTAAACCATCGCGCACCGCGTCTGGCGGACACCCTGACATTACTCGCACAAGCGATTGACGGATTACTCAAGCCTATATCTAACATTTTATCGGCGGGCATTTGCATTTTTCCGTTTTACGAAAGGTTAGGAAAAGCGAATATACCAAAGAACATCTTACGATTGATGCATATTATTCTTAGTGTCCCATCGCTTGCAGAATCCATAGCTACCCCCGTTCAGATGAAAACCGACGTCAGCCCATGGGTGCTGGCCCATTGCCAAACGGTGTTTCCCGACCCTCTTGGCGGTGACTGTGGCTCGTGGTGCGCGTGGCCGGCATGCCCGACCCATTTCCCCCTATTTGATTCATCCATATCTATCCGTATTTAAGAATCGTTCCGACATTCGCAATTATTCGTGAGGTTTTTGGTAATCGTCCGTTCAGGCGTTATGCGCGGCGTGCGGCCTCGTAGAGGAATTGCGCACCGCGGAAGAATATCGCATTGGGTAAAGCGAGTATTCAACTGTAACACATTGCCCGCGCGTGGTTTTAGTGCTGAAGAGCCCTAAGCGACCAAGGGCGGCAGCGTATCGGATGTTACGACATGGGTTCACAGATGGAAAAACCGGCAACCCATGGAAGCCTTCCACACGCGTCATGCAACTCAGACCTCAAACACGGCCCACCCCCCCCATACCATGATCAGGGTCATACATGCAAGGACGGCGGGGAAGGGTTTTATTTCCTGTCCGCATAGGAACCCTGCCGCTGAGGGCGGCGGCCTGCCTCACAGGAATCGCGCACGGCACCGGACGCCGGGATCCGCCGCTGCCAGTGTCGGCATTTCCGAAACGCGCGCCCTCCTAACGGTGGGCACCCGTCAGGGGCCGCCGGCGACAAAGGGATTCGGTTGGAAACGGGGTTTGGACCTTGGTTGCATCGTGCTGAGTCTTCCGCTCATCCTGCCGCTGATGGTTCTCATCGCACTCTGGATCAAGCTCTGCTCGCGCGGACCTGCGCTCGTGCGCCAACGGCGCATCGGGAGGAATGGCAAGCCGTTTGTGCTCTACAAGTTTCGCAGCATGGAAATGCATTCCGGCATTGACCGACAAAAGGCCTACGTCAGAAGCCTGATCCGAGCGGATCGGCCGTTGATCAAGCGGGAGCTGGTTTGTGACTCGCCATTGATAGCCGGCGGGTGCCTGCTGAGGGCCTCGGGACTTGATGAATTGCCGCAGTTGCTCAATGTGCTGCGTGGTGAAATGAGCCTCGTGGGGCCACGGCCATGCCTGCCCGGGGAGTATCAATTTTTCACGCCCAGGCAACGGGAGCGCTTCAATGCCCTGCCAGGCATCACCGGCAATTGGCAAGTCAATGGCAAGAACCGCTCCACCTTCCGCGAAATGAATGTCATGGACATCCACTATGTGCGCAATGCTTCGTTGCTGTTGGATCTGCAGCTCATGCTGCGGACTCCCGGCGCGCTCCTGCACCAGATGATGCTGGCATGCCAACACCGGCAGATGACCCAGCGGATATTGGCGTTGGCGAAATCCGGCACCGCGTTCGGGCTAGGACGCGCTTCCCAAACACCCCACCGGTAGCCGTGAAATCCACCCTCGGTATAGGTATCGTCGGCTTCGGCTATTGGGGGCCCAATCTAGCAAGGAACTTCAGCACCTTGGCGGGCGCCCGTGTATGTGCCGTATGTGATCGCGACGGCGCGCGCCTGGAGCACATGCGGAAACTTTATCCTAAAGCCAACGCCTACGTTGATATCGGACAAATGCTTGGCGCTGCGGCAATCGATGCCATGATCGTCGCCACGCCGCTGAAATCCCACTACGGACTGGCGAAAGCCGGCTTGCTGGCTGGCAAGCATGTCCTGATCGAAAAGCCGATGGCAGGGTCGAGCGCGGAATGTGAAGAACTCATCGCGCTGGCCAAGCAGAGAGGACTCACCTTGATGGTGGACCATACCTACCTCTATTCGGAAGCGGTGATTAAAATCGCGGAGATCATCCGCAGTGGAGATATCGGGGAGGTGCGATACATCAATTCCCAGCGGCTCAACCTGGGGATTTTCCATCAAGACATCAATGTGGCCTGGGATCTTGCACCCCACGATCTTTCCATCATTCTGCATGTGATTGGTGAGTCGCCGCAGGTGGTCAACTGTCAGGGCAATGCCCATATCAATCCGCACATCGAGGATGTGACCAACCTGTCACTGGCATTCAGTGCCAAGCGCTTTGCCACGATCCAGAGCAGTTGGCTGGAGCCAAGGAAGGTGCGCCAAATGACTTTCGTCGGGACCCGCAAGATGATTGTTTATGATGATCTGCAGCCGTTGGAGAAAATCCGGATTTACGACGTCAGGGTCGATTTCCCGCCCCATTATGACAGTTTGGCGGAGTTTCATTACTCCTACCACTATGGGGATTGTTATATTCCCCGCATCAAACAGAGTGAGCCGCTGCTCCAGATGTGCGGTCACTTTGTCGATTGCATCAGGCACCGCCGCCAACCGCTCTCCTCCGGGGCCGAGGGACTTGAGGTGGTGCGCATCCTTGAGGCATGCGAGGCTTCGCTGCAAGCGCGGGGGGGGCCGATGGTCTTGACGGATGCGCAGGGCGCGCGCCTGGCCCCTGATCTAACACAATTTCCAAGGGCGTCATAACCGGAGCATCAAAGCATGACCAACGGAGGTGTCAACGGGATACGGTTTGCGGCCTACGTGAGACTTCGCCAAGGAGTCAAGCGCGTCGGGTTTGTCAACCTCTATGGCTGCGAGATCGGTGATGATACCCGGATCGGTTGCTTTGTGGAAATCCAGAACGGGGCGAAGGTTGGCGCACGCTGCAAGATTTCGAGCCATACCTTCATTTGCGAAGGAGTGACCATCGAGGATGAGGTGTTTGTTGGGCATGGCGTGACCTTTGTCAATGATCGCTGGCCGCGGGCTACCGCTGGAGATGGCAGGGTGGTCGCAACGGGCGGTTGGAAATGCCAGTCCACGCGGGTGGAGGCAGGAGCGTCGATCGGATCCGGATCCACGATTTTGGGCGGACTCACCATCGGTGCAAAGGCCATGGTGGGTGCCGGCAGTGTGGTGACTCACGATGTAGCCTCAGGCTCAACCGTTGCCGGCAATCCGGCCCGTCCAGTCCAGCATGCAAACAGGCACCCGCGACAGATTTGTTAGGTTGAGCGCAGCCGCGGGATCCGGACCCGATCCCGTGCCGGTCTAACATTACAACCCCACACTCCGTATGAACGTGCCATTTCTCGACTTGAAAGCCCACCATGCCGCCCGCCGGCGCGAGTTGACGGATGCCATCAATGAGGTGATCGATGCCGCCGCCTTTGCCGGCGGGCCGTTTGTCAGTCGCTTTGAGGATGCCTTCGCCGGTTTTTGCGAAGCCCGGCACGCGGTGGGGGTGGGCAGCGGGACCGACGCGTTATGGTTGGCGCTGCTGGCGTCAGGGATTGGCCCTGGCGACGAAGTGATCACGGTGCCGATGACCTTCATTGCCACGGCCGAAGCGATCAGCCGGACTGGTGCCAGGCCGGTCTTTGTCGATATCGAAGAGACCACCTACACGATGGATCCGGCCGGTCTGGAACGGGCCGTGACGCCACGCACCAAGGCGATTATTCCGGTGCATTTGTTTGGTCAGATGGCGGACATGGCGACGATACTGAGATTTGCGCAGGCGCGGGGGCTGGCGGTCATTGAGGATGCAGCGCAAGCTCATGGGGCCAGGTATGCCGGGCATCGGGCGGGAAGCCTCGGCACTGCCGGATGCTTCAGTTTCTATCCGGGCAAGAATCTGGGGGCCTTCGGTGAGGCCGGAGCCGTGGTGACCCAGGATGGGCGACTTGCTGAGCGGATCCGGGCATTGCGTGACCACGGGCAAGTGCGCAAGTATCAGCATGCCGAGATTGGTTGGAACTGCCGCATGGATGGCATTCAAGCGGCGGTGTTGCAGGTCAAACTGCGCTATCTCGATAACCGCAACGAGCGCCGCCGGAGACACGCCGCGCATTATGGGCGCGCGTTGGAGGGGATTCCCGGCCTTGTGCTTCCGATTTGCGAGTCGTCGCGGACGCATGTGTCTCACATTTATGCGATCCGGGTTGCCGACCGTAAATCCTTCATGCACCACCTTGAAGCGCGCGGCATTGGCTGCGGCATCCACTATCCCGTGCCGGTGCATCTCCAGCAAGCATACGCCAGCCTCGGCCATCGACACGGAGCGTTCCCGGTCGCGGAGCGCTGTGCGGCGGAATTCGTTTCGCTACCCATGTATCCGGAACTCACCTCCGGTCATATCGAGGCGGTCGTCGAGGCCGTGGCTGAGGCCCTTAGTTGCACTCCAGCTTACGCATAATAATGGTGGCTCCTCTCCAGTCTTGTCTGCTGGCGCCTTATGCCGGCGCGGACATCCAATCCGAACGGATCGATCCTCTCGCGGGCGAGGCATGGGATTCGTGCGTCACGGCGCGGCCTGATCATTCGGTGTTTCACCGGTCCGCCTGGGCGCGGATCCTCGCCGAGACCTATGAGCACCGCCCGTGCTACCTGAGAATCAGGGTCGAGGGAGCCGAGGCCGCACTGGTGCCGCTGATGGAAGTCCGCAGTCCGGTCACCGGCCGGCGTGGGGTTTCGTTGCCCTTCGCCGATTTTACCGGGCCACTGTGGACCGAACCACGGCAGGAAATGGCTGTCTATCAGGTGTTGCTGGATGTGGCCGCAGAGCGCAGGTGGCAGCACCTCGAACTCCGCGGCGGCACCTCTCCAGCATCTGGAGTCCGCCCGTTCCGCACCTATCAGGCCCATGAACTCGACTTGAGTTCCGGCATCGCCAACGTCTGGAACTGTCTGCCGGCGAGCACCCGCAGGTCCATCCACAAGGCGGAGCGCAGCGGACTCACCCTTACGGTTGGACGCGATGCGCACGCCATGCTGGCATTCTACCAACTGCACAGCCGCACCCGCCGCCGCCACGGGTTGCCGCCCCAACCGCTGGTTTTTTTTCAAGCGATCGGCCGTCATCTGATAGAACCCGGCCTGGGCGCGATTGTCCTGGCACACCTTGCCGGGACGCCCGTGGCGGGTGCGGTGTTGTTCCACTCGGGTGGCCACGCCATCTACAAGTTCGGGGCCTCAAACAAAGACCACTGGGGCCTCAGGCCCAACCATGGAGTGATGTGGAGCGCGATCCAATATCTGGCTGAGGCCGGTTGCCAGTCACTGCATTTCGGCCGCACCGCCAACGACGACGCCGGCTTGATCCGTTTCAAACACTCGTGGGCAGGTAGCGACAAAACCCTGAGCTACTTCCGTTATCACAGCGGCAAACAGGCATGGATCACCGAAACCAATGCGCCCGCGGGAAGCCACCCCCTGGTCTTTGGCCACCTCCCGCTGTCTCTCAACCGGATCGCCGGACGCCTGATCTATCCGCACCTCGACTGATAGCTCTTCACCCTCCTTGCTGCATGATGAAACCCGCACCGACTACGACCTCCAGCTCCAGACCCCAAAACCGCCGGCGGAGCGGTCTGAATGTCTATGACATTCTGTTTGTGCTGTTCAAACACAAGTGGAAGATCATGCTCTTATCCATGCTCGGCTTTGCTGGCGCGGGTGGCTTGTTGTATTGGAACATGCGTTCGCCCAATTACGAAACGGAGGCGAAGCTGCTGGTCCGCTACGTCCTCGAACGGAGCGCCGTGGACCCTTATGAGTCCAAGGTGGATGCCGGTGGTGCCCATGGGATGTCGGTGATGGACGCCGAGATTGAAATCATCAATAGCGCCGATCTGGCAATCGAAGTGGCCGGAAAGATCGGCCCTGACAAGATTCTAACAAATAAGGCAACGCCGCCGACCAAGGTCGATGCGGCGATTGAAATTGCCAAGAACCTCGGTGTCACGGCCGAGCGGGGCAGCAATGTCATTCACCTCAGATACCACCATTCGGATCCCGCCGTGGCGGTCGCCGTGCTCAAACAGTTGATAGATTCCTATTTTGAGAAACACCTCGAAATCCACCGTTCGACCGGTGCGTTTGAGAGTGTGGCGAGGCAGACCGACCAGGCCCGCAGCCGTCTGAGCCAGACCGAACAGGAACTCAACAAACTCAATTCCGAGTCCGGGTTCCTGTCTCTCGCGGATGCCAAAACCGCCCTGGAAGCCCGGCGGAATGCGGTGTGTACGGGCTTGATGGCCGCGCAGGTTGAGCTGGCCGAGCAAAAGGTCAAGGTGACGGCTTTGGAGGCCGCCATGGGCGTGGTATCACCCGCGACCGCCCTGGGGCAGGCGGATGAGAATGCACCAAACCGCATGGTGCTGGCGCGTGCGCAGGAGACCTACCGCGATTTGGCCGAGCAGCTGCGCGCGTTCAAGCAAAAGCGCAACACTTTGATGATGAGCCGCAAAGCTGGCGACCCGCTGCTTGTGGCGTTGGACCGCCAAATAATCACGATCCAACAACAAGGGCTTGATCTCATCGAACAGAATCCAGGACTCGCCGCGCAGGCGAAGGCCCAGGGAACCCCTTCACCACAAACAAGCGGCACCGATCTGAATACCGAGCGGGCCCAGTTGGCCGCAGTTGAGGCGAAGGTCAAGGCGCTCACCGGACAAACCAAGAAGGCGGATGAGGACATGGAGAGGCTTTCCGCCAGCAGTCAGACATTCACCAGTTTGGAAAGGCGGCGGCAATTGGAGGAGGAGAAGTACCGCTATGCCGAAACCAGTTTGGAAAAAGCCCGGGTTGACGAGACCCTCAACCCGGCCAAGATGCCTAACATTGGCATGCTGCAAAACCCCACGGCACCACGCAAGGCAATCGCTGCCATCACCCGCAGGCTGGCCTTGGGATTTGCCGCTTCTGGAATTCTGACAGGGCTGGGTCTCGCTTTTCTGGTAGAGTGGGTCATAGACCGCCGGGTGTCGCGACCGATCGAAATCCAGACGCGTCTGCAATTGCCACTGATGATGTCGATTCCCCACATCCGCTCGAAGGACGGGATGGTGAAACTCATCGGCAAGGAGCCGGGGCTAAGATTGCTAGATGCTGCCGGCAATCTGACATTGCCGGCAGCATCAGTTCACGGCAACGGGGAGGACTCACTCGAGGAAAACGAGCATTTCATCACGCCATATGCTTCGGCGATTCGTGACCGCATCATGTTCAATTTCGAGTTAAACAATATCACCCACAAGCCGAAGTTGGTTGGCCTGACCGGTCTCTCGCAAGGTGCCGGCACCTCGACGATTGCGATTGCCCTGGCCAAGGCTTTTGCCGAGAACGGCAAGTTCAAGGTGTTGCTGGTGGATCTCAACTCTTCATGGAGTGTCGCATTGCCGGCCTATCCTGTGGAATCGCTCGATACGGCCTTGGATATATCACGCACTGCAACATTCCGGCAGAACCCAAGGAGCCTCTACTTTGCCGGCGCGCCCACCCGCCGGAACGGCAAGGGCGCGCAATCGCTCGCTTCGGTCGCGATGCATGAACTGATGCCCCAGCTCGAAGTTAGCGATTTTGACTATATTGTGTTCGACATGCCGCCCGCCGGGCCGACCAGTCCGACCATTGGGATGGCGGGCTTCATGGACAAGCTGCTGTTGGTGCTTGATGCTGAAAACACCAATCGCGAGAGCCTCAGTTGGAGTTATGCGGAACTCGAGAAAGGGCGGGCCGATGTGTCGTGCGTGTTCAATAAGACAAAGCCCCACGCCCCGCGCTGGGTGGGCGGGGAAGTGTGATGGCACCCCTGCTCCCCACGTATCTCCCAATCGAGCCATGCGCGAAAGCGACCCGTCATTGTTGACCCGGGCTTACTATCATGTGAAGCCGTTCGTGCCACAGGCTGTCCGCTGGGCGTTGCGACGGCAGCGGGCGGCAAGCATTCGCGGGTCTCATGCCGCCGAGTGGCCGATCAATGAAGCCGCCGGCGACGCGCCCTGCGGTTGGCCCGGCTGGCCGCAGGGCAAACAATTCGCCTTGGTTCTGACCCATGACGTTGAGAGCCAGAAGGGCGTGGACAAGGTGCGGGCGTTGGCCGAGGTCGAGATGCAATATGGCTTTCGTTCCGCGTTCAATTTCATTCCGGAAGGTGGGTATGGAGATCCTGCCGCACTCCGCGAATGGCTTATGAGCCGGGGTTTCGAAGTCGGGGTTCACGATCTCAATCACGACGGGAAACTCTATCAATCGCGCACCGGCTTTAAAGCCAAGGCGCAGCGTATCAATCACTATTTGCACGCATGGAAGGCCACCGGATTTCGCTCCGGGTTCATGCTGCGACGGCTCGATTGGTTGCACGCATTGGACATTGAATACGAGTGTTCGACTTTTGATACCGACCCGTTCGAGCCGCAGCCGGCCGGGGCCCACACGATTTTCCCCTATTGGATCGCGTGCCCGGAAGGGGAGGAAGGAAAGGGTGCGGGCAAAGGCTATGTTGAGATTCCCTACACTCTCCCGCAGGACTCAACGCTGTTCCTGCTGCTGCGCGAGCCGGATGGGGAGATATGGCAACGGAAAACCGAGTGGATCGTCCGCCGGGGCGGCATGGTTCTCATGAATGTGCATCCGGACTATATCGATATGCAAGGATCCGGAGATCGCATGACCTTTCCGCTGGCCCATTATGAGGGGTTCCTCCGATGGATCAAGGAACGATACCAAGCGGAGGTCTGGCAGGTGCTTCCCCGCGAAATTTCGCGGTTTGTCCGAGCCTACCAACCGGTGCTGCCGGTAGCCGTAGCGGAACCACCGGACACGACTGCCGCAGGTCACGTTTCCGGCATCAAGATTTGGATCGATTTGGAAAACACGCCGCACATTCCGTTCTTCCTTCCAATCATCCGCGAACTGCGCAAGCAGGGCCATCAAGTTGTGCTTACCGCGAGGGATGGCTATCAGACATGTGAGATGGCGGGCTTTCACGCGCTGGACTATCAGCGCATCGGCCGTCACTACGGCCGCCATTTGACGGCCAAGGTGTGGGGGTTGCTGGTGCGGAGTTGGCAATTGTTAGGTTTTGCCCGCCATGAGAAGCCCGTCCTGGCGCTCAACCTCGGCTCCAGAAGCCAAGGCCTCGCGGCCAAGTTGTTAGGAATTCCGGTGGCCGAAATCATGGACTATGAGTTCACCGCAGAATCTTCACTGTTAGAACCGCGCTGGTATTTAACTCCCGCGGTGGTGGGCGCTGCGGTTTATGCGGGCAACCCGCCGGCGCGGGTCCGGACTTATGAGGGGATCAAGGAGGACGTGTATGTGCCGGACTTCCGGCCGGATGCCTCGATCCTCGACCAATTGAACTTGCGCGATGCCGAAGTGGTGGTGGCGGTGCGACCGTCCGCCACGGAGGCGCACTATCACAATCCGGAAGCGGAGATCTTGTTCGCTAGATTCATGGAACGGGTGCTTGCCAGCCCGGGGGTCAAGGCGGTGTTGCTGCCGCGCAGCAAGCGCCAGGAGGCCGAATTGCGCAGCCATTACCCGCATTGGTTCAAGGGCGGGCAGGTGGTGGGCGTCACCACCGCCAAGCTCTCCAACAGCGGCACCAGCTC
>JBAXPF010000130.1:0-11058 GCA_037132955.1 Verrucomicrobiota bacterium | reverse complement strand
CCCCAACGTGAACCCCACCTCCACCCCTTGGCACCCGGCGCATCCCCCTACCTCTGGCTCGCCGATCTGCTCCGCGCACTCCCGGAAAATGAGAAAGTCCTGCTCATCACCAGCTCGCCCGAGGCCGCCATCGCGGTGCAGGAAAAACTCTTCGCACAAATCCACATCGACTCCGCCCTCTTTCACGAGGATCTGAGCCTCCCCCAACGTGATCGCAATGCCGCCTGGTTCGCCGACCCCGAGGGCGCCCGCATCCTGATCTGTTCGGAGATCGGCAGCGAGGGCCGCAACTTCCAGTTCGCCCGCCAACTGGTTCTCTTCGGCCTGCCCCGCGATCCAGAGTTGTTAGAACAACGCATCGGGCGTCTCGACCGCATCGGCCAGACCGGGACCATCCACATTCATGTTCCCCACGGTATCCAGAGCAGGTCAGAACTCCACGCCCGTTGGCTCCACGACGGGCTCGATGCCTTCACCCACCCGCTCAAGGGTGCCACCACCCTGGCCACAGCCCTGCTGCCCGGACTCGACGCCTTGCAAAGCGTGTCCGCGGAATCCAAAAAATTCCAGACGTTCCTGTCCCGCAGCCGTGAACTCAAGGCCAGCGTTGCCAACGAACTCGCCACCGGCCATGACCGCCTGCTCGAGCTCGGCGCGCCCGACCCGGCGAAAGTCGCTGGATTGTTAGGTTCGATTCAGGCGGCCGATGCCGACCCGCGTTTCGAGCGGTTTGCCATCTGGTTGTTTGACCACCTCGGCCTCGATGTCGCCGATATCCATCATCGCAGCTACCACTTGCACCGCGGCCAACGCCACAGTGAGACGTTTGCCGATCTGCCGCCGGACGGACTTGCCGGCACCTTCGACCGCGCCACCGCCCTGGCCCGCGAAGATCTCGAGTTCCTCACCCGCGACCATCCCGCCATCCTCGGTGCCCTGGAACACCTCATCGACAGCGAATACGGCAACGCTTCCTTCGCCCATTGGAAAGCCGGCCAGGGCAAGGCCATCCTGCTGGAATGTGCGTTTGTGTTAGAAGCCCTCGCGCCCACCCGCCTGCACCTCGACCGCTTTCTACCCCCCACTGCCATCCGCATTCTGGTGGATCATCACGGAAACATGTTAGATCCCGCCCCGCCCACTGCGGCACTGGTGCCCGGTGACTCCCGCCGTCTGGTGGGCCAGGAATCCTTCCGCCTCGCCATTTTCCCCAAGATGCTCGCCGCCGCCCGCGCGCTCGCCACCACCGCCGCAATCGCCCCCGCGGAGGCCGCCCGCCACCTCGCCGCCGCCTCGCTCGGCGCGGATCTCGAGCGCCTAACCGATCTCGCCACCCGCAACCCCCAGGTCTCTGCCAACGAGCTTGCCGCCTTGCGGGCCCTGTGCGATGAATCCCTAACAGCTCTGGCCACGCCGCGTCTGCGCCTCGATGCGCTGCGCCTCATCTGGCGGACGTAGGACAGGCGTCCCGCCTGTCAGGTAACACGGGCGCCCTCGCCCAATACGGTTTGTTTAGCAAAACGACAGGCAGGATGCGCTGTCTGCCATAACAGGCGGGACGCCTGTTTTCCATGACAGCCGGGACGGCTGTCTTCCGTGCACGCCCCCTCCATCAGATCTCATCCAACATCCCCTTGAGGTTGCCGAAAAAATTGTCGAGCTCATCGGTGCTGGGTTCGGCGCCGAGGATGTCATCATAGGTGGTGTGATTGAGGTGCTCGTCGTCGAGTTCGCCGATGAAGCTGCTAGGTTGGCAAGCGGTTTTCTGGCCCCATTTGATGCGGGTCGCGCAATAGGTCATGGTCAGTTGGTCCTGGGCGCGGGTGATGCCGACGTAGAGCAAGCGGCGTTCCTCATCCTTGGTGCCATCGGCGATGCTGCGGGTGTGCGGCAGAAACCCTTCCTCGAGGCCAACCAGATAGACGATGGGAAACTCCAGGCCTTTTGAGGCATGCAGCGTGATGAGGGTGGCACCTTGCTTTTTTTCCAGGTCCTCATCCTCGCGGTCGGACGCCAGCGCGCTGTCGTCGAGAAAGGCCTGGAGTTTTTTGCCTTTGGCGGCATGGCTGCGGAGGCTGTCGATGACGCTCTGGATCCCTTCGCCACGTTGTTGGCGTTCGCTGTCGGTCTTGCACCCACGCTCGATCCACGGCAGGTATTCGATTTCCTTGAGCAGATCGTTGAGGACATCAGCGGGGTTTTCGTGATTGAGATCGATGCGGTTTTTCGCGCCGGCGATGAGCGCCACAAACGCCTCGATGCAGTGGCGGGTCTTGCCGCCGAGTTGATAGGTGAAGTCCGGGTCGCACAGCGCCTGCCACACGCTTTGGTTGTGCTCACGGCTCCACTCGGTGGCCAGCACGGCGCTGGCCTGGCCGATCCCGCGGTTAGGCGCGTTGAGGATGCGCAGCAGCGGCACATCGGCCTCGGGCGAGACGAGCAATTGCGCGTAGGCGAGCACATCGCGCACTTCGCGACGGTCGTAGAAGCTTTGGGCACCGACCATGCGGTAGGGGATTTTGCGTTCGCGGAAGGCGAGTTCGAGTTTGCGGCTTTGGCCGTTGGTGCGGAACAACACGGCGAAGTCCTCCCACACGTGTCCGGCGGCGCCACCCTTTTCGGCGATGATTTCCTCGGCAATGAACTCGGCCTCCTCGTCATCACCGGGCATCGCCACGATGCGCACCGGATCCCCGCCCTTGCGGGTGGAGCGCAGGATTTTCTCACGCCGCCCGCGGTTGTGCTTGATCAGGCTGTTGGCGGTGTGCAGCACCGCGTGGGTCGAACGGTAGTTCTCCTCTAACCGAATAATCTTCGGATCGGGGAAGAACTTTTCAAATTGCAGGATGTTGGCGACTTCCGCGCCGCGCCAGCCGTAGATCGACTGGTCGTCATCGCCGACCACGCACACATGATAGGGGGCGGCGACGAGTTGTTGGAGCAGTCGCATCTGGAGGGCGTTGGTGTCCTGGAACTCATCGACGGTGACGCGTTTGTAGCGTTGGCGGAAATGCTCGCGCACATCGGAGTGCTCGCGCAGGACCTTCTCGGCGAAAAGCAACAGGTCATCGAAATCCACGGCGTTCTGGGCGCGCAGTTCGTTCTGATAGGCCACGGCAAGGGTGGCGAAAAACTCGTCCTCAAGCTCCGCTGGATCATCGCCCTTGTTTTTGGCTTTGGAGATGGCACCCAGCACGGTGTCCGGTTTGACTTTCTCATCGCTGCCGCCTTTGCGCACCAGCAGTTGCTTCATCAAGCCCACCTGGTCGCTGTGCGAGCAGATCGAAAAATTGCGTTTGTAGCCGAGCTTGTCGATGCCGCCGCGCAGCAGTCGCACGCACAGCGAGTGAAACGTGCAGACGGTCATATCGGCGACGGCCTTTTTCGAGACCATGCCGCTGATGCGTTCGCGCATCTCGCTGGCGGCCTTGTTCGTAAAGGTGACGGCGAGGATGTCCGCGGGAGGAATCTTCCTTTCCAGCATGTGGGCGATGCGGCAGGTGACGGTGCGGGTTTTGCCCGTGCCGGCGCCGGCCAGGATCATGACCGGTCCGTCCAACGCGCCCACGGCTTCGCGCTGGGCAGAGTTGAGTGAATTGAAGGAGAATGCGTTGGCCATCGGCACGCGGATGGAAGCAGGGGCGCGGAACGTTGGCAATCCCGGTGTGCGCGGAAGCGCCGAATCAGCTCCAATGGCTCGAAATGAATTTTCCGTTTGCCACCCGGCCGGCCAATGCGCATTCTGGCTGCCCGCATGCGCATTTAGTGTTGCGCGGCTTCCTGTCGCACACATCCGTTCATGTTCCTCTTCAAGCAATCAACCAGAGGGCCACAGCACGCCTTTTGCGCCGGCCTCGCCTTGGTGGGACTGACGGCCGGTGCCATGGCCCAGACGGCGCGCGAAACGGCTGTGGAACTCTCCGCGGTCACGGCCGCCGCTCCGCCGCGCATCACCCTGAGCTGGAACAGTGCGACCAATGTGACCGGGTTGAAATTTTGGCGGCGTGTCAAGGGAGCCACGACTTGGGGCACGGCGATAACCCTTGGCAACGACGATGTCAGCTATGAGGACACCACGGCACAGGAAGGCGTGGCTTACGAATATTCATTTCAACGCACCCGTTCCACGGGGGCCACGACGGCCTACGGCTCTATTGTCGCGGGTGAGCAGATCCCGCTGGTCGAACAACGCGGGAAAATATGTCTGCTTGTGGACGCCTCGATGAGCACGCCGCTCGCGCCGGAGTTGGCGCTGTTGGTGAGCAATCTAACCGGCGACGGTTGGAACGTTTTCCAGCACAACGTGGCACGCTCAACCGTTGCCGCGAATTCCACCGACCCCGCCGACTACGCCGCGCGGCTTGCGGAGCTGACGAGTGTTCGGTCGATCGTGCAGGCTGACTACAATTCCGCGCCGGGGACGGACTGGGCACTGCTGATCGTGGGTCATGTCGCGGTGCCCTATTCCGGTATCATGGCACCGGACGGGCATGCCGATCATTCCGGGGCGTGGCCCACCGATGCCTACTACGCCGATGTGAATGGCACGTGGACGGATACCTCGGCTAACAACTTGGCGCAGGCGCTTGCCGATCAGCGCAATCGCAACGTGCCAGGCGATGGCAAATTCGATCAATCCAGCCTGCCGTCCGACGTCGAAATGCAGACGGGTCGCGTGGATTTATCCAATATGCCCGACGCGCCGACCGGTGTGAGCGAGACGGAGTTGCTGCGGCAATATCTGGTCCGTGACCATCAATTCCGCCGCGGTCTTGGAGCCTATGCCAGCGTGCAGAGGCGCGCGCTCATCGACGATAATTTCGGTTATTTCTACGGTCAGGCGTTCGCGGCGTCGGGGTATCGCAATGGCATCGCCTTCTTTGGTCGGAACGCCGGCCAGGTGGATGATCTGGATTGGTTTGGCACGCTGGGCACCACGCCGGTTCTGCTGGCTTATGGCTGCGGTGGGGGATGGTTCACGAGTGCCGGCGGGGTCGGCACGACAGCTGATTTCGCGTCACGCGACTCGAAGGCCGTTTTCTGCATGCTGTTTGGCAGTTACTTCGGTGACTGGGATTCGACCAACAACTTTCTCCGGGCACCGCTCTGCGGGACACCGGATTCGCTCGGGCTGGCTTCAGTCTGGTCCGGCCGGGGGTATTTCCATCTCTATCACATGGCGCTGGGCGAGGTGCTCGGATATGCCTCGCGCTACACCGTCAACAACAACGAAAGTCCGTCTTCCGGCGGTTGGGGGTGGTACGGCTACAACCGGTATATCCACCAAGGCCTGCTCGGCGATCCCACACTACGGTTGCACACCGTGCGGCCTCCAGCAAACGTCAGCTCCGCTTCGAGCGCTGACGGCGTGGTTCTCACCTGGCATGCATCGGCTGATGCGTCGCTGGGCTATCATGTGTATATGGCCCCATCCGCGGCCGGACCCTTCACCCGCTTGACCGGGGGCGCGACCAGCACCGCTGACCCCGCTGGATCGCCTCTGCCATGCTCCACCCTTACCTACACCCACACCGGCGTGGTGCCTGGTACGAGTTATACCTATCTGGTCAAGGCTGTGAAAATGGAGACTTCGGCCTCCGGCAGTTATGTGAATACGAGCGTCGGCGAAATGATTCAGGTCAGCTGCCGCAGTCTGGTGGCCGGCGGCAGTAATGGCACTGTCACAGGTGGCGGCATCTACCTGATCGACACCATCGCGTCTATCTCTGTCACGCCTAACCCAGGCTATATTTTCACCGCATGGTCAGGCGACGCCACGGGCGCCGATAATCCGCTTTCGCTATTGATGAATGCCAACAAGACAATCACGGCCACCTTCGAGCCCGACATGCGGGACAACGATGGAGACGGACTGACAAACTATCAGGAATGCGTGGTGTATGGCACCAATCCGAATATCGCCGACACGGATGGCGACAGTTTCCTTGATGGCTACGAGGTCGTAACGGGCAAATCACCGCTGGACATCGCGGACCATCCCGCGCTGGTGGCGGAGATTCGCACGGCAATCGAGTTTACTTTTCCCGCCGCAATAGGCAAGACCTACCGGATAGAAGGCTCGTCCGACCTATCCGTCTGGACAACTGTGGAAAGCGCCATCACTGGCAACGGCGGACAGATTCAAAGGTTCTATTCCACCCGCAACGTGCCGCAGCGATTCCTGCGGGTGGAAGAAGTATCGGCACCGTGATTTGAGGCAGATACAGGGGCCTGTGGCAGGACTCACGCCTTACGGGCGCGCAGACGACCGAGCGCAAAGTCACCCAAAGCCCAGTTGAAGGAACTCTGCACGCAATATGGCCCGATCGAGTTCTTCTGGCTCGACATCGCCCAAACCGACGGCCTGTTCTCCCTTGATGTCGCCCCCGACCGCGCCGGTAAAATCCGCGACATCGACCTCAAAACGCTCCACGAGGTCGGCGAGATGATCCGCAAGCAGCAACCGCGCTGATGGGTCCGCAGGTCGGACTGCATGAGGTTAGATCAGCAGATTGAACCACTGAAAAAACCTAGATCCACTGAGGAAACTGATTTTTTCAAGTATTGCAGTGATCCACGCGGGTCAGAGCCGGCCGGCGGCCTTGATATCGAGGTAGCGGTTGGCGAGTGCCACGGCAAGCTCCTGGGCGGTGGTATCGAGGGTGAAAATCCCGCGCGAGCCGAGACCGGCCAGAATCTCCCGGCGCTCGCTGACATAGCGGTCGGCCGCCAGAAACTTCAGGGCCTCCGGAAATGAATCAACCGGCCGCGTCAACGCCTCCTCGATCGTGCGTTCGCGCAAACTGGCAAGCAAGACCAGATGCCTGGATTGCAACACCTGCAAGGCCGGCACCAATTCCTTGCCATCCTCGCCCCGCAGGTTGGTCATCACGATCACCAGCGAACGCCTGCGCTGGCGGGCCATCAATTGTTCCACCGCGCCCGCAAAATCGCTGGGTGCCGCCGTCGTTTGATAGTCGTAAAGATGATTCAGCAACACCGGCATTGCATGCGCACCCTTCACCGGTGGCAGCCACCGGTCGGCACCGCCGAACGACTTGACTGAAACCCAGTCCCCTTGTTTGAGGGCCACATGGGACACCAGCAAAATCGCGTTCAACGCGTGGTCAAACTGAGGCAGATCCCCGTCCATCGCGCGCATGCGGCGACCCGTATCTAACAAGAATACCACCGCTTGATTGCGTTGTTCCTGGAAATCCCTGCTGATCAGCATCTGTCTTCGCGAGGTGGCCTTCCAGTCGATCTGCGCCAACGGATCCCCGTCGCGATAATCCCGGAGTTGGTGAAAGTCACGGCTGGTGCCGGCACGCGCGCGCCGCACAATGCCCAGCGGACTATCGCGATGCTGCATTGCCAACAAGGCAAAGCGCACCACCGGTTCATAGTTCGGATAGACGCTGACGGATTCATCCCCGAGATGAAGAGAGCGCCGCTGCCACAACCCGCAGGGTGAGCGCCGGCGCACATGCAGCGGACCAAAGACGAGTTCGCCCCGTTGCAACAAGCGCACCGGATGAAACACCCGCAACTCGCGATGCGGCGGCACCACGCCGCACCAAGGCAGGGTCGGGGCCTCCGCGCCTTGGGGAATCCCATCAAACACCTCCACCACCGCGGGTTGCGACCCGGCGTTTTTCAAAACCAGGCGCACCTCGCCGGGTTCACCCTGGGCGAATCGTCCCGGCAAGCGCCGCTCAATTTCCAGACGCCGATAGCCGCATACCCACACTCCATCGATCAGCACACACGCTCCAGCCACGCCACCCAGCACCCACCATGGCATGACGCACACCGGAAAGGCCGCCGCCAGAATCCCGGCGAGCGTCCACCCCAATGCCAATGCCAGCAGTCGGTTTGTTGGAGTCATGAGGGGAAAATGAAATGATATAGGATATCAGGGAAACGACAGAAGACCGCTGTGCGGCAAGACAGAAGACAGAAGACAGAAGACAGAAGACAGAAGACCAGAAAATGAGGTGGCCGCGACTCCAGTCTTCTGTCTGAAAGCGCAGCGCTTTTCTGTCTCAGGTCTGCTGTCTTCTGCATATCTTTTCTTCTGTCGTCTATTCTTCTGTCTTCTGTCTTCTACTGCCGCGGCGCGGGGACAGTCTCCACGAGGGAGCGCAACACCTCATCAACTTCCTGGCCGCTGATGGCCACTTCCGGGGTGAGTTGCACCCGATGGCGCAGCACTGGCAACGCGGCGCGCTTGATGTCATCAGGAATCACAAAGTCCCTGCCCTCCATGGCGGCAAAGGCCTTGCCAATGCGCACGAGGCTGATGGCGGCGCGGGTTCCGGCACCCAGCGCAATCGCCCGTGCCTGACGCGTCGCCCGCGCCATGGCCACCGCATAGGCGACCACCTCGGGCACCACTTGCACGGCCGCGGTGGCGGCCTGACCGGCGATGATTTCCGCCGGGCCACACACCAGGCGCACCCCCGAATCCACCACTCCCGGCGTCTCCGCGGCCGCGCGCGCCACGATTTCACACTCCGCCTCATGGTGCGGATAATCAATAAGCACCTTCATGATGAAGCGGTCGAGTTGCGCCTCCGGCAGCGGATAGGTCCCTTCATGCTCCACCGGATTCTGCGTCGCCAGGGTCATGAATGGCGGGTCGAGCTTGAGCGTCTCACCATCGATGGTCACCTGCCGCTCCTGCATCACTTCTAACATAGCCGACTGGGTCTTGGCCGGTGCCCGGTTGATTTCATCGGCTAACAAAAGATTGGTGAACACCGGCCCGCGGCGCAATTGGAACGTCTGGCTCTTCATGTCGAACATCCGGAAGCCCGTCACATCCGACGGCATCAGGTCCGGCGTGAACTGGATGCGCGCGGCCGTGCCGCCGAACGTTTGCGCCAGAGTGGTCACCAGATAGGTTTTGCCCAGGCCCGGCTTGCCTTCTAACAAGACATGCCCGCCGGCCAAAAACGCGGCGATGACCTGGTCGATCACGGCGTCCTGGCCGAGGATCACGCGGCGGATTTCCTCGCGCATTTGGAAGATGAGATTGCACAGTGGCGAGGGGGCGGCGGCGGGCATGGAGTCGTCGTCGCACGTTGGCGGGGCGAGGCTGTCGGTGTCCGGTGATTCCGTTTCGGGCGGGGCGTATGGGTCTGCGGTCATGGGGTGATTATGTTAGGCAAGGACTTTGAGCAGGACTTGAAGGTCGGCGATGGTGCGGGTTGCAGTGAGGGTATCAGCGGGCACCGGTTCAGCCAAGGCCCGCCACACCCGTTCCCTTGGCAAGCCCGAGCGGGTGGCCAGCGCCAGCAGGAAATCCTCATCCATGCGTGCGGAGCGCGGGCACATCCGCTGCGCGCGTTCCAAGAGTTGCTCCCGCAACGGCGACACCAGCGCCGCGGCGCGGTCGAGCCGCCAATAAAAATTCCCAAGGGCCTCCAGATGGTGGTCATACCCCGGCGCTGCCGCGGGTGGCACCTCCGCCTCGAGCGGTCCGAAGCGGCTCAGGTTTTTCCACAACCACCAGCCGAGCAACACCGCCATGCCGCATAAGACCGGCCACAAATGCCTGCCTGCCAGCCCCCAGAATGAAAGCCCGGCTCCTCTGACAAAAACGACCGCACCGCGATTCCGCGAGGCCTCGATCAGGGCTAACAAAAACTCCGCGTGTTGGTTGTCGGCGATCCAACGGTTGCGCAACGGGCGCGCGTCCATCACCACTGAAACCCGCCCGGATCGCACCGGCACACTGGCAAACACCCCCGGCTTGGAGCCCCTCGCCTTCACCGTCGCGTGCGACTTCGTCTCCACCTTGAACTCACCGCCCTCAAAGAGGATTGTTTCGGCACTCGTGGTCTTGCTGTGGGTGGCTGTGTTTTCATCCACCTCAACCCCCATCCGCTGCAACATTCCTAACAAGGGTTTCGCAAGGGAGAATTCGGGCTCGGAGCTCCGCCAATCGTTGGTATCGGCCGCGGCATGTTCGACCAACACGACCAGATGGCCGCCGGCATGCACCCATGTCTCGATGCGGCGGATGAAGCTCTCATTGTTCAAGATCGATGCCGGAACCAGCCACACCGCATCGGCGGGCCGCGGCGCGCGCCATGCCGCCAGGGACTCAACTTCATAACCATACTTCCGCGCAAACGTCTCTGCCGCCAGCCACGGATTGACCCGCGCCCTGCCCTTGTAGCCGGTCTCATACTCCACATACTCGTGCTCGCAGGCGCACACGCCCAGCAGCAGACCACCCAAAATCAATCGCTGCAGCCGTCTCACGCCGGCCTCCTTTCCACAAACGGCCAATCCTGGCACAAGCCTTCCACCGCCGCATCCGCAGGCGGACGCCCGGCATAGGCCAGGGCAATCCACACCCCGGTCAGGCTGCGGAAATAATCCGGATGGGCCGGCGCACCTGCGCATTCGACCCGCCGCAGGCAATCTCCTTCCGTGTCCGCTTCAAAAATCTCGACCCGCCCGACCTCGATGACCCGCGAGATGGTTCCGCGATACAACAAGCCCAATGCCTCATGCTGCCGTCCCTGTTGCCAAAGACTCCATGCCACTCCCGGAATGTCCTGCGGCAACGACTCTGGCGTCACCTCCATGCCCAACACCACCCGCGCGGACACGGTCCGCGCCGGCTTGGCGCTCCCACCCCGCAGCAGCCATCCGTGCCGGTATTTCCATATCAACCAGCCAATGAAACCTAACACAAGCGCCACCGCCGTCACGACCAACAACCAACCTAACAAACGCACGAGAGCCGGCCCCAGCCACCCCGGGGAATGTCCGGCGTTCTTGACCACTTCCCGCTTCACCTTGTGAACCACAAACTCTTTTTGCGACTTTACCTGTTCAATGACCGCGTGGGGGGTGCGCTCCACCTCAGCCGCGGCCGCGGCACCCATCGCCAAGGGCAAGATCCAACAAATCATCAGCAACAACACCCCGGCCACCTTTCCCAAGCGCTGCCCCAAGCGCCGGAACGCGAGTTCCACATCCCAGCCTTCGATCCACGTCCGGGTGTTCACATACAAGCCGAACCCGGCACCGGTGAGAAAC
>JBAXPF010000129.1:0-11098 GCA_037132955.1 Verrucomicrobiota bacterium | reverse complement strand
TCATCCCATGCTAAATGACCGATAATGTAAAGTTTATTAGTTTACGCCGCCTTATGGTGCGAAACAATGTTGGCTGCCCGCCAACCATAAACTCAGGGCCACTGCGTCCTGGGTAATTGCCACCAATCACCAGCGGTTCAGGATTAATTAGCTTCCATAAGTGAAAGACCTCTGGCCGGGCATGGCTCGGGCTGAAAACCTTTTCCTGGCTTCCAATAGAGCTATACGGGTAATGGTACTTGGCTCCAATCACGTGGCTTATCCCGAATTGGCAGGCCGACGGCAGCACATAACCCTCTTTCTCAATAGCTTCGATGTCCAAATACATGCCCTCCGCCCCGTCGAACATGAAGGTTCCGTCGGCACCGGAGTTTGTCTTCAATACCTCATACTCCCGGTATCCGTTCGCAGTCTTGATTAGACGCAATGTTGTCACGGTGACTGTGATATTCACTCCCTCCAAAGGTACATTATCCTGGTCAACTACTTTCCCCCAAAAATGCACATGTCTGTCATAACGGGAGGCAACTGCATTGTGCTCAGCCGCAGTGTCTTCTTCCGGACTATGTGGCATCTTTTGAGTTGCAGATGCCACATGAGGAAACGTCGCTGGTATGGGATTCTCCTTACCTTCACCCAGGGCAAACTCCAACGCAATAAAAAGGAGGATTGATACCCCGCCTATCATCAGCCAAAGTTCTGAATAGTTAGTTTTCACAGGTCAGTCATTCCAGATTGCGGCCTCCGCTCGGATTAAAGTAGACGGTGACATATGCCGCCGTGCTGTCGATCTCGCGATCTACATAGAGATTTGTCATAATTCGTCCATATTTGCCATCCTTGGTTCTAAATACCAAGGACTCCTGCCGAATACTCTTTGGCATTCCGGGTTCTTTAGCGAGAACCCCATACCTAACAGAAGAACGATAACCTTCTATCGGGGCGATAAGAGGTGATTCAGGTGCCAGGCGACAAATCTCTCCCTGTTGAACGGAAATCTCCATGCTCCAGTCGAAACCTCTAAGAGCCCCAGGTGGGCGGTCGCGATATGGAACAAAGACAATCACCACATCAGAGCCATCGACTCGTACAGATACCGCTTTTGCATCCCATACAAATGCAAGTTTGAATGACTTTACTAATGGCTTCTGAGTCGTGGTATCGATGAGCAGAAAACCAACCGGTCGATTTGGATCCGCGGCATGCTGTACAGAACCTGATCCAAAGTTGTACCCGCGTGCTGCGCCACCTCTCACTTCCCTATAACCGTCCAATTCAATACTAGAAATGTCTAAGTACATGCCCTTCTTATTCCTGATCTGGAATATTCCGTTATCGCTTGAATACACAACTCCTTTGTCCTTTCTTTGCAGCCCAAATTGCGGCTGAAGATCCCCGGCCATTTGGATATTGTAACTCACTTTGGCGCCTTTCACTGGCTTTCCGTTTTGATCAATCACCAGGCCATAAAACTGAATGTTCGAATTGTATTGTAAAAGCATTCTTTTTTGCGTGGTATTGTTGTCGGCAACAGGTATCGGATTGCTTGTAACATTCCTTTCTGGGGGGGATGAATGTCCTATTGGCGAAGTCTGATAAGTAGGTGATGAGCTGTGGCTTGCCATGTAATAGAATATTAGAGCCCAGAATACACCAACTATAACAATTACAGTTGCTACGACTTTCGTCCTTCTTGATTTGATCATTGTGTTAATCTGTGTTAATACCAACATATACATCCAGGGCGAACCTGATCCAGTATGGCCACCTTTTCTGAATCGTCGAACGGAACTGTCCACTATGGCCTTTATGGGCTGGACCAAATAGATATGGGTCAACATTCAGATTTATTGAATCATCAGGATTGAACATTCCGCCCGTTGCTCCTTCTGCGCCTGTGGCATATGAATGGGATTGAGCGGCCCAGGAGAACACGTCATAGCGTTCGTCAGGAAATCTCTGGTAATGACTGGAAAAGATGCTGTCGAACTTGAGGAAACTTGAATTTACCGGAATGTATGAATACTTCGGCTGGCTGGGCTTAGAGCGGTTGTTGTACTCCCAGTTTCTCAGTGCCCAGTCACTGATATTGTAATGATTGATGTATTTGACATTTGAAGGCATATAGGCTGATGCCAGATACGATGGGTTGTTATTCGGCTTCCATCTTTCCGTGCTGATCTGACTGGACCCGGTTTTCCAATAATGCGCATAAATGTCCGGCATTGAAGGAGGTGCGGGTACACCGAGGATGGTCATGATCCTAGTGCTTGGATCCCAGCAATGAGCCGGTATAGCCGCTTGAGCAGACACATAGGCGAGAACAGGAGCGGTGGATCCGAATTGGCGCAAGGCCTCGCTGCACACGATGTTGCCCATGCTATGACCGTAGAGTCTAACTTTGCTAGCTCCATTCAGATTGAATACCGCCGCACGGTCGACAATCAATTGCTTCAATGCCCCGGCGGAATTCCATGCCCGTTCCTCGCTGCCGTTGAAATGGTCCAATAGGCTAATGCTTAGATTAGGGAAACCATGGAAGGTCGGCCAGCGGAAAGCGGCGAATCTTCCCATATAGCCAAGATGCCAAAGGCGCTTGAACATGGTGTTAGCGAACAGGTTCTCGTTTTCCCAGGGATCCACGTTCCAGCCATGGACGAAAAGGATGTAGTCTTTTTCCTGGTCGCTTATCGGAGGTGGAAGATTCTGGCCGCCGATCATAGTTGCCGTTGTGGCGGGGCAGGTATTATTGAAATACACGCCTGAGTATTCGACATCTCCCGCAGTCCAGGTTTCATACATGTCGCAGACTCGCTTCAGATCGACATACACCGGCGGCAACGTAATCAAGGTTTTTCCGTATTTCTGAAATTCAAAGACCAGCTTGCCCTTGCCTGGGTATTTCCCCTCAAAGAGAAAGTGAATTCTCTTGTCAGGTGGCAGCTCCCTCCAGGCGCGACTGGGAATCTCGCATCCCAAAGGTATGGTGACGGCAGTGCAGAGTTCTTCACCAAAAAAGATGTGCAACTGATTGGAGCCCACATCGCTGTCACTGAGGTATTTGCGTCCGCCATCGGTTTCGACCGCCTGGAAGAGAGTGATTTCCGGGCGGCCCTCTGTGGGTTCCATGCGAACATAGAGCCGGATGTTTGCATCTTGGGTATTGAATGCGTATGCCACGTTGCTCAGATCTATCCATACACGGGAGAGATCCTCCAAATCCCGCCTGCATGTGAGGCCCGGCTCCTGACTGTCGGATGGGTATTCTGAGGTGTTGCCCCATACGTCATCTTCCTCCCAATCATTATCTATATCGACTGTATGCCCCATGTCACGGTCATCATTCACCCAGAACACGAACGGCTTCTCCGCGCTTGTTTCATCCTTGCCATCGAAGGTGATGAGGCCGTCGCGGTTGGCATCGACGGCGATGTCGAGTTTGATCGGTTGGATGATGACGGAGGTGTCGGCGTTGCTGGCGACGTCGTAGGAGGCGGCGGGCAGGTCGTCGGGGGTGGAGATTTGGTATTTGGCGGCCTGGAGCGGGGAGATATCGGCGTTGGACCAACCGCTGGAGCCGCCCTTGAAGACGAGGGATTCGACGCCGATGATTTCGGACGCGTGATAGATTGGGTGCTCGGCAGTGGAGCCAAGGAGGCCGCGGCTTTTGTAGCGGTCGCGGATGGGGAGTAAGGACAATTTCTTCGAATAAGCAGCGGGCGGGGCGCAAGCGAAATGGGCGAAGGGGGCGGCGGGATTGAATTTGAGCCAGCGATAACGCAGGCTTTTGAGGCGGTAGGCGGAGGCATGCCACGAATACCATGAGACATCGGTGTTCGAGATGCGTTCGGACAATTGGGGGCCATCCTCATATTCCTTGCGCACGGTCTGCACTGCCTTGTCATAGCCGGCTGGATTTCGTGAACAAGAAGAATACAGCTGGCTGTCAAAACCCGATGGGCTGTAGTGATGCACGTCGGGGTTGGTCTCCCATGGCGAGCAGGCGTTCATAGCGGCAAAGACCTCCTGGACTGTTTTGCTTTCCGATAGACTTGTGATGGTTGATCTTTCAATGACCTCGGTGCCCATGGCGAGTGTGTGGCCGTAGGAATCCGTCAGACGCCACGGTGTGGATGACCCGCTTCCTGATGTGGAGCGGGTTGCGGACAGCTTGTTGAGGTTGGTGTCCACCCGGGTTCCCCACTCGATCTTGACGGTGCTTGGCAAGGTCTTGCGATGGGTTTCTTCCCAGTTGCTGTTGGGCGGGTTCGCCTCGGTGGTGGTCTTGCACTCATTGAGAATCCGTCCGGCTTCGAGAAAGGTGCTCTTGGTCAGGGACGTTTGCAGGTTGTCGGCATTGGAGTCGAAGTTTGGCGAGTTATTGATGGTCAGGCGGGATTCCTCCACGAACTCGAGAAAACGTGTTGCGGTGTTTTCCAGGTCGTCCAGCGGCGTATAGCCGACGCCGCTGCCGATGCAGCGGGATTCCCGGGTGACCTCGAGTTCCACGGTGTAGAGGGCGGTGTCCCCTGGCGGAATGATGCCACTGCCAGCCGTCCCGGATGTTTGATAGATCTGCATGACCGACATGTCGCAACCGGCGATGCGGGCGTTCGGGTCGAGAGAGCCCGCGCGCAGCATGGCCAGATCAGACGATGTTAGATTGGCTTCTCCGAGGGTGTCGAGGCAGATGGCGGCCCAATGCTTTTCCCAGTCATCGGGGATGCCGTTGCCATTGAGGTCGTTGCTAGGGCTGACCTGGACGATGATTTGTCGGCCGTAGGAGTCGGTGGTGGTGAGGGTGATGCGGCCGTCCGAGGTGATATGGCGCGGGTAGATGCCATTGGTGAAAAGGCTGGCAAGCGATTGTTCCGGAGCGCTGGAGGAGTTGCGGATGCGCAGGGAATCCATGGATACGCAGGTGCCTCCGGGGGTGACCATGAAGGGTTTGTTGCCATAGCCGACCATGCGGCCGTTGCGTGGCGACATGGCTTGGATCGACTCATAATACGCACCCTGAGTGGACACGCGGGTGAAGGCCTGGCTGGATAGATTGAGGAGGTGGAATTCGTAGGAGTAACTTCCATCCGGGTTGCGCAAGCTGCGTTGGATGAGTGCCAGGCCGTCCTCGGAGAAAGCTTGGATATAGATAAAGTTGGACGCTGCGTTCCAATCGGACGGAACGGGAATGGTGGTCACGGTGGTGCCATTCCAATATTGGATTGCGTATTTGGCATAAGCGGGCAAGCCGTTTGCCGCCGGCATCCAAGTGCTTTGGGTCGCCACCGCATGGCCCTGGGAATTGAGCCATTGCCAGTAATACCGGCCGCTGGCAGCGGAGGACGCCGGGGGTGCCCACCCGATCCGGTTGCCTGATGGATCGAGGAGGTGGTAACTGCCGGCGCTGTCTTGATAGAGGCTGCGGCTGCCATCTGGCGAGCTTGCCAGCGGGTAATTGTTCAAAGTTCCGGCAGTGCCGGTGAGTTGGGCTTTGACCGCGTCCCATGAGATCCAGGTGGCCGGGTCGGCGGCAGCCGGTGCCATGGCATCCGGGATGAAACTCCGCGCCTCGCTGGTTTGATAGGTCCGCCCGTCATAGGCATAGCGGTATTGAGTCACCTGACAATGCACCGCTCCGGAAGCGGCATCAAGCTTGAACGCCGGGCTCAGCAAGACGGATTTGTATTGGCTCCCATTCGGGCTGTATTCGCTAGAGTAGCCTGAGGCGACCGGCAGTTGCGCGATGAGCTGGGCGGAGTTCGGGTTGAGCAGGCTGCTGGTGGTGGTTGAGGTTGATGACTGCCAGCCATTGGCCAGCACTTTCGAGGCGTATTGGTATTGGCTGACGAGGACGCGCCCGGAGTCGTCAAAGGCACACGGGTAAGGATATGCGTTAGAGTAGTCGGTATACAGGACCTGGGTGCGGAACACGCCCACCGGATTGGTGCCGAGCTGGGCTTCGCGCAAGTTGGAGACATGATCGCCATCGGCATCGGCGGCGGCATCGGTGGGGTCGAGCGGATTGAATCCCCATTGGATTTCCCAGGCGTCGTTCATGCCGTCGCCATCGCTGTCCGGGCGGCGGGGGTCGGTACCGTGGCGGTATTCCAGCAGATCGCTGAGGCCGTCGTTATCGGTATCGGTGGTGGCGGGCTGGGCGCGGTAAGGGTTGAAATGGTTGAGGTTTTCGTAGGCATCCGGGAGGCCGTCGCCATCGGAATCGGCGTCGGGGGTGAGCAGCAGGCGTGCCTGATAGTTGCCACGCCACGCGCTGACAAGGAGGGAGCCGTTAGGGTTGAGGCCGAGGATAGAGATGAGGGAGAAGCCGGATGTGGCGGGAAGGATGGAGTCAAGCGGGTAAGCGCGACCGAGGCGCCAGAGGGTGGGTGCGGCAGGTTGCCGATAGACTGGAACGCAACTGCCGAGGAGCTCTCCCGCGTCGGTTAGAAGAGTGTGGGTCACGGAAGCGGTGGCGGCGCCTTGCGGAAAGAGCTTCCACAAACTGGAGGATCCTGGCGGGGCCGGTTTGGCAATGAACGATTTGTAACCGTAGCTAATGCCATCCCACACCCTGGAAAATCCCGCCACCAGGCCGGAGGGGGAAACGACCGTGACGCAGGAGTCGTTGCCGGATTCAAGCGTGCCGAGGTCGATGG
This sequence comes from Verrucomicrobiota bacterium, assembly GCA_037132955.1. Taxonomy (GTDB): domain Bacteria; phylum Verrucomicrobiota; class Verrucomicrobiia; order Verrucomicrobiales; family Akkermansiaceae; genus Luteolibacter. The sequence continues at coordinate 4,442 of JBAXPF010000129.1, read as the reverse complement.
GCATGCCGGAGTTATTCCACACGGTGGCGCGGCGTTGGCCGTTGGCAAGGGTGGCGCTGCCAGCCACCACCGGGTTAGACGTGTTAGATAAACCGCTCACGCTCGACCATGCGCCGCCGGAGTGGGGAGGCAGGATACTCGGCGACGGTTGGCCGTTCCCGCTGAGCTTCCACAACACGGCGCGGTTATAGCCGCCCTGCATGGCGGTGGCGGCGACGGTGCCCGCATCATTGACTTGCAGAGGCACGCCACTCGACAGGGTGAGACCGGCGGGCACGGTGAGTGGCATGGGCATGAAGATTTGGTTGGCCGCCGGCATTTTCCACAGCACCGGCTGCATGACTCCGCTGCTATGCAACGTGCGCCAGCCGGCAAGCCAGGTGCCGGATGGTGAAAGTCTGGCGGACGAGAGTGAGCGGACGTCGGCGGCAGTGGCGTTGCCCACGGTGGGGACGGCCCCGGATATGCTCACCGGATTGGCGGACGGCGATGCCCAATACACCAAGGTCACCGGGCTGGAGGAATGGCTGGCGAGTGCCGCGCCGGTATCGGCCATGGCCACCGGACTCAGGAATTGGCTGCCATGGGATGGATAGAGTGAAAAGCCCCCCTGGTTTTGCGTGCGCTGGATCGACCACGCGGCGGGCCGGCAATTGCCCTGGGTGGCGGTGTTGGATGGCGTGGCATAGAAATAGGCGGACTCGGTGACGTCACCTGTGGCAAGTGTGAGCGGTGCGCCGCCGCCTTGGCCGCGGCCCAGAATGGTGGTGGATAGGTTCACATAGGAGGTGTCCGGGAACGGTCCGATTTCGCGGATGCGGAAATACGGTGCGCCGCGCGGATCGGTGCTGAGCTGGTATTCCTGCAAGTTGGTGAAGCCGTCCCGGTCGGAATCCAGCGCGGCATCGTTAGGGTTGTCGAAATCCAGGCCGTTGGCCCATTCCCATGTGTTAGGCATGCCATCGCCGTCGCTGTCGATGCCGGGGCGGGTGTCCATGAGTTGGCCACTGGCCCCGCGGGGGTTGAAGACATTCGGATCCGAGCGCAGCATGAACTCGCCGAGGTTGTCGATGCCGTCGTTGTCGGGGTCGGCGAAGGCATCGGACGGGTCGTTGGGGTTGAGGTTATGGAAAAGTTCCCAATCATCGGACATGCCGTCGCCATCGGCGTCTTGGTCGGGAGAGATGAGGAGGATTTTGCCGGTGGTCTGGTCGGTGGCCAGGATCATGCCCGCGTCGTTGATTTTTGCGGAATAGCAAGGGCCGATACCCAGTGGCAACTGATGCAGAAACATCCCGACGCCATCGTGGAAGATAAAGCCGCCGTAGTCCGCAGGGTAACTGCTGGCGTAACCGACGATGGTGCTGGCGGAATTGAGGTCTTCCGGATAGATAGAACTCAGGGTCTGCGCGTTCAAGCGCAAGGGTGTGAAGCTGCCGTCAAAATGATACCCCAGATACTCCCATTGATTGCCGATCGAGCCGCCGCCGCTGCCGGTGAACTCGCCCTGTGAGTTCATGGCGGATGCCCATGACCAGACGTTGGTGAAATCATCGAACATCGGCTGCGATCCGGTGAATCCCGTGTCATAGCGCCATGAGCCATAGGCAAGAAACGTTTGGGATTTGCCAGTGAAGGGATTGCAATAACTGCCCATCGCCTCGCCCGCATCATTGAGATCGGTCAACCAGCTATAGGGCCACCAATCCTGGGACGCCACTTGATTCTGGCCACCCACCACCCAGGCTTGTTTGTATTCCCCGGTTGCCGGCTCAATGATCGAGCCCATCCAATCGCCGTGATTGTTGACCTTATAGGCCATGGCTTTTTTCCCCTGATACTGGAGGGTTTTAAAGCCTCCGGCAGGATCCCAGATGAAGGACTCCCAGGAGCTCCAATCATTGGCATATCTTTGACCCACCACTTGTTGTTGGTCATTGAGGTCGCTGCCATACGAATTCCACGCAGGCTTGTCGCTGGACACTAATTGCGTCCATGTGCCATCGTGGGTGACGAGCAACGCGAGACAGCGATAGGGGTTGCCCCCGGACGCCTGGACAAGCACGTCGCCAGCATGGTTGATGGCGACCGGATAGAACCAGTATCCGCTGAATTCGGCGGGTGGCTCAAGAGATTTCACGCTCCACTGGCCGAGCGGGTTGCCGGCGGCACCGGCGGTGCGGGTGTAAAGTTGATACTCCTGCAGCGCGCTGAGACCGTCGTTGTCGAAATCAGCCGCGACGTCCGCCGGGTCGTTAGGGTTGTGATGGAACTGGATTTCCCATGCGTTAGGCATGCCATCGCCGTCGCTGTCGTCGGGTGTGGGCATGCCAGCCGGGGTGCCGGCAACCGGAGTTGGACTGGAGACCGGGGCGCTTTGGCCCAGGCATTCCTCCGCATAGTGAACCCACAGGGTGAGCGCGGTGCCTACCAGCAACCCAAACAACGATGCATGAGAAAGGCGGAGCGGAAATACGATACGAACGGACGCCTTGGCAAGTGGACGCGTTTTCATGGCCGTAAAATTCGATTAGAATATGAATGAATCCCCCAAATACTTCCAGATGGCAAGAAGTAATTTCGCAAGAGGCCGATAGATGGGTGCTCGACCCGCCGCAAATAGCGCAATGGCTTGGAAGTCAGAGCGTTTATTTTTTTTGCCAGATCCGGGGTAATTATTCAGGATACTGTAACAATTCCCCGGGGAAGCCGGCCATGGGTGGCGATCTAACCAATCTCAGAACCTGAAGGTGGACGACAGGCAGAAGTTGGTCTGGGGGTCGGCATTGGAGCGGAACTCCTCGCGACCGCCAAGTGCCACACTGATCGAATCGTTGACCTTGTAAGTGACACCCAGACCGAGGACCAAGGAATTGTTAGATAAGCCATCGGCCACGGTTTGGAATGGGCGGCTGCCCTTGGCGAAGCGGGCGGTGAGGGCGTGCGGATCGTCGTTAATCCCTGCACTCAATCCGAGCAATCCCCACACGGTGAGTTGGTGGGTGACATCGGCCTCGGCACGCAGGTTGAGCTCGGCGAGCACCGAGGCATAGTGGTCACGGTTCACCACGAGGGCAATCGGAGAACCTGGCGCGGAGCCGGTGGTCTCGGTGAACCCATCCATCGTCCCGGTGGCGGCGTGCAGCCCGAACGCCGGAATCAGGCGGAAGCCCTCATGCTGATAGAGCAGGCCGTCCACCCCGACATACAGTTCCAACGCATCGGAGGCGACGTCCGAGAAGCCGGCCGGGGCGGCAGACCAACCGCCGGCAGAGGCGGCCACACTGCTGCGGGTGCCATCAAACGCATAGCGGCCATAGGAAATCCCGGCGCTGAGGCAGGTGCGGGATTTTTCATCGAGCATGGCCTCGCCGAGCAGGCCGAGCGACCAGCCTGCGCCGTCGGCATTGATCAGATGGCCGCTGATGTCGCCGGCATCCGCGGCAAGATAGGCCGCCAGACGGAGCTGATCCGTCAGGTGGGTGCGTGCGCCACCGAGGACGCTGAAGCCGCTCAGTTCAGAGTCGGCCTGGTTGTGGGACTGGCTGGATTGCACATGGAAATAGTCGGTGGCGGCGAAAAACTCCCACGGGGACGTAGTCGTGTTAGGGACCGCGTCCTTGCAGCCGCCCTTGCAGCCGCCCTTGCAGCCGCCCTTGCAGCCGCCCTTGCAGCCAGCTTTACTGCCGGCCTTGCTGTCAGATGGCGTGGCGGGTGCCAGTGCCGGTGCGGAGAAAGCGCTGCGCTGGTGGGTGCGGGTGGCTTGGATCGCGTAGTCGGAGAGTCTGACATAGACTTCCGGCGAGAGGTGGTTGAGCAGGCTTGGGTTGAGGCCGGCGGGAGTGAAGCTGGCGGCCAGCGCCCACAGCAAGTCTGGGTTGTTGGCATTCCCGAAGCCGCTGGTGATTGTATATTCCGGATTGCTGCCGGGCACATGGGTGATGTTGGTGACGCCCGGATCAATCCCGTCGTCGTAGAGCGCGACCCAAGTGGAGGTTTGGTTAGCCGTGGCACCGAACAAGGTGTTGCCACCCGATGCCGGACTGGCCAGGCGCATGGCGTCGCCATTGCCCGGATTGAACCACACCGCGCCATCAAGATTTTCAACCAGCGTGGAAAAATTGCCGGCATAGCGGGCGGCGCTGCCCAGCAGTTCCTCGCGCTGCACTGCCAGGTCCGTCACAGCCTCAAAGGCATTGGTCTTGCTGGCATCCGCCAGCTTGAGCATGCGCGCACTTTCACGCAACTGCTGCACTTCGCGCGCCAGTTTGGCCTGAGAGCGGGCACGCTTCTTGTAGCTACGCACGGTGTCGCTGATTTCGGCCAGGTAGCGCGTGCGCCCTGCCGGCACCACCGGCGTCTGATTCGTGCTGTGGCGCACGGCCACCGCAGGCAACTGACTGCCTGGCGAGAGTTTCAGGCCCAGTTCAGCCAGCCGCGGT
>JBAXPF010000128.1:0-11204 GCA_037132955.1 Verrucomicrobiota bacterium | reverse complement strand
CGCAGCTACTCGATCTATCGGTCCAAAATCGAAGCCAAGACCTATTTGTTTTCCTACTTTGAGTATGTGGGCAAGAACTTTGCCGCCGATATGAAGCTTATGGCGGCGGATCCTGAAACCCGCCGCTGGTGGAAGGAAACCGATCCCTGCCAACTGCCATTGCCAGCCGCCAAGAAAAAGGGCGGGATCTGGGCCGAGGCCGAAGAAGTATTCCACACCCGATGATCCGGCGGTCGATGCCCATCTCCGAGAGGTTTTGGATCCAGTCCAACACGGCGCGAAATCCAAATCCCAAACCCGCCCCGCCGACCTCATGGATTTTTTCAGAATTATCCCAAAGATTTTGCGATTGGGGGTTTGACAGGGTTCGCCGATTCCGGTTTACTGCCCTCAGCGACCCCACGAACCCTATCCCGTATGAGCGACAACGTCCCACAGCCCCCGGCTCCCAACAAGCAGACATCGACCGTTCCGTTAAAAAAGGAAACCGTTCGCGTTACCCTTAAAGCTGCGGACGCACCGCCGGCATCCCCGATCGCCACGGTCCCAGGGGCCGCACCGGTGCTCCCGCCCACGCCGCCAGCTCCTCCAGTCCCCACCGCGCCTGTCGCTCCTGGTGCGCCACGGACGACCATGCCGGCCCGCACCATCGCTTTGAAGACGGCCGGCGGTCCCCCGACCGCGCCCACACCCACCAAATCTAACGCCCCCGTCGGTGCGCAGACCATTGCCCTGAAAACGGCGCCGCCGCTGCCATCGAAGCCAGGCGCGCCCGCGCTGCCGAAGGCTACGATGCAGCTTCAAACGCCCACCCTGCCGAAGGCCACGATGCAACTGCAGGCGCCCACCCAGCCGCTCAGCGGGGGGTCGGCGTCGGCCTCGCAAATGGCCACGCTCAAGATGGAAGAATCCGAGGAAGAGGAGGCTCCCAGCACCTTGGTCAAGGTGCTCTCCGTTTTCGGTTTCCTCGCTGCCTGTGCGGTCCTCTATTTTCAGTATGACATCAGCAAAACCTGGGTGGAGGTTGCAGACCGAGATCAAGCGATCAAGGGGGATTACTGGGCGCAACTTGTCGCCCCCGAACCCAATTCTGAATACGGGGATTCTTCCGCCACTGAATCGACCAGGGCGCCCCGCAAAGAGCCCTGAGCCACCTTTCAATTCCTGACTTCCTGATCCCTAACCCTCTCCGCCATGATCCTGCCCATTATCAACTTCCTGCTCGCCGTCAGCGTTTTTTACTTCGCGTTTGTGGCGGGTAACCTTTTCTGAGTTTCCCTGGATTTTTCGCAAGAGCCGTTCCACCGATTTGGCTGGGCGGCTCTTGACGTTTGTGGTTTCTACCTCCATACTCCGCCCATGTCCTTGCAACTAACTGACGCGAACTTCCAAACCGAAGTGATCAATTCCGACCTGCCCGTCCTCGTGGATTTCTGGGCCGAGTGGTGTGGCCCCTGCAAAATGCTCGGCCCCGTGCTCGATCAAGTCGCCATCGACTTGGAGGGCCAGGCCAAGGTTGGCAAACTCAATGTGGATGACTCCCGTGACCTTGCGGTGAAATACAACGTCCGCTCGATCCCCTTGTTGCTGTTCTTCAAAAACGGCGAGGTGAAGGATCAAATCGTGGGTGCCAACGTCACCAAAGAACAACTCAAGGCCAAGCTGCTCGCTCTCGCCTGAGCGGTGGATTGTCTCGGCCTGACGATTGGGTTCGGGTGCCGCCTCCACCTCAAACAGGGTCTGCCCGACCGTGCTCACGATCTACAAGGCGGGCAAGCCGACGCGCACGGATCACCTGTTAGGTGTGTCAACAATATAATGACTGGCATTTTATGCTGGCATTCTATGCGGTCCACCGACTTGTCCGCTCGCAACAATATAATGACTGGCATTTTATGCTGGCATTCTATGCGGTCCACCGACTTGTCCGCTCGCATGGGCGGAGCCAAAGCATGTTGGATGAGCTGCACATGAACGCCGCGCTGCGACTGCACTAGGTCACATGCCGATGCCAGCGCCTGCGATTACTTCTTAGGAGCAATCTCGCTTTTCGGTGTTTCGCCGAGACCCCGGATCTCGAGCTTGACGGCGGTTTTTTCGGACGAAGCCGGTTTTTCCGGTTCGGCGGGTTTGGCATCGGGGCTAGGCGCGGCGGTTTCCCCGGTGGCCGGTGTTGCCGGGTTGGCGGCGGGTTTGTCCGGGCCTGCGGCGGCGGGTTTATCTGGGCCTGCGGCGGCGGGTTTGTCCGGGCCTGCGGCGGCGGGTTTGTCCGGGCCTGCGGCGGCGGGCTTATCCGGGCGTGGCACCTCGTCCGTGCGGATGGCCTGAAACAGCAGATTGTAATTGTGGCGCAGCACCGACGGATAGGACACCCGCCCGGCTTCGACGAGCTTTTCGCGCAGCATTTTGGCTGTTAGGTCGGCCACCAGATCGGTGCCGATTTGCACGGCGCGGTCCACGCCGGCCAACTTGGCCCCGGCGCCAGTCCCGCTGCGGATAATGTCGGTAGTGATGGCACGTCCTTGGATGGCGAGGGTGGACTGTGCGGATTCGATATTGCCCTTGGCGCTGATGGTGATTTCTAGGACGGCGTGATCGTCAGAGGAAAGCCAGCCGCGGACGTGGTCGATGCGGAGTGACACGAAGATGCCGCCATCGGGGGTCGGGGTGATCTCGGGTTTGTAGGTGCGGTAAGTGGCACCCGAAAGCGGATATTCTGCGGTATGCTCGCCGTGCTTGGACCACCCGCCGAGGCTGACCCCAAACGCCTTTTGATCAATCTGCACGCCAGCTGAGGCAATCCACGCCGATAACCACAACACAATGACGAAAAATCCCGGGAATTTCATGGTGAACGCAGCCGATGCTGCCTGCTGATACGTATTGGGAAAGGAATTTATTCACGGAAATTTCCGCGGTTGCGCCGGGCGCGGGGACTCGCTAGCCTTCACGCGTGATCCGACCGGTCGATGCCCTGCTTGAGTTCCTCCATGCCCAGCATGCGCAGGGGTTGCGGCATGTGCATCTGGACCCGGCCGCCAAGAGCGGCTTGCGCGCACTGCACGAACGCCTGCGCAATCTGGGAAAACCTGGGGCTGGTGCCCCGGCTTTGACGCCGGCAGCGGTGTCGTACGCTCCGGCCGGCAAGGGCGCTGCCGCTCCAGCGGTTGCTGATATGTTAGATGAAGGGGGCACGGCGGTCACCCAAGTGGCCCCCATGCCGCGACTTGTCATTGAAGGATCAACGCGTGCGAAAAAACTTGCCAGCTTGCGCGGTCAGGCGGAAGTATGGGCGCCCGCCCGAGCCTTGGGCACCTTGCGAGAGGTGATGGTCTTTGCCACCGGCAATCCCGAGGCGCAAATCATGCTCATCGGCGAGGCGCCGGGCTATGAGGAGGAAAAAAAACTCGAACCCTTCGTCGGCCCGGCCGGCCAACAGCTCGATAAGATCCTCAAGGCCATGGGACTTGACCGCGCCGCTGTCTATATCTCCAACATCGTCAAGTTCCGCCCCGCCACCGCCCGCCAGACGACCAATAACAGGCCGCCGTCCCCTGCGGAAATTGCAGCCTGTCTGCCCTTGCTGCGTGCGGAAATCGCCATCGTCCGCCCGCAATGCATCATAGCCCTTGGCGGCAGCGCGGCGGAAGGAATGTTAGACATGGGTGCCGGCGTCAACTCGCTGCGCGGCACATGGCATGACTTTGAGGGCGTGCCGGTGCGGGTGACCTATCATCCGAGTTATCTGTTACGCTCCACCCATGACATCCGGACCAAGCGCATGGTTTGGGAGGATATGATAGCGGTGATGGAACGCACCGGCCTGCCGATCTCCGACAAACAACGCGGGTTCTTCCTGGCAAAAAACTAACCGGCAGGTCCGGCTCTCACGCCCGTTGCCGTAACTCGGCGTGACGGGTCTTGCCGCTGGTGGTTTTGGGCGACTCGCCGACAAACCCGATCTTGCGCGGATATTTGTCTGGCGCCACCCCCTGTTTCCAATGGTCATGCAACTCATGCTTGGGGGATTCGTCAGGCATGTGGGCGGGAGAGTGGGCGAATTGGAGCATACGGAGGGGGGCCCAGCGCCAAGCCAGATGATCCCGATCACTCAAGCAGGCTGCCACGGAAGCGCGGCTCGTTCTTCACCGGATCCCAATAGCCGAAGCTGGCTTTCCATTCCCACAGGGTCCACGGGATCTTGCGGGCCTCGGCGAGGGTTCTAACATCCTTGAGGTAGCGGCCGCGGCTGGCAATGTCGCCGACATTGTGGCAGCCGAATTCGCCGAGGTGGATGGGTCTGCCGAAATACAGCGACCACTCGCGGGCACCGTCGAGGTTTTCCTTGATGGCGCGGGCGGAGCAAGGGTTTTGCGCGGCAGGCAGCGTGTTATAGGCTTGCACGAAGGAGCACACGCCGGCGTTGTCGCGCAGCGCGTCGGGAACCTGATAGGGCGAGTCCGGCGGGCCTGGATAGACGATGCCGCGCAGATTCTGCAATTGGACCCAGTTCGCCCCCTGATGGGTGAAATGGAACGGCTCGTAACAATGGATCGTGACGATGAGCCGGTCATCGGCATCCGGCAGGCGGAGTTTGTCGAGTTCGCCCACCTGGCCCCAGTTGCCAGGGCTCACCACGAGGATCCGCGTGGGGTCGATGGCGCGGATGGCGCGGATGGATTTCTGATAGATCGGGTTGGCAACCTCGCTGGTGAGGGCGGCGCAGGGTTCGTTGAGCAACTCGAGGAACAGCCCGGGTGGCCAGGATTTGAAATGGCGCGCGATGGCCTGCCAGCCGCCGGTGAAGCGATCGAGGTTGGCGGCGGGCTTGGCGGTGAGGTCATCGAAATGATGCCAATTGAGCATGACATACAGTTTCTTGTCCAAAGCCCGGCGCAGCACCGGTTCGAGGTCGGCGAGCAAGGTGGGAGAAATTTCCCAGCCCGCGTTGCCGGGTTTGAGGTGATAGTGCCAGGCGATGGGCACGCGGATGTGGTCGAATCCTTCGGCGGCGATGCGGTCGACGTCCTCGGTGGTGAAGCGGATGCCCCACGTATGGGGCGGGGGCGCTTCCCAGCCGTTGCCGAGGTTCACGCCGCGCTTGAGGCCGGCCAGCGCGCGGTGCGCCGGCGTGTCGCTACCGAGGCGCTTGGGCGGCGTGAAATCAGCCAGCGTGGCTGCCTTCGCATGGAGCCGTAGGACCACCTTTTGGCCAGCCTTGACTTGCAGCGTTTGCGCCAGCGGCCGGTTGTGCCAGCTGGCGGCCACGGCTTTGCCAGTGAGGGGGACGGCACTCGCCAGCGGCCACGCATCGGGGCCGGGGTAGGGAGTCCATGGGGCATGCCAACTTGCCGGATGCCGGTCCTCGATTTGTTCAAAACCACCGTTTAGAACAGTTGCTCCATCAGCGCTGATGTCATCCCACAAAATTTCCTGGCGGACGAGGGTGCCAGATGGATCCTGCGCCCATGGTCCACTGAGCATCAACTCGACAGGTCCATCCTGTGCGGGGGTGAAAGCGATGGCAATCCCGCTCCACGCCCACCAGCGAATTGGAAACACCACGTCGGTGTGACGCTCGCGCGCAGCGGGGTCCTTCTCCCATGATGCGGGCACGGCACTTCCGTTAGAAACCTGGATATCCCGCAGCGGTGCTTGGGCGGCCGGGACTTTGAGCCACAGCCGCGCTTGGGAGGCTTGGCGGGTCGGCTCCTGGGCGGAGAGCGTCGTGGCTAGCGCGAGCAGTGACAACAGGGGGCGGGCCATAGTTGCAATGGGGAAGTTAGAACTAAACCGTGATGGAGGACGAGCGGCCAAAGCCCCATCCATTGATGGCCAGAGAGTATTACAAGTTGTCCTTGCGGCAAGGAATTAATGCAACTCTGGCCGAAGCGCATGGGAGGGGTCGCGGGATGGGATGGCCGCCGCACAACGCTTATAGAGCACCGCAATTCGTCCCAGCTCGGCCTTGGGGCGGCGGTCACTGACCGCCGCCCCAAGGCCGGTGTCTGCCGGGCGCGGCCGCCAAGCCGCTGGCAAGCAGGCAGAGGCCCAAGGCGAGCCACGAGAAACCGGCGGCGTTGCGCTTGAGGGTGAGGGTGATGGACATCGGGCGCTTGCCATCCACCTGCACGCTGCGCCCGAATGTTAGAACGGTGCCGCGTTCCGGCAAGGTGACGTCGAGGGCGACCGGCGCGGGTTCCGCGGCGAGTTGTTGGGTTACCAGGCGTTTGGCGATGTCCTTGAGTGCGGCGTTCTCATCTGCGGTGTTGCCTTCCAGCAAGCGGTCATATTGTTTGGGATCGAAGTTTTGTTTTCCCTGCATCAGCGGGTTGGCGGCGGCGGCGCGGTCGAGTTGGGTGTTCTCGCCTTGCGGAGCGGACAGCCGGTTGTCGAGGACCATGCGTTGGCGGCGGGTGTTGAGGCCGAGCACCGCCTGCTGGGTTTTGGTTTTGTATTGCAGGACGCGGGCATCCTCGTTGGCCGCCTCATCGAGTTGATTGCTGCGCACGGCATTGCCAAGGGCCTGGCTGGCTTTTTCCTGGTCGCCCTGTTGCAGGTATGAGTTGGCTTGGTCGAGCATGGCGGAGGCGCGCTGCGAATCGCTCTTGCGCTTGACCACGGAAAACATCTGATAGTCCTCGAGGCGGAACGAGCCCTTCACGTTTTGTTGTTTCAAATCGAAATCCCCCTTGTGATGGGTCATCCGCCAGCCTTCCGGCACCAGCACGCGCCAGGTCAGGTTTTCCATCGGCACGGTGAGCACCGGCCCTTCCAGCCGCAGCGCCGTGCCGGCCGCGGCGGAATAGACAAAGCGCACACTGGCGGGTTTGCCGGCTTCTGGCGGCGCAAACACATAGAACAACCAGTCGTCCTTCTCCCGGACCAAGTTGGCACCTTCGTCGTTCACCAGCACATTGTATAACTCGGCGCCCTGCGGCAGCTTCAACTTCAAGGTGGCTTTGCCCACCACTTCCATCTGCAAATCCACCGCAGTGAGGGCTTGTCCGTTAGGTGATAACAATGTTGTCAGGGATCCGGCAGCCACGCGCAGCCGTTGCAGGTCGGCCAGATCCAGGCGCTTGAGGACCAAGGGCAGCGGCCCTTCGGGATCCGCCACGCGGAAGGCCAGCAGTGGTGCCACCGTGCCCGCGGCCTGGCCGAGCGTGGATTGCACCACCGCCCAATCCGCCCGCTGCCAGCCGCGCGGCAATGGGCCCGGCTCCAGTTCGAGCCGGCCCGCAGTGCGCACCGCGGTGAAATAGGCGCTTTGCCGGACTTGATCCAACACCAACGGCTCGATCTGTTCGGTGCCATCGTCCTTGCTGCGGCGCTGGTATTCCAGCTCGACGCGGGTTTCTCCCGCCACGCCGCGTTGGAAGCGGATTTCCCACAGCCCCGGTTGTCCGTCCACCGCCACCAAATCCGCCACCGCGGCACCGCTCGCGCGCACGGTGGCGGCTGCCGCCGCATCGAGTCCGGGGATTCTGACCCGCAGCGCCTTGACGGCCGCGTTTTCTATCCGATAGCCTAACACGACGTGGCTGAGCATCTGCCCCTCGCGCAGGGTCGCCTCATGAAACACCTGCGCCGTCACCCACGGGTCGAGCTTGCCAATCGCCAGGCTCAACGCCCAATCGCTTTGCAACAGGCGATAGGCAAGGGCACCGGGCTGCGCCGCCGCCCGGGCGCTGGCCTTGGGTTGCTCGACCATCTCGCGCGGGTCCACTTGCGAGACATTCTTGCGATTGACCGCGCGCACCTGCATGCCGCGTTCCGGCACCACGGTGACCACGCCGGTTTCACGCGCCGCATCCAACACCGTGAGCCGGGGCACCTCCCAGGAGGGTTGGGCACCCGGCGGCGGACCCGTTAGGGATAGGGAGAAATCGCGCTTGCCAAGGGTCTTGCCAGTCAGGTGCAGGGTCACCACCCGCTTGCCGCCGGCTTTGCTTTCGGTCCAGTGGCTAAGGCCCTCGCCGGTGGCGCTTTCGATCTCGAGTCCGTCCGGGACTTCGAGTGCTAGGCGGAAGACTCCGGAGCGGGTGATGGTTACTGATAGATCCGTGGCCACTAACAGGCGGTCCTCGCCGAGGGAAACCAATTGCCAGGATTCCGCCCGCAACTCGGGTGCCACCGCGGTGACTTTGACGCGGGCTTTGACGTCGCCCGAGCCGTAGCGGAACGCATGTTGCAGCAGCACTTGCGCATGCCCGTCCTTGTCGCGCGGCAGCAAGGCACCGGAAAAATCCTCCGGGTTGATCCGCGACAAGCCCTCGACATCGACGCGCTCCGGTTGGGCTTCGTCGCCAAACGCCAGCGCCAGAGATCCGATCTCACCCGCCGTGCCGGTCACCCGCAAGGGTTCCAACTCGAGCTCGATAGGCAGCGGCCCGGCCCCGCGCTGGGTCTCTATTGTTAGAGCGAAGGCTTGGGCCTGCGCCGGTTCCACGGCCACGCGCAACTCGCGCGAGCCCGGATCAAACCGCCACGTGCCCACCGGTCCATCCAGCACATCGCTGACCATGAAGCCCTCGGGGACCTTCATCACCAGCGCCGACAGGCGGCCTTGCGCCATGCGCACGGCCACGCGATGACGGCCGTTGACCACTCCCGGCCCGGGCAGGAACAAGTTGGACGCCTCGGCAAAGAAGCGGGTTTCTTCCGCGCCCACATCGCGTTGTTTGGCGCGGGCCTGGATGCTCACTGGATCCGCCGGGCCTAACACCAGCAGCGCACCGCTGGAGGTGGCGGCAAGTCCATCGATGGCCTTGACCCTGGCGGCATTCGGTGAGAAGAACTCCCATCCCGGTTGGTCCCAGCGCACGCTGATCTGACGCAGTGCCGCCGGACCGCCGGGCAGCACCCAGCCTTTGTTAGGATCCGCCAAGGGCATCTCAAACACCGCCTTGCCAGTCATGCGCCCCGCGGTCTCCACCACGATGAAGTACGCGTCCTGTCCTTCTAACGGAGATTTAACCACCCGCATGCCGGCGCCCTCGAACCCGCTCAGCACCGCCGGTGCCCGCAACAGCAAGAACCGCTCGCCCGCGTGACCGCGCACCGTCACGTCCACGGTGCCGCGCAAGCGCCCGTCATGGATTTGCCAGTCGTGAATCATGGATTCCGCGGGCTTCACGCCCGCAGACTCTGCCCCGCGGGCATCTGCCGGGAAGAATCCTGTTAGGAAAAGGGCTGCGGTGGCCGCCTGGATGACCTGTGGCATGGGCCTGTCACCAAAGAGTTGCCAAACCCGCGGCATCCCCCACCGCGCAGCCGCCAGTGCCACCAACATGAAAATCAAAGGAGCGCCGCCGTGGATGGCCAGCACGGCCACACCTAGCAAAATATAGCCGCAGGCTTTCCACCACGGGTTTCTGGCGAGGAATCCGCGCGCCAGGACGACCGTGCCCAAAACCAAACCGAGCCAGACGACCCAGCTTGCCATTGCCTGCCAAGGAGCCACGTTGCCGATGTGGACCGCCACCTCGGCGCCCGCCACCACCACCGGTGCGGCATAATCCAACACTTTGGCATTGCCGTGCATCGAGCCGAGCGCCGTGACGCCGAGTCCCAAGGCGCACAGCACCACCAACACGCCACAGATCAACGCCAAGACCCGGCGCGCATGGGCCGGATTGCCGAGGCCAAGTGTTAGCGTGGATACAACTAACAACGCGAGCAAACCCACTCCACGGCGGTGTCTGGCGATCCAGGTGAAGCCGTCCTCAGCGAGCGCCGGCCGCACCAATTCCGCGGTGCCGCCGTGGGGCACCAACTGGCGGCCTTCGTCACCGCGGATGCCCCACTCGCCGATGACCACCGGTGCTGCCAGCTTGGGGGCTGTTAGGGTAACCTCGGTCGGGCGTTGGGCGCGCGCGCCATACCGCAAGGAGACCTCGACCGCCTGCTTCGGGTCAATCCGCGAGGGCAGGGGAATGAGGGTTTCGCCGCCATCCTGACGGGCATTGACCGGCTGGCCATCGACCTTGGCCTCCCACAGCACGACCTTTTCCGGCAAGGTCATGCGCAGGGTGTGGCGGCCGCGGGATTTCACAAAAAACCTGGCATCCGTCACCCACTCGCCATCGCGCGAGACCTGGCTGCTGAGCTTGAGGAAATCCACCACTTGCTCGGCGGTTTCACCCGGCGCGAACCATTGGATTTTGGTGCCGATCTTGAAGTCCCTGCCGGTGTATTGCCAGGCGGCCAGGGTCGGGGCGCTGCTGAGCAGGCGGAACTCAGTGGGCAACTCGCTCGGGTCGATGACCAGCAACGGACCTTCGCTTCCGGCCACGGCGAAGTTCACTTGCAACGGGCTGACCACTTGAATGTATCCGCGTTCCCCCTGCACCCCTAACGGGCGCACCTCGCCCGGTGACAACTCGCCGCCCTGGGCATTCATCGGTTGCTCAAAGGTGATCAACACCGTGCCCGTGCCTAACACCGGACGTGACAGCGGCACGATCACGGTGTTGCCTTCCTTGCGCCAGTCGCGTCCCACATTCTGGCCGATGACATCGATGTTGCCGATGCCATCCGGCACGGAAATTTTCCATTCGGTGGCGGGCGCGCCGACCACGAAGTAATTGATCAGCACGCTGCCATAGGCCGCGCCCGACTTGAGCGAATAGAGATGAAACACATCCGCCTGCACGCTCTGGCCAAGCGCCTCCACAGCCAAGCTCACGCTCCAATGGTCGTCACGCAAGCGGAACGATTGTTGCAAACCCGCGGTCTTCTTGGGGAAGAACGACACCGGCACCTCGGCCACGCCCGCAGTCTTGCCTGCCACCAGCCGGTAGCCCGCCGCCGCCGCTGCGCCGACATAACCGCGGCGTGATTTCACCCCGGGAAATCCCAAGGGTGATAGATCCCATGCGCCCACCCTGGCCGCCGCGTTTTTTTCCATGCGCAAACTCACGAGCTGGCGGCCGCTTACTGCTTGTTTGAAAATCACCTTGAGCCGGCGCTTGCCGTCCTTGGTCTCGCTGGCCGCCACATAATCCGCCACCGCCGCCCCGGTGAGCGAGGCAACCGCGTGATCCGCGGGAATCTCCAACTCCCACTCGCACAGAGGTGCCTCGCGGATGTCCAGCTCGATCTCTGAAAACATCCGCCGGTCCGTCTCCGCCAGTTCATACACCGTGACCTCGGTGACCGATATCTCAGGCATCACCTGGTCCGCTTGAATGGCATAACTG
>JBAXPF010000127.1:0-11213 GCA_037132955.1 Verrucomicrobiota bacterium | reverse complement strand
TCGTCGAGACCGGCGAGGTGGATGTGATGGTCTCCATCCGCTCCAACTTTTTCTACACTAGGACGGTTCCTTGTGAGCTGTGGTTTATTGATAAAGGGAAGCCGTCCCCCTCGCCCCCGGCCCCTCTCCCAGAGGTAGAGGGGAGCAAGAAGCAGCACTACCGGGGCGGATATGACTTTGCGGGATTGGTGGCGCAGGCGCGTGAGTTGCGGAAGAATCAGACACCAGCCGAAGAGTTGCTCTGGCAGTTGTTGCGGAACCGCCAGCTTGCAAACTTGAAGTTCCGTCGCCAGCACCAGATCGGCGATTACATCACCGACTTCTACTGCGACGAGCGCAAACTGGTAGTCGAACTCGATGGCGAAATTCACGACAAACCAGCGAAGGCAAAATCCGATGCCAAACGTCAGAAGTATCTGGAATCCCTCGGTCTAACGGTTCTACGGTTCCGTAATGAAGCTGTGCTAGAATCGCCCTTGTCCGTCCTCGAAGCCATCGCCGGAAACGAGCAAGAGGAAGCGTCTCTCCCTTCTCCCCGTGGGAGAAGGGCCGGGGATGAGGGTGGCATTGCCCTGAATCAAAAGGGCAATGTCTTGATGGTGGATGCCCGGAACATCTATCGGAAGGTCACCCGCAAGATCTACGACTTTTCCCCCGAGCAACTCCAGAACCTGAGCGCCATCGTCTGGCTCTACCGTGGTCAGTCCGACCGCTTCACCGCCCTGGTCCAGCAATACCTCGAACGCACGCTCGCCGAAGCCGCCGCCATCACCGCACGCGCCGCGAACTTCCGCAAGGCCTATGAAGCGCTGGCAAAACCCGCCGCAGCCTTCCTCAAATCCCTGCCCAAGGATTCGCCCGTGCGGGAATTGGTCAAGGAACGCGATGACGCGGCGAAATCCTGTTTCGCCTCGCTCGACGCATGGACGGCCCGCATCGCCAAGGATTGGAAAAAGCCCTGCGCCGCCAAACCCGCCGCCCAGCGGAAATTCTCCAAAGCGCTCGAAACCCTCGCCGCCGCCTGCCGCGATCTGGTCAAGGATGTGGACATTGTCTTCAAACTCGCCCTGCGCGTGGTGGACTCCGCCGAAAAGGACGCCGGTGCCAAGGATGACGATTCCTGGAGCACCCGCGAAATCGCAAAGCTGGAAAAAGACCTCGACGCCCGACGCGCCGAAACCGTGGAGCAACTCAAGGCCACCGCCTATTTCGAACGCCAGGCCCACTGGTTGCTTTCCCGCTTCCCTGACGCGAAGCTGGTGGATGTGCCCGGCCTCGTGAAACTCGTGCAGCACAAGGAAATCGCAGCCGCCGACTGGAGCCTTACACCCGGCCGCTATGTCGGCGTCGCCCCGGCGGAAGTCGATGAGGATTTTGATTTTGAACAAACCCTTGGCGACATCCACATCGAAATCAAGGACCTCAACCAGGAAGCCGCAGCGTTGGCGAAGCGGATTCAGAAGAACTTTGAAGGGCTTGGGGTATGAAGTGGAGCCAATCAACCTTGGGAGAAATTGTCGCCAATGACCGTGGTTTGGTTCAAACCGGCCCTTTCGGCTCCCAACTTCACCAGTCGGATTACACAGAAGAAGGAACGCCTCTGATCATGCCGACGAATATTTCAGACGGCCGCGTCTCGGTTGATGGGATCGCGCGCGTCTCCGAAGAAACGGCGGATCGAATGGCGCGTCATAAGCTCAAACCGAGAACCATCGTTCTTCCACGTCGAGGGGAAATCACGAAACGTGCATTTATCCGTGAGGATCAGGAAGATTGGCTTTGTGGATCAGGATGTTTGAAGATTGAAGTACACGATACTGAAGTGGTGCCCGAGTATCTATACTACTTCATGGCAACACATGAAACCGGCCAATGGTTAGAACAACACGCAGTCGGATCAACGATGCTGAATCTCAGCGCTGGCATCGTAAATGAAATGCCCGTGCTCTACCCGTCGAAGAAGGTGCAAGGGCGCATCGCGGAAACCCTCATCGCCTACGACGACCTGATCGAGAACAACCGCCGCCGGATGGTGTTGTTCGAGGAGTCGGCCCGACTGTTGTATCGCGAATGGTTCGTCCGTCTGCGCTTCCCCGGCCACGAACACTCACGCATCGTCAGCGGCGTGCCAGAGGGGTGGAGGGGAAGAATGTTAGAAGAAGTTTGCGAAAATGGCAACGGCATCCACGGCATCCAGACGGGACCGTTTGGAAGTCAACTCCATCAGTCTGACTACTCGGACGAAGGTGTTCCCGTTGTGATGCCCAAGGACCTGATCGGGTTTCGAATCGTTACCGAGGGAATTGCACGCATACCAGAAACTCTCGCCGACAGTTTGGGACGCCATCGCATGATGTATGGCGACACGGTATACGGGCGGAGGTGCGACATTGGCCGACGTGCTTTCATTTCAAAGCGGCAAGTTGGTTGGTTTTGTGGTACAGGATGCTTGCGCATTCGGCCGGATCCGAAGGAAGTAAATCCGAGATATTTGTTCGACACGTTGGGCACCTCTGAAACAGCAGGAACAATTGCGAATCGTGCAAAGGGAGCCACCATGCTAAATCTCAATGGCAGGGTTCTGCAATCGGTTCCTGTCACAATTGCATCACGCCAGCTTCAGGAACTTTATGCCCAACAGATTGAATCGATAGATGAATTGATTGAGACGCTTGCGCTCCAAAACCAAAAACTCCGCACCGCCCGCGACCTGCTGTTGCCGAAGCTGATGAGCGGGGCGATTGAAGTATAATTCCAGCCACCGAACCATCCGATGATCCGACCCCAAGAATCCGCCGGCGGCGGCCAGCCGCCAATCGACCCCAAGTCCCTGTTTCTTCAAATGGAGCGTTCATTGCGCAAGGTCCCGCCGCGCGCGGTGAGTGAGTCGCAGGAATGCTATTATAATGCGATGGAGGCGCAGACGGAGCAAGAGTCGCTCCGGCTGTTATCCCGGGCGTTGGAGCTTGATCCCGGCAACACGGACGCGTGGTTGTTGATGATGAGCCACACTCCGCCGCTGTCGGCGGACGAGGAGATCGGGGCGCTGCGCAAGATCGTGGCAGGCGCGGAGGAACGCCTGGGCAAACAGGTATTCAAGGACTGTGCCGGGCATTTCTGGGGTTATCATGAAACCCGGCCCTACATGAGGGCGCGGGCCGCCCTCGCGGATGCGCTGCACCGGGCCGGGCGGATCGAGTCTGCCGCCGCCGAAGTGGAAGGCATGTTAGAGCTTAATCCGGGTGACAACCAGGGGCTGCGTTACCGCTTACTGGCATTCTATCTGGCGGTCGGGCGGATGGATGACACCCGTGGACTTTTCGCCCGTTATCCGGACGAGTTCGATTACAACACAGTATTCGCGTGGGCGAAAGTGCTGGAACGCTTCCTGTCTGGAAAACCGGAAGAAGCGTTAGAGGCGCTGGCTGTTGCGCTGAAGCAGAATGCGTTTACAAAAGCCTATCTATTGGGGCACCGCAAGTTGCCGAAGAATCCACCCGATTCCTACGCGCCCGGCAGCAAAGAAGAGGCGGCATGCTTCGCCGGAGATCTCCAATTGGCATGGAACGCGCATCCCACGGCGAAGAAATGGCTGGCCACCATGAATCCGAAGCAGCGATGACATCCTTCCCGGCCCATGCCTCTGGATTCGAATTCTGTTTGCCGGATACCAGGAATGCCTGAAATACGGACTGGGCACCCCTGAAAGCCTCGGACGCGTCCTGCTAGTCGGCTACACCCAATACGACGCGGAAACCGGCGAGAAACTGAGTGCCGCCACCCGGCAGCGGATGAGAAAACTGGCGGGCGGGGGCCGAACGGCCTGAATAATCCAGTGCTTGCCCTTTCCAGCAGAAGGCGCTAGATTTCCGTCGTTCCGATGAAAGGACCGCAAACCATTGATTTTGTGCTCAGGGGTCGGGTGGACGGTGTGGAGATCACGCCCGCCACCATCGGACGGCTTTCGTTTGAGGACTACGCCCCGCATTATGACGAGGATGCTCTTGACCGATTTGCCTCCGCCGGGCGCTATGCCTGGGTGGACGTCAGCGATCCCTCCCGCTGGGTGGAGGAACTCCGGGGAGCTTCATAATGGCGGCAGGGGTCGTTCTGGATACGAGTTTCCTCATTACGCTGGCAAGCCCTGCGCGTGAGAACCACATCACTGATGATAAGAACTCCTTCCACCGCTTCGCCATGATCTCACCCGTTTCATCTATCATTCCTTTTTGCCTGCTGGCACTCAGTGTGCCACTCAACGCTGCGGACAAGGTTGCCGTGCGCACCGTGCTGCCGGTCATGAGCACCGCGCCCGCCCGGTTGGAACTTCCCGGCCGCACCGAACCCTTGGAAGCGGCGACCCTCTTTACCCGTGCCACCGGCATCGTGCGCGAACGCAAATTCGATATCGGCGATCATGTGCAAGCGGGCGAAGTGCTCGCCGTGATGGATGTGCCGGATATCGATCGCGCGGTGGAGGCCGCCCGCGCCACCGTCGATCAGGCGGGCGCGCGGGCCAAGACCGCCCGCCAGGTGGGCAATCGCGCGGCGGCCTTGCTCACGGCGCACGCGGTTTCCAAGGAGGAATCCGAAACCCGCCTCTCCAGTGCCGATGAATCCGAGGCCGCGCTGCAAGTGGCCAAAGCCGAGTTGGCCCGGCTCGAAGTCTTGCAGCAATTCGCCACCGTGCGCGCCCCGTTTGAGGGCACCATTGCCGCCCGCAACTTCGACCGCGGCGACCGCATGCGCGGCGACTCCGCCACCTCCGAAGGCTGGCTCTATAAGCTGGTGCGCTTGGACGCCCTGCGCTTCGTCGTCAATGCCTCCCCCGACCTCGCCCTGCGCCTCGCCCCCGAAACGGCCGCCCAAGTGCGCTTCACCGAACTGCCGGGCCGGGTCTTCACCGCCAAGCTGGCGCGCACCAGCCGGACCTTTGACACCAGCTCCGGCACCATGCGGGCGGAATTTCTCATTGCCAACGAGGATCTGTCACTGCCTGCCGGCCTCACCGGGCTTGCCGTCTTCAGTTTGCCACCCGCACCGGCAACCTTCAGCGTGCCGGCCAATACCCTGATTTTGCGCCAGGGCAATGCCCGGGTCGCTGTTGTTAGAGATGGCAAGGTCAGCTATGTCGAAGTCCTGCCGGGCAAGAATTCCGGCGTGACCCTCGAGATCACCTCCGCCGCGCTGCCCCCTGACGCAGCCGTCATCGTCAATCCCAACGCCCTGCTGCGGGAAGGCGACCCGGTGGAACCCACCGCCACCCCGCCGGCCAAATAGGCTCAGACTTCGGCGTGTGCTCAGTCGCATCAACCTAAGGACAGTGTCGGGGATTCTAACGACCCGTTTTCAACCACTGAAACCACGGATGAAACCGCGGGTTTCTTCAGGGATGGCTCCTGCCACGAGCGGTTTTGATGCGAAATATTGCGAAAACTAAAATAACTAAAAACTGGCTGAGATGTTGGACGAGCATCCCGCCGCCGCGCTCGCCTTGCTGCCCAAGGTTTGCGCGGGCACGGATGTGTCGCCACGCTTGATCGCGGCGCTCGAGGGCACCGCACGGGTCCTCGTCGGCGAGACCGCTGCGGGCGCGGCCCTGCTCGCCGGGGTCAATTGGCATGAATTCATGCCCCAGGAACGCAAACGCTTCGGCAGCATTCTGGTGAAATTTAAAAGTTCCAATTTGTCCATGCCGGATATGGGCGGCCCGGCGGCTGCCGTCAATCCCGCCGAGATTCCGGCATGGCGCAAGGTGGCGGAGCGCTTCGAAAAGGAACGTGCCGGAGATATCCTGCCTGCCCTGCTGGCCCCCCAAATCCCCGGCACCCACCCGCCCGGGGGGGACGATCCCAACCAGAACCGCACCTGGCGCAAGGCCAACAGCGAAAAGGAGCCTGCCGGCGGGGTCCTGCCGCCTCTGCCACCTCTGCCGGACCGCACCGTGCCGCGCCCACCCGCTGCTCCGGTGGCTCCGGTGGGCGGCGACACTGGAACTCCCCGTGGCACCACTTGAGCGGCGCCGGGATGAGAACGTCTCACCTCTGGGAAGTGAGAGCGACACCGTTTCAACCATCCTCGCCAGCGGGCCGCTGTGCGCCGCCGAGCCATCCACGCCCGCCATCGTCTTCATCCTGTTAGACGCCATGGGCTGCGGCCAGCCGCAGGGTTGCAATCCGCAGTCCGCCTTGCGCACGCCTCCCCGCCCGGCCTCCCGCACCCGCCTGTCCTTGCGCAGGCACTTGGCGCTTGCTTCCACGCGGGCAAACCCTAACCTCAATGCCGGTTATCTAACATTAATCCAGCATGCACAAGCCACCCCATCGTCATCCAGCCATGTCCAAGATAAATAAACTCGTTGTCCATTGTCTGTTGCCGTTTTCCATGGTGTCGCTGCTTGGCGCCGGCCCCAAGGACGAGCCGCAACCGCCGGTGGTCGATCCCGGCGGGCCCGGCAGCGCGCCTTCGGATGCGATCGTGTTGTTTGATGGCAAGGATCTATCCAAATTCCGCGGCGAGCGCAGCCCCGAGCCGAAATGGAAACTCGCCGACGGGGTGATGGAAACCACGCCCCAGGGCGGGATTTTTTCCCAGGAGGAATTCGCCGACTGCCAGTTGCACGTCGAGTGGGCCTCGCCCTCGGTGGCGAAGGGCGACGGCCAGGGCCGCGGCAACAGCGGCGTCTATCTGATGGGACGGTATGAGATCCAGGTGCTCGATTGCTACAACAACAAGACCTATCCGAACGGCCAGTGTGGCGCGTTCTACGGGCACAACGCGCCATTGGTCAACGCCTGCCGCAAGCCCGGCGAGTGGCAGGTGTATGACATCATCTTTCACGCGCCCAAGCGGCTTGCGGATGGCAAGGTGCAGCCGGGTTCCTACACGGTGCTGCACAACGGGGTGCTCATCCAAGACCACATCCCGGTGGGCGAACAAGCCACCACGGCGGCACCGCTCAACGGCTACACCGAAAAGGGCCCGCTCTATCTGCAAGACCACGGCAACCCCGTGCGCTATCGCAACGTGTGGTTGCGCAAACTCAATGCCCAAGCCGAATAACAGGCTGCACGTCCGCGCAACTCCCAATGCCCGCACCAGCGGGATCGTCGGCTGGGAGGATGACCCGCAGGTGGGACGGGTGTTGCGGGTGCGCATCGCCGCACCGCCAACCGAGGGCAAGGCCAACGCCGCACTCCGCGAGTTCCTGGCCAAATCCCTCGGGCTCGCCAAATCCAAAGTCACTTTGGAAAAAGGCGGCTCGTCGCGCCACAAGACATTTTCCATTCCGGACGGCACCCCGTTGCCCTGAGGCGTGGCTCACCGTTCCGCTTGGACCAGCCGGATGGCGGCCGGATAGAGCCGGTGCTCAATGATTTGAATCCGGGCGTGCAGCGATTCGGCGGTGTCGCCGGGCAGGATCGGCACGCGTTCCTGCAACAGGATCGGACCAGTATCCATGCCGTCGTCCACCCGATGCACCGTGCAACCCGTCTCGCTCGCCCCCGCATCCAGCGCCTGCTGCCACGACCGCAAGCCGGGAAAGGCCGGCAGCAACGACGGATGGATGTTGATTATTTTGTTAGGAAAGGCGTCCAACAGCGGGCGCTTGACCAGCCGCAGAAATCCCGCGAGACAAATCAGCTCGACGCCCGCGCCTTGCAGGCGTTGTGCGGTTTCCGCTTGGGCGTCATCGGGAAACCTGGTTTGGAACCCGCGGCAATCGATCACCCCGGTGGCGATGCCCCGGCAGCGCGCCCGTTCGAGAATGAAGGCGTCCGGGTTGTCCGAAAGCACCAGGGCGATTTGCGCGTCGAGCTCCCCGGCGTCGATCGCATCGAGAATCGCCTGCATGTTGGATCCGGACCCTGAACCGAGAATGCCTAGCCGCATGCGCTGGGTTGTAACCCACTGGCCGCCCGTGCCAAGTTCCAACTTGGCCTTGTTGGACATTTCTGCGATGCCCCAAGTGACGGCACTCCGGGCCTTGACCGGCACGGGTCCTGCCGCTAGAACCCGCCATGTCCGACGCCACTGACCGTCTCATGGATGCCGCGCTGCAACCGCTCGCGGATTCCCCCGCACAGCGCCAGGCCGGGGTTGGATTGTTAGATGGCATGCTGAAGCCCGCTCACCCGGGTGCCGCCGCGATGCTTGCGCGCTGGGAAGCGGTGGATGGCCGCCCGGGCCGTCCTTGGTGGCGGCGGGCGCTGACGGTGGCGCTGGTGGGGCTGTCGGTGGGGGTGGGGGTGGATGCGGTGCAGGAGGGGATGCGGTACAAGCGGGTGCTGATTTGGACGGGCAACCTCCCGGAATACAAGTGGCCCCAACCGGAAGAGGAGTTGGCAAAATCCTTGAATGACAGGGAACGATTCCTGTTATTTGGCGATCTGTCCAAGCCCGGGAAATCCGGGCAAATGCGCGCGCTGTGGGACAGTGCACCGGACAATCCGGCCTATTTCGCCGCGTATGCCATGAAATACCGGGGGGATCACCGCGTGTATCCGCCGGAGTTTCTGGAGACAGCCCGGCGCTTGGACCCGGACAATGCGTGGTTTACCTATCATGCGGCGGCGGACCTCGCGCGTGATTCGGTCAAGAAAGACCGACAAAGCTCCAAGTCCAAAAAGGCCGGTGAGGCGCCGTCGTGGCAAATCCTGGATGCGGCAAAGCTGGGCCAGGCACTGGCATTGCTGCGGGAAGCCGGCAAGCAAACGCGCTTTGTGAACCGTCAAAAGGAACTTCTCTCCGAGCGGATTCCACTGCTGCCGCAGGCGGATCAGATATCACGCTTGGCCTCGTCCTATTATCTCGGCGATCATCTCACATCGGACATCACCCTGCACCACTTGGTCAAGGCCATCGCGGCGCAGGCATGGCTGTTAGGTGAGGCCGGGAATGGGGATGACTTCCGGCAATTGCTTGGGGATGTGGAGGCTTTCATGAGGACAATCGGGAGGCTTGAAAATCCAACCCTCATTGAGGTGCTGGTTCTAAAGTCAAACGTCTCACCCATTCTCCGCAATTTGCAGGCTGCGGCGGAAAAGTTGGGGCTGGCTGAAGAAGCCAGCCGGTTCAAACGCATCAATGGCAAGCTTGACCAGGAGGCTGCGGCACAGAGCAAGCGCTTTGAATCCCGGGGCCATGATGGCATTGAGGCGCGGTGCGGTTGGTTCACCAGCGAACTTGTCAGACTCCGGATGCAGGTGAAATCCCCGCCACCGCTCGCTGATGCCGACCTGAGGCCCGGTCGCATGGCCGAACACTTGATGGTTGCGCGGCTTGGCTCGCTGGCGGTGTGGGTGGTGTTAGGGTTGGGGTTGCTGGCCGTCGCGGTCTATCGGTTTTGCCTGCCGCCGGTGGTGTTGCGGCTGGCGCAGCGGGTGAATGCGTTGCTGCTGCCGGTCGACTGGGCATGGTTGTTAGGTGCGGGCGTGCTGCTGCCCTTCGGGTATGTGACGGCACTGATGCGCTTGACCCCGCTGGGCGGGCAGGACCGGGGGATCCATGCCACGGGAGTGACTTTGCCCGCGGCAGATTTTCTGGCGTTGGCGTTGTTGTTGTTCGTTGTGCCGGCGCTGGTGGCGCGGTGGCGGTTATCGCTGCGGGCGGCGGCGCTGGGGCTTGGCAGTGGCAACCCGCTCATCGGCTGGTTGGCGGTGGCAGCCGGGTTGGCCTTGGTGCCGGTGCTCGGACTGAGCGCGCCCATGTGGATTGATGAATGCGGGCTCTGGCGCATGGATGGGAATTTCAAAAACCCTTTGTTCATCTGGAAGTCGGTTTTGTTAGCCCCGCTGTTGCTGCTGATATTGGCCAGTGTGGTGCGGGCGTTGGCGGTGCCTTTCACCCGGCAGTTTTCCCGCGCGGTGGTGGCGTTGGCATTGGTTCCGGCCTATGCCTGCGGGATGTTGCTGGTCATGCTGTCGCTGCCGGCTTACCAGGTCGCACAGGCATCTTGGGAGCGCCGCGATGCCATGACCGAAATCACCGCCAACGGCTTCATCCGCTACGAAGGCGAGGTGGCCAGGCAGATGTTGCGGGAAGTCCGGGAGTTGCTGGAGTTGGACGGCCGGCCTTGACCCGCGCCGTCGCAGTGGCTAGACCACGCCATGCATCCGCCCCACTCCACGACGACGCTGCGCCTCTCAGTGATGATGTTTCTGCAATATTTTGTGTGGGGGGCGTTTTATGTGCCGCTGGGTGGGTATTTGGGCAAGATCTTCAGCGGGCAGAACGTGGTGGGCTACATTTATTCGACCTGCAATTGGGCGGGGTTGCTGGCACCGTTGTTTGTGGGCTTGGTGGCGGACCGGTTTTTCAATGCGGAGCGGGTCAACGGCGTGCTGCATCTGCTAGGCGCGGCGTTGTTATGGCACTGCGCGCAAATCACGGATAGCCCTGAGCACTTGTTCAGTTGGTTGCTCGGGTATTTCCTGTGCTACATGCCGACGCTGGCCTTGGTCAACACGATCACGTTTCGCAACGTGGCCAATGAAAGCGAGGAGTTTCCAAAGATCCGGCTGTGGGGGACTATTGGCTGGATTGTGTCGGGCCTTGTGGTGGCGCAATCGGTGTTCGGTCTGTTGCCACTGAAGGTGCTTCCGGGCATTGCGGATGCCGGAGCTTCGGCCTTTCCGATGAAGTTGGCGGCGGTGGTCAGCCTGTTCTATGGGTGCTACAGTTTCACGCTGCCGGCCACCTTGCCGAGCGGTCGTGGCACGCCGGTGAGCATTGCCAAGATGTTAGGATTCGACGCGCTGCGGATGTTGAAGGAGCCGTCGTTTGCGGTGTTTGCGCTGTGTTCGTTTCTGATCTGCATCCCACTGTCGTTCTACTACGCGATGACCTATCCGTTTGTGGCGAACACCGCGTTTGGCGACAAGTCCGCCGGGGTGATGGCACTCGGGCAGGTCAGTGAGATCGTATTCATGGCGCTGGTCCCGTTTTTTTTCCGGCGCTTCGGCGTGAAGTGGATGCTGCTGGTGGGCATGCTGGCGTGGGCCTTGCGCTACGGGGTGTTCGGTCTGATGCCCTCAGTGCCCGGCATGCTCGTTTTCGGGATTGTGCTGCACGGGATTTGCTACGACTTTTTTTACGTCACCGGGCAGATGTATACCGACCGCAAGGCACCGCGTGAAATTCGCGCTTCGGCGCAAGGCTTGATCGGGTTGCTGACCTACGGTGCCGGGATGTTGGCGGGCAACAAGGTGCTC
>JBAXPF010000126.1:0-11227 GCA_037132955.1 Verrucomicrobiota bacterium | reverse complement strand
CTTGCGGCGGCTGGGGTTTGAGGTCCAACGCTTCAAAACCGGCACGCCCTGCCGGCTCAATGGCCGCTCGCTGGATTTTGCCCGCTGCGAGCGCCAGGAAGGGGACCGTGCGGTGCCGCATTTCAGTTTCATGGCCGATTCCCTGCAGCGCGGGCCGGATGACCTGTTCACGCTCAATCCTTGGGGCGACTCGAAGTTCCACGTGGAACAGGCCCCGTGCTGGATTACCTACACGAACCCGGCGACTCACGAGATCATCCGCCAAAACCTCGACCAATCGCCGCTGTATTGCGGGGTGATCGAGGGGGTGGGGCCGCGCTATTGCCCGTCGATCGAAGACAAGGTGGTGCGGTTCGCTGAAAAAGACCGGCATCAGGTTTTTCTCGAGCCGGAAGGGCGACACACGCTCGAATATTACGTCAACGGCGTGTCCACCTCCTTGCCCTACGCGGTTCAGCTCGCTTTTCTGCGCAGCATCCCCGGCTTGGAAAAATGCGAGATCCTGCGCCCTGGCTACGCCGTCGAGTACGATTATTGCCCGCCCATCCAGCTCCGGTCCACGCTCGAGACCAAGCGGGTGGAGGGCTTGTATTTCGCCGGCCAGATCAATGGCACCTCCGGCTACGAGGAGGCGGCCGGGCAGGGCCTGATCGCCGGCGCCAACGCGGCGCTCAAAGTGTTGGGCAGACCGCCCTGGGTGTTAGGGCGCGATCAGGCGTATCTGGGCGTCATGGTCGATGACTTGGTCACCCGCGGCTGCACCGAGCCTTACCGGATGTTCACCAGCCGCGCCGAATACCGCCTGTTGCTACGCCAGGACAACGCCGACCTGCGGCTCACCCCGGTTGCCGCCGCCCTCGGCCTCGCCAGTGGCGAGCGGGTCCGGCGGGTGGAGGAGAAACGCCGCGAGCTGGAGCGCGCCGACGCCTGGGTGCGCAAAACCCCGCATGACGGAATCAAGCTCGACCAGTGGTTCCGCCGCAGCGAAAATTCCTGGACTGCCCTGCCCGCCGCCCTGCTCCAAGAGTTCCACGTGGAACTTTGGACCCTCATCGAGACCCAGTTCAAATATGAGGGCCATCTCGGCCGCCAACAAACCCAAATCGACCGCCTGACGCGCCAGGAAAGCCGGCTCTTGCCCGATGATCTGGATTACGCCACGGTCCGCGGCCTCAAACTCGAGGCGCAACTGCGCTTCACCCAAATCCGTCCGGCCACCCTCGGCCAAGCCGGTCGCATCCCCGGCATCACCCCGGCCGATCTCGCAATCCTGATGGTCTGGTTAGAGAAGCGCGACCGCGAAGGGGATGCGGACTCCAAGGCACGCCAAGCCCGCCATACTAACAGTTAGTCAATCAGACTGCCGGTAGCTAGGGATTTTCCACCCGCAGCGCGCCAAGCGTCCGTCCGTGCTGGAGGTTTTCCGTGTACAGCACCGTCGCGCCGCTGGCCAGTGCCGCCGCCAAGATGAGCCACCACTCCCTCTTACTTCACACGCTGCCTGAGAATGTCGCGGAACGGTTTGCCGTCGAGGCTCAGGTCGGCGAGCACTGCGCGGCCCCTGAGCACGCGCACTTCGGCGGTGATGCCGTTGGCACTACGGAGGTTTTCGGCGAACCACTTGTCGGCTTCGGGGGCGAGTTTTTCATTGATATAGAAGCGGTCAAACGGCCACAGGATGCTCGCTTTGCCGTCGTACACATAGTCCGACTTCAACCGGATGTAATCCCCGCCGGCGGGTGGCGTGAGGGACAGGCTGGTGATGCTGGCCAGACCATCGGCACCCGTGGTGAGCGTGCCGTACACGCGCATGCCGCGGCCCAATTTCATGAATTGAGGCACGCCGGCTTGATGTTGTTCCGGTCTAACAGCCAGATACCGGCCCCGCAGCGGATCATACGGATCGGGAGCGCCGCACTTGATTTTGACCAGCGATCCTTGTGCCAGCACCTGTTCATACTGCATGATGCCGGCGACCGGAACGGCCCACTGGGCGAGAGCGGCGATGCCGAAGACGATCCAAGGAAGTGCTTTCATACAGGGGTGGGGGCTTGCGGACGGCGGCTCATGAAGAAATTGAACGCCAGAAAAGCCGCGCCGACGGCGATGAAGGCGCTGCCTTTGGCAAGCAACGAGAAATGGCTGTCTGTCATGCGTGCGATGATCAGCACGGAAAGCAATGCGGCGCCAAGCCGTGGCGCACCGCGGCGGCGGGTGAACTCCAGCACGATGAGCGTGATGCCAACCACGGCGAGGTGCAAGGTGACGAGCGACGACAGCAGCGAGCTGTTAGGGTCATCCTTGCCCTGCATCAACAGGAACGCGATGAGCGGCAGCAACGCCACCGATGCAATCGCCAGCACCGCCCACCGCTGGCGCCAGGCTGCCAGCAATGCAAACAGCGCCAGCACGAGGAACAATCCCTGGCACCACGGAAGAGGCAGCGCGTTGGAAGTGCCCTTGAGAATGTCACGACTCACGGGATGAAAAGTTGCAGCCACGCCATAACCCAGCAGCCAGAGAGAGCCGAGCACGACTTGGGGTTTGCGTCCGGTGGCTTCGTCGAGCCCGGCTTGATTGAGCGGAAAAAGCACACACACGGCTGCGGTGAGTGTCCACAGCCAAAGATAGGTGTCGTATTGATAGTAGGAATAGTCACCCTGGATATCAGTCACGAACACTGCGGCACTGCACAACCCCAGAATGGCACTTAGAGTCATGGTCCAGCGCACCGAGATGGAGAGCGACGCCGTGCCCTGCCATCCAGGCCAGTAGGGCAGCAATCCCAACAGCAGCAACGGGTAAAGCAGCGGACTGTCATACCAAGGATTGCCGTGCCCAACCTGATTGACGCTCCAGAGCGCGATGGCTATCAGATAGAACAACGTCACCGCATGCGAACGCAGCACCCAGGCCAGTGGCAAGCTCAGGATGAACCACCAGAACAGGAAATCCGGCCATGCGCCGCCGAGATTGTAAATCTGCGAAACCAGGGCGATGCATGCTCCGGTGGCAAGCGCTTGCAGCAGTGCGGCGGTTTCCCGCACCCAGGGCGTGGCGGTGGCACCGCGTTGCAGCACGCGGAAACTCAGCCCTTGGGTAAGCAGCAGCGGCAGAAACGCGAACAACAACCGCACCGGCCGCGAGAAGTCATCCCAGTTATAGCCGATCACCGCGATCAGCCCGGTGCCAATGAGCAGCGCCCCGAGGGAACCGATGACAATCTGCGCGAGTGCCGACTGCGAGCCATCCACCGCATGGCGTTTACGCAGTGCCTGCGCCGCATCGCTGGTGATGAGCCCGTCATGTTCCCATTGCGGAAGTTGTTCGAGGAGCCAGCGCTGGTGGGAGTTGTTCATGAAAGAGGTCGTTCTGATTGGATTCCGCCATATCGACCGCGGCATGGCAAGACAGATATTGTCCTTACCACCCATTTTGGAAACACCGGTCAGAGTGCAAGTCGTGACAAGCATGGCACCCGCTGTGGTCAAGGTTGATGGTTGAAAACTCCCAAATTCCGCCCACCCGCATTGGCTCACGCGGACTTGCGGCGGAACATCAGCGCCGCAAAAGTTAGAGTTCCCATGCTGATGACCACCAACGGCCAAACCAACGTGAGCACCCGGGCGAACGAGGCGTCCTTGAGGAACACCCCTTTGACGATCTCCACAAAATGGCGGACCGGGTTGACCCAGGTGAGGTGTTGCATCCAGACCGGCATGTTCTCCACCGGCGCGGTGTATCCTGAGAGCAGGATCGCCGGGACCATGAAGACGAAAGCCCCGAGAAACGCCTGCTGTTGGGTTTTGCTGATAGATGAAATGAACAGCCCGACTCCCACCAATGCCAACGCATAGAAAAACATCGCGCCATAGAGCAAGGCCAGGCTGCCGCGAAACGGGATGCCATAAACCAACACCGCCGCCGTCAGAATCAGCGTCGCCTGGAAAAATCCCACCACCACCGCGGGCACCGCCTTGCCGATCATGATCATCTCGGGCGAGAGCGGTGACACCAGCAATTGCTCAAAGGTCCCTTGTTCCCGCTCCCTTGCGACTGATAGAGCGGTGACGATCAGCGAGCCGATGGTGGTGATGATGGCGACCAAACTCGGCAGGATGAAATACGTGTATTCCAGGTTGGGCACAAACCAATTGCGCGCGACAATTTCGGATGGCACCACCCGGCCCGCGGCCGCCGCGCGATCCTTGAGATAAACATCCAGCACGGCTTGCAGATAGTTGAAGGCGATCTGAGAGCTGTTAGACCGACGACCGTCCAGTATCACCTGCACCGGCGAGGCTTCGTCCGTGGTGAGCTTGCGGGAAAAATCCGCCGGAATGTGCACCGCGAGCAGCGCCTCGCGCGTGCCGATGGCCTCGTCCAACTCAGCCGCGCTCCACACCGGGATGATGCGGGTGAACGCGCCGGACGCGGCGAAGCGTTGCATCATTTCCACTGAGGCCCGCCCGCGGTCCTCGTTGAACACCGCCAGCGAGGCATTCTTCACTTCCAGCGTGGCCGCAAACGGAAACAACGCCGTCTGCAACACCACCGGCATGACTAACAGAAGACGCCCGGACTTGGTGCTGAGCAGCGACTGGAATTCCTTGCGCACCAGCGCATGAATGCGGCTGAGAAAAATCATTCCATTCTCCTTTTGGTGAGTTTGGCCGTTAGGCCGATGAAGACGATGGTGGTGCCGGCCAACATCAGGATGTCCGGCCACAACAGCTTCCAAATCGTCCCGGCCTGGAAGAGCGTTTGCATCGAGGAGACGAAATAGCGCGCAGGGATGATATGGGTCACGCCGCGCAACACCAACGGCATGCTCGAGATTTCATAGATGAAGCCGGACAGCATCACCGCCGGCAGGAATGCCGCATTCAACGCGGCCTGCGCGGCGTTGAACTGGTTGCGCATGCCCGTGGAAATCGCCAGACCGATACCTAACACGCTCAGCAGGAACAGCGATCCAACCAGCCACAGCGCGGGGACTGTCCCGCGGAAGGGCACTTTCAACACCCAGTGCGCGACGCCCACGCACAGCATCAGCGAAAGCATGCCAAGCCCGTAATACGGCAGGATCTTGCACAATAACAGTTCCGTCCGCGTCACCGGTGATGCCAGCAGCGCCTCCATCGTGCCGCGCTCCCATTCCCGCGCCACCACCAGCGAGGTGAGCAACGCGCCGATCACTGTCATGATCACCGTGATCGATCCGGGAATGATGAAATTGCGGCTCTCGGCCGCCGCATTGAACCAAACCCTCGGCTCTAACGAAATATCGCGCCGCAGGTCCCCGCCACGTTCCCCGGCCCGCTGCATCTGCCATGTCTGCCAGACTCCGCTGACCGTGGCGCGCACGAACTGTGCTATGTTAGGTTCAGTGCCGTCGGCCACCACCTGCACCGGCGCGGTCGCGTCCGCCCGTTTCATCTGGCGCGAGAAATCCTGCGGGATGACGACGAAGCCGCGGATTTGAGAGTCCACCAACGCGCGTTCCATCGCGGCGCGCGAATCATAGGTGCGGACTTCAAGCCACGGCGAGCCAGTTAGAGCAGCGGCGAAGGCCTCGGCCTCGGCACCGGCATCATCCGCCAGCAGCCCGATCCGCAATTTTGAAAAATCCAAATTGATGCCATAACCGAAGATGAACAGCATCAGCAGCGGCATGAAAAACGCGATCAGGATGCTGCTAGGGTCGCGGAAAATCTGCAACGTCTCCTTCCAGCACAGGGCCCGCAGCCGCCGCCAGGAAATCCAATCCATTGAATTGGCGAGGGTGCCCGCCAATTCACCATTTTCCGGCAATTTCAAGTTGTCGTGGGGGTTTCAGAACCTTGCAAACCATCCCGTTCGGTGGCTTGCGAATGCAGGATGGCCCATCCGCAGGCGTTTGGCAACCCAGTCCGCAACCGCGTTCAAGCCGGCCATCCCGGGCTTGACATGCGCCCGAGGCGGCGCATCGTAAACTCAAGTGGCAGTGCGGGCCGTTTAGGCGTTAGGATGCCCATCTCAATCATGAGTACCAAGGTCCACAAGCGGTCTTCACGCTATCGATATATGCTGTGGGCGCTCGCTTGTTGGCTCAGCGTGTCATCGCTGGTGCAGCGTGCCACGGCGGATACCGTCGGATTGCCATGGACAGGTCAGCCGGGGGTCACCCAGAGCGTGACGACGCTGCACGTCCGTGAGCGCCATGGTGCCATGCCGGAAACCGCGCCGCCGCGGAACATGCCGGTGCTGCGGCCGGATCGACACGGTCTGCCGGGGGGGGCACAGACGACCCATGGGCAGCCCGGCGCGCCCAGTGTGAACTTGCCGAACTTCGGGCCGCAGCCCGTGGGGACAAACTATACGGGTGCCACGCTGGCGGATTGCGACTCCTATCCGCCAGATACGATGGGCGCAGTCGGCCCAACCCAGTTCATCGTGGCGGTGAACGGGCGCCTGCGCAGTTTCAACAAGGCAACGGGGGTAGCTGACGGCGTATTGGATTTGTCCATGGACACGTTTTTCAGCCCGGTGATGACGCCGCCGATCAGCAGCAACTATACGACCGATCCGCACATCCGCTATGACCGGCTCAGCGGCCGTTGGTTCCTGATCATCGTTGATGTGCCGGGCGGCGCAAGCAAGCTGCCTAACCGCGTGCTCATCGCCGTCAGCAATGCCGCCACCATCACCACCAGTGCCGCTTTCACTTTTTTCTATTTCCAACACGACACGGTCAGCCCCGCGGGTGACACCGGAAAATTTGCGGACTACCCGACGCTTGGCATCGACAACAACGCGCTCTACATCGGCGATAATGTGTTCACCTCCAGAGGCCGGTTTTCCGGTTGTTCGGCTTTCGTGGTGCGAAAAAGTTCGATTCTCGGAACGGGGCCAATCGTGGTGACGGCCTTCCGGGGATTGGTGACAAGCAGCACTTCGGAAGGGCCATATACCCCGCAGGGCGTGGATAATTTCGATCCGGCCGCCACCGAAGGCTATTTCATCGGCACCTCCAATGCCGCCTTTGGCCGGCTCGTCGCCCGCCGTGTCAGCACCCCCGGCGGCACGCCGACCCTCTCATCTAACATTCTGATCGCGGTGGACCCGACAACCGATCCCATCACCGTACCGCACCTCGGCAACACCAGCGGCACCAACGGCTACCTCGATGCGGTGGATGACCGGCTGTTTGCCGCTCACATCCGCAACGGCCAGCTCTGGACCGCGCACAACATCGAGGTCGACAACACAGGCACCGCGGCAGTCGGAGGTGGCCGCAATGGCTCGCGTTGGTATCAAATTCAAAACCTCGGCGGCACCCCCAGTGTCGTGCAATCGGGGACGGTTTTCGATTCCGCTGCGAGCAATCCCAAGTCTTACTGGATTCCTTCGATCATGGTTTCCGGTCAGGGTCATGTGGCGATGGGTTTCAGCAGTGCCGGATCTAACAGTCGGATCAACGCCGCGTGCACGGGACGGCTCGCCGGCGATCCACTTGGCACCATGCAGATCCCCAGCGCTTACACGGCCAGCAGCACGGCCTACAATCCGCCGGCTGATACGGGTGGCCCCAGCGGCCGCCGTTGGGGTGACTTTTCCTTCACCAGCCTTGATCCAGACGACGACATGACACTCTGGACAATCCAGGAGTTCTGTGACTCGACTGACAGTTACGGCCTGCGTGTCGCGAAACTCAGCGCGCCGCCACCCGCCACGCCGGTCTCGTGCAGCCCATCGAGCATCCTTGCAGGCCAAGCCGGTGTGGATGTGACGGTTACCGGCGCCAAGGTTTCGGGCTCCGGGTTTTTCGACCCTGGCGCGGGGTTTGTAAAACGTCTGGTCGCAGCGGTGAGCGGCGGGGTGGCGGTCACCGGCGTCACCTATCAAAGTCCGACCTCGCTTGTCCTGCACCTCAACACGACAGCTGCCACGCTGGGCGCGCAATCGGTCACCGTGACGAATCCCGACGGCCAGGCCAGCGCCAGCGCCACGGGCATCCTGACGCTGACCTCACCCCTCACGCCTTTGCAAAGTTGGCGTCAATATTACTTCGGCACGACCGCCAACGCAGGCAACGCCGCCGACACCGCGGACCCGAACGCTAACGGGATCAACAATCTCTTGGAATACGCCCTTGGCGGCGACCCGGTGGGCAACACCACCGGCACGGCAATTCTGCCCCAGCCCGGGCGCAGCGCGGGGGATACCTTGCAACTCGGCTTTGCCCGCTATCTGGACCGTCCCGATCTAACACTCACGGTGCAGGCCTGCGACGCACTCGTCAATCCGTGGACGGATCTTGCCCAAAGTGTGGCAGGCGCGCCGTTCGTGGTGCTGGCGGCGGGAGCCACCGTCACCGAGACCGGCACCGGCAACACGCGCCATGCGATGGTGACCGATCCCTATCAGGTGACTGATCCCGCCCACCCGGGCCGTTTCATGCGCTTGCGGGTCATGGTTGTGGGAACCAACTGAGCAAAGCCCGCAGGTTTTGGATTGACTGGCGACTCAGGCCTTCCAAACTTGGGGAGTCATCATGAAAATCAAGGCAAGCTGCGCGTTGTTGGTCTGGGTCTTGGTGGGAATCGGCGCGTTTACCGCAGCCCGTGCCGAGGACGGGTTTGAACCCGAAACCGCCTCTGGCAATCCCCTTGCTACTCTAACAAACATTGGTCTGGGCGATGAGTACACCCACGACTCCTCGTCCAAGGAAAAATTCATCCCGAGTGCCAACTGGGCGATCGGCGAAAAGACCGGCCGGTTCAACGCTCGAACCGCCGTTGGCGCTGGACTTCGGCAAAAACCACGACTTCAGCCTGTGGTTGGCCAGTGAAATTTCCTTGCAGGGGAAATCCGAGAACTACACCGCCAAAGCCGGCCTCAAATGGCAGTTTTGAGCGGTTCGCTCACTTGTCCGGCGGCGGGTTTTTCTGTAACCACTCTTCGCGTGCAGTTAGATTCTCTTTCAACCGTTGGAATAAGAGCTGCCGTAGGATTCATACTTGTTGGTGTCCTTGAAACCGGGAAAGGATTTGGCAAGCTCCATCACCTGTGTCAAGCGCTTGCCTATCCGTTCGTCGAAGGTCTTGAGGGTTTTCTCCAACTCCTCCTTCGGCACGTTCGTGTCCTTGCGCATCTGCTCAAACACGTCCACCCGCTTTGCTGGGATGATGACAGGTGTTTGGCTTCTCAGGTGCAGGTGCTCCGCGGGATGCGGAGCACAACACGCGGGACGCGTGTGCCCCCCGGCTTTCAGGGTTCTCCATGTCGGCTGGAGAGCCTCGCGCTTGCACTTATATTGAAGGAGTGTTCCTTCCTTGGCCAGATACGGGTCAACCAGCGCAGACCGAGCAACATGCCCAAGCCGTGGATGGTGACACAGGCCGAAACTAACAAGAACAAAACCAGCAGGTGCTTGAACATCGTGCGGCAGGGTAATCACTTCCAACCCCCGCCCAGGGCGCGGTAGGCTTGCACCACGGCCCGCAAACGGTTGCTGCAGGCGTCGGCGAGGTCGAGTTCGGCGGTAAACAATTCGCGCTCGGCGTCGAGCACTTCCAGATAACTGGAGGCGCCGCCCTGGAAGCGTTCCAGCGCGAGGCCGGCGACGCTCTTTTGGGCGGCGAGCAGCTTGGATTCCTCGGTGATGATCTCGCCCGATTTTTGATAGAAGTTGATGGAGTCGGCCGCTTCATGGAACGCTTGCTGGGCGGCCTTCTGATAGGCCGCCAACGCGATCTTGGCGCTGGCCTGGGCGGCCTGCACCCCGGCCTTGGCGCGGCCCGCGTCAAAGATGGGACCGGTGAGTTGCGGCCCGATGGTGTAGGCTGCGGCCTTGCCTTGGAGCAAACTGTTAAGTTCGGAGCTGATCACGCCGCCGCTGCCGGTGAGCGACAGGCTGGGAAAGCGCAGCGCTTCGGCGACGCCGATCTGGGCGGTGGCGGCTTGGAAGGATTGATTGGCGGCGGTCAGGTCGGGCCGGCGTGCCATCAATGACGAGGGCAGGCCGCCCGTGATATGCAGCGCCGTGCCGAGGCTGTCGAGGCTGCCGCCGCGGGTGATGCCGCCGGGATACTCGCCGAGCAACGCGCGGATCTCATTCTCCTTGGCGGCGATGCCGCGTTCGGTGACCGGGATGGTGACTTGCGCCTGATAGAGCAAGGCCTCGGCCTGGCCCACTTCCAAATCCGAGCTCACGCCGCCATCCCTGCGGGAGGTGACGAGTTTGAGGGACTCCTTGCGGCTCTCCGTGGTGCGGCGCGAAATGGCGAGGCGCTCGTCGAGGTTCTTCAGGTCAATGTAGGCACTGGCCACCGCCGCGACCAGCGACGTCTGCACGCCATCGCGCTGGGCTTCGGCCTCCAACAGTTTGGCGCGGGCCGCCTGGTTGTTGCGGCGGATGCCGCCCCACAGATCGAGTTCCCAACTCAGCAATCCAGATAGACCATAGGTTTCGGAGTGGCGGCTGCCGCCCGGCAAGACCTGGCCGGCATTCTTCGATGCGTAATTCGCCGAGGCTTCGGCGTTGCCATTGATCGTGGGATACCACGCGGTGCGGGCGATGATAGCTTGGGCGCGGGCCTCTTCAATGTGATAGGTGGCGGCCACCAGATCCGGACTATTCTGCAGCGCCCGTGCGATCAGGGTGCGCAGGGTCGGGTCGGTGAAGACCTTGCGCCAGGCCTTGTCCCCGAACGATGCGCCATGGGGTGCGGCATCGCCGCGAATGGACGCGGGGGCCTTGACATCCGGCGACCCGGGCTCCGGTCCGAGCACACAGGAACTTACTAACAATGCTGCAGGAAGGATCAGAATGGGACGCATGGGGGCGGAGGGTCGTTGAAGGTGGGTGCGGTGAATGGGGGCGGCGTTGGGCGTGAAGATGAAACTTGAAAGGTTGTGGCGGGCTTTCTTTAACCACAGATTACACGGATTACACGGAAAGAGTTGGATGAGGTGTGAGAGTTATACAATGGCAATCCAGGGTGAACGGATCGGGCGAGTTGACATATCCAAAATCCGTGTAATCCGTGTAATCTGTGTAATCTGTGGTTCTCTAACTTTCGTATGGCTTAAGACGTGTGGGCGGGCTTTGCGGGCTCCGGCTCGGGCTTTTGCTTGCGGTCGCTGAAGCGTTGGACAAAGACATAACAGACCGGAATGAGGAACAGTCCGATGGCGGTGGAGATGGTCATGCCGAAGACCACGCCGGTGCCCATGGTGCTGC
>JBAXPF010000125.1:0-11276 GCA_037132955.1 Verrucomicrobiota bacterium | reverse complement strand
CCGCCTTCTTGGGGGCCGGTGCCGCCTTCTTGGGGGCCGGTGCCGCCTTCTTGGGGGCCGGTGCCGCCTTCTTGGGAGCGGCCTTGGCGGGTTTAGCGACAGCCTTCTTGGCGACTGCTTTCGAGGTCACTGGTGCCTTCCCAACTGGCTTACTCGCTGCCTTTTTCATGGCTTGGGCCTTTTTCGGAGTGGCTTTCACCGGTGCCGAAGGCTTGGTGCCTTTGGATAAACCTTGCTTCGAGCTCTTTGCGGTGGGAGTGCGGGTGGTGGAATGGGTCGCGGGCATGTCGCGGGTGTTTGGATGTTGGAATTTCCCCTTGGCACGGTTCCGACGCAGAATCGCCAAATCACCGAACGGGCGCGGTGGATTAGCCCCTCTTCCCGTCTCCAGCAAGCAGAAAGTTTGGTTCTTGGAAAATAACTCTTTCGCAGGATTTCACCAGAGGGCTTGAAATCTCCGCCAGTTGTTCCTACGCTGCCACTCCGCCATGCAGCTAAGCGCGATTATCGAAGCACTCTTGTTTGCCTCCCAGTCCCCCTCGACGACCGAAGAACTCGCCCGCTTGGTGCGCGCTCGCGTCGCTGAGGCGGAGGATGTCCGCCTCCGTGAAATCGAGGAAGGCAAAGAGCCTCAACCGCTGCCCGCGTGGCTCGTCGCGCTGGCGGACACCTCCCCCGACGCCATCGGCCAAGCCCTCGCCCAACTCAACCAGACCTACGCAGACAGCCAACGCGCCTTCATCCTCACCGAACGCCCCATGGGGTGGAAAATTTTCACCCGTCCCGAGTATGGCGAATTCGTCCGCCAGCTTTTCCCGGGGCGCAAGCCGGAGCGCTTCAGCGGCCCGGCCATGGAAACCTTGGCCATCATCGCCTACCGCCAGCCCATCACCAAGGCCGCCATCGAGGCCGTCCGCGGCGTCGCCTGTGATGGCATGCTCCAAAAACTCCTCGACCGCGATCTGATCTGCATCGGTGGCCGCGCCGAACTGCCGGGACGCCCGCTGCTTTATGAAACCACCGAATTGTTCTTCGAGCACTTCGGCATCCGCTCTATCAACGACCTGCCAAACTCCGCCGAACTGCGCAAAGTCAAACTGCCCGAACCGCCAGCCGTCCAACCCATCGCCGACCCCAATCAGCAACTGGCCCTCGGCGATTTCGTTAGCCCCAGCGCAGCCGCCGCTCCCCTGACTGACCCAAGTCCAGCATCACCCGAACCCG
Source organism: Verrucomicrobiota bacterium (assembly GCA_037132955.1). Taxonomy (GTDB): domain Bacteria; phylum Verrucomicrobiota; class Verrucomicrobiia; order Verrucomicrobiales; family Akkermansiaceae; genus Luteolibacter. Next base: position 10,052 of record JBAXPF010000125.1, on the reverse strand, counting down.
CCTGACCCCAGCACGTGAACCTCGACCCTATCCGCAACCAAATCGACTTGATCGACCTAGAGCTGCTAGATCTATTGTCGCGCCGCGCCGACCTCGTCCACCAGGTGGGGCTGATCAAGAAACGCGACGGCCTGCAGATTTATGCGCCGGAACGTGAGGAAGCGCTGCTGCGCAAGCTAGTGGAAATGAACCGCGGGCGGATGCCGGAACGCTCGATCCGGGCGATTTATCGCGAAATCATGTCCGCCGCACTGCTCCTCGAGGACGATCTGAAAATCGCCTATCTTGGCCCTGAAGGAACCTGGACCCATCAAGCCGCCATCAAAAAATTCGGGCATTCGGTCAGCTATGCCGCGCAACCGAATTTCGCCGATGTCTTTGATCAAGTCGCCCGCCGCCGGGTGGACTACGGGGTGGTGCCCATTGAAAATTCGACCGAGGGTGCCGTTTCCCACACGCTGGATTTGTTTGTCGACTCGCCATTGCACATCTGCGCCCAGATCCTGCTGCGCATCGAAAACGGTCTGATGGCCGCCATCCCCCGCGAGCAAATCCAAACCCTCTATTCCCATCCGCAAGTCTTTGGCCAGTGCCGCAACTGGATCTTGAAAAATTTTCCGCTCGCCGATTTGGTCGAGGTATCGTCGACCACCAAGGCCGCGCAACTGGCCCGCGAACATGCCGACCAAGGAGCTGCCGCGCTCGGCGGCGTGCTCGCCGCGGAATTGTATGGGCTCACCTTGCTTGAGGAATCCATCCAGGATCGCGCCACCAACACCACCCGCTTCCTCGTCATCGGCGAGAAAACCTGCCCCCCCACCGGCAACGACCGCACCTCCATCCTGTTTGCCATCCACGACCGGCCCGGCTCACTGGTCAGCGCCCTGCGCGCCTTCGATCAATTCCAAATCAACATGTCCAAGATCGAGTCCCGCCCCTCCAAACGCAAGGACTGGGAGTATATTTTCTACGTCGATCTGGCCGGCCACTGCGCCGATTCCAAGGTCGCCGACGCCCTAACGGAACTCGCCAGGCACTGCTCGTTCGTCAAACTCCTCGGCTCCTATCCGGACACCGGCGAGTGAGGCATGCCATGGCGCTGCGGTTTATCTGCAATCCGCTCCGAATGGATCAACAAGCACGCCAGCTTGTTGAGAAATTTCTTTTGCAGGCGCGTTCGTGAGAACGCGGCGGCTTGGGGTGAATCGGGCCAAGAAAACCACTGAAAAGAACGGATGGCACTGAGCCACTGATTGATTTTCAAGTGGTAGAATGCCAAATGCCGGACCCAGCAGATCATCAATCATCAATCCAAATCGGAAACGATTGCAGTGCATGAGGATGCACCTCGTTAGGTGCCAAGCCTGCCTGTCCTCCTGCTAAACTGCGAGAATTGGGCGAGATGCCCATTCCATAGACGAGCATGCCCATCCAGATTCCGCCTCAGAAGCCACGACGCCGGGCCGCCGCCTTTTTGGCAACCGCCTTCTTGGCAACCGCCTTCTTGGTGGCGGCCTTCTTGGTGGCGGCCTTTTTGGCAACACGCTCTTTGGCAACAACCTTCTTGGCCACCGCCTTTTGGGTGACTGCCTTTTTGGTGACAGACTCCTTGCCGGCTGGTTTGTGAGTCGCGGCCTTCTTTGCGGCGGACTTGTTAGTCACGGCTTTTGTCAGCTTGGCTTTTGCCTTGGGCGGGGTGGTGGCTGCGCCTTCGAGGTCGATGCCGAAGACGTCGCCAAGATTGGCAGCGTCGAGGGTGCGGCGGCGACCGGAGGGCTGGGTGGAGCCGCCGAGGGTGCTGGCGGTGGCGGCGGAAATTAGGTCGTTGTGATCGACGCCGCGCAGTTTGAAAAGGAGTTCGGGTTGGAAATCGAGGCGGGCACCGACGCCATAGAGCACGGCGGCGACGTGTTTGCACATGGTGGCCCAGTCGGGGCAGGAACAGTTGAGCTTGATCTCCTTGGGTTTGGGGAAAAGCCCTTCGTTAGGATCGGTGACGATGGCCATGATCTCATCGGAGATTTTGCCTTGGAGCAACTCGATGAGCGAACCGATCTTGCCCTGGCAGCGGGCTTGGATGGATTTCCACTTATGTGCGGGCAGCGGCGTGATATGGATGGTTTCCTCGTAGAGTTCGGAACCTTGAACCAGGGCGCTCACAGTGCCGGGCGCGATGGCAAGATGGAGGACCGAGCCGTTGCGGACATATGTGCGGCCGCGCGGCAGGCGGTTTTCGTAATCACTGAAGGATTCCAGATGCTTGCACCACGCGTGCCCCCAGAAGCTGGTCGCAATTTTGCTGCGGTGGAGAAGTTCGCCTAACGGTTCAATGACGCGGCCCTTCTTCACAAGGGCTTGGATTTTCTTGTGGCCCTGGACTTTGCGTTGGGCAACGGAGACATACGGTTTGTAAAAAAAGCGGCTCATGATTGCGTGGATATTTTCGTTAGATCGAGGCGGATGAAGTCGAGCAGTTCGGCGTTGTTCATTTCGGTTAGGGAAATTTCGCTGCCGCCGGTGAGGATGGCGTCGGCGGTAGCTTGCTTGTCGGTGATGAGACTGTCGATTTTTTCTTCGAGGGTGCCGGCGGTGATGAATTTGTGAACCAATACATTGCGTTTTTGGCCGATGCGGAAGGCGCGGTCGGTGGCCTGGTTTTCCACGGCGGGGTTCCACCAGCGGTCGAAGTGGATGACGTGGGTGGCGGCGGTTAGATTGAGTCCGGTGCCGCCGGCCTTGAGCGAGAGGACGAAGAACGGCGGGCCGTCGTCGCGTTGGAATTGCTGCACCATGTGCTGGCGATGCTTGACGGCGGTGCCGCCGTGCAGAACCAGGCCGCGGCGGCCGAAGACGCTGGCGAGGCAGGACTCCAACGGATCTGTCAGCTCGCGGAACTGGGTGAAGACGAGGGCTTTTTCCCCGCGCGAGGCGATTTCCTCGCAGACGGCGGCAAGGCGGGTGAACTTGGCGCTGTGGGAGGGATCGTAGTTGCCGGATTTCGTAAGCTGGTCGGGGTGGTTGCAGATTTGCTTGAAGCGCATCAGATAGGCCAGCACCAGGCCGCGGCGCTCGATGCCGGTGGTGGTTTCGAGGGCTTTGGCGAGGGCGTCCGCGCTTTGTTGATAGAGCCGGGCCTGGGCGGGGGAGAAGCCGCAGAAGACCTTCATCTCGGTCTTGTCCGGCAGGTCGGTGATGATCGACTTGTCGGTCTTGAGGCGGCGCAGGATGTAGGGCGCGACGAGGCGACGCAGCGGCGCGTAGTGGGATGAGTTGTCGCTGGTGATTTGTTTGACGAAGGTGGCAAACTGGCCAGCGCTGCCTAACAGTCCAGGGTTGATGAAATCAAACAACGACCAGAGATCGCCGAGGTGGTTCTCGACCGGGGTGCCGGTTAGCACCATGCGCGCTTCGGCCTGGAGTTTGCGCACGGCTTTGCTTTGGCGGGCGGCGTGGTTTTTGATAGCCTGGGCTTCATCGAGGATGACCCAGCCCCAGCGGGTGGCGGCGGGCCAAGCGAGACGGGCAACCATGCCGTAAGTGGTGATGACGAGGTCGGTGGCGGCGAGTTGGGCGGCAGTGGGAGCGGTGGTGTCGCCCTCGGAGCGATGGGCGATGTGGAGCCGCAGGGTGGGCGCAAAGTTGGCGGCTTCGCGCTGCCAGTTCCCTATCAGCGAGGCTGGCACCACCAGCAAACTCGGCGGGCTGCCGGGCATTGCCTGTTGTTTGCGCAGCAGGGCGGCGAGGACTTGGATGGTTTTGCCGAGGCCCATGTCGTCGGCGAGACAGGCCCCGAGGCCGGCGCGGGCGCAGAACCAGAGCCAATCGAGGCCGCGTGCCTGATAGGGACGCAGCGTGGCACGCAAGGTGGGCGGTGGCGCGGCGGCATCCGGCGTGGTGAGGCGGCGCAGCGTTTCAGCGAGTTGCGTTCCGGCCTGGGCGAAGGCCCATTCACGGTGTTCTTCGAGTTCGTCGGCATCCTTGAGATCGGCGGGCGCGCCGGCTAACAGACGCATGCCTTCAATGAAGGAAATGCCGTCCCGGGCATCAATGGACTGCCAGTGATCGAGCGCTTGTTGGAGTTTTGCGCGGTCCACCTCAATCCACTGGCCGCGAAACAGGACGAGCCCGTCCCCGCCTTGCAGGAGTGCCTGGATTTCCCGGGCGCTGAGTTTATGGCCATCGACGACCACATCGAGTCTGAAATCCAGCATGGCGTCGAGGCCGCAGGAGGTGCCATTTTTTTCGCCGATGGTTGCGGCGACTTGCGGACGTTTGCCGCGTTTTTGCCACCAATTCGGCAGGCGCACGAGTAAGCCCGCATCCTCGTAGGCAGGGATGTGGCAGAGGAATTGGTAGGCTTCCTGCGGGGTCCAGGCGAGCGGGTGGAAGACATCGCCGGAGTCCACCAGCGAGGTCATCAGCGGGCAGGATTTGGCGGCGGCATGCAGCGGGGTGAGCAGCTTGAGCAGGGCGGGTTTGTTTTTGGAGCCACTGAATTCCTGGAGTGCCTTGCCAAGGGGAAGTTGGGTGAGGCGTCCGGCTTGCGAGAGACCGGAGGCGTAGGAGGCCATGAACGCAAACGGGCATTCCGGGTCGTTCTTGTTTTCAGCTAGATGAAGGGTGACGCGCCCAACCCGCGACCACGCCGGGGCATGGCGCTGGAGGAATGCTGCGATGCTTTTTTCACTGGAAATCCGGGCACGTGTCCAATCAACAAGGCGCTCCCAAAGCAGGCGCAGGCTGTCAGGCGAGAGGTATTCCGCACCGCGCATCGGGGGCGCGTTAAGCGTCCATGTGGCGAGGGTGGCGGCATCGGGCAGAAGTGGCAAATCGGGGATCGCGTCGCCACCCTCGGGGATTTGGCAGAGATTGCGGATGAAGTGGTCCGCCACTAATTTCCAAAACAGGCTTGCGGCATCGGCACCGGGTGCTGCGGCTTGGCCACCGAGGGCAATCAATCCGGCGGATTCGCTCTCCGCGAAGGCCTGCCACGCCACACATTGCGGATCTTCACAGACGACCACGCCGCCCGGAGTGAATCCGAACGAACCCAGCGGCGCGACGAACAAAGAGACGGCATCAGCGGTGGCGGGCATGGCGCACGACTCTTGTATGCGAGGTGAAGAAGTAAAGAAGTAAGTGCGTAAAGAGGTCTTTGTAGGCGCGTTGGTCACAACGCGTGAGCAGGGGCAGCAACTTTTTTTCCAAAACCGCTGTTCTCACTTGCGCTTATTTAATGAGTGGCTTAATTATCACCCGGCATGGCTGTCACACGCAACAATACCGAGCAAGTCGTCGCGATCTACAAGTGTCTGTGCGACGTCAATCGCCTGCGCATTCTCAACTTGCTGCGGCTTGAGCCGCAGTGTGTGTGCCACATTGAGAAAGTCCTAGGCATCGGTCCGGTAAGAACCTCCCAACAACTTGCCTACCTGCGCCGCCATGAGATGGTGGAAGTGGAGATTCGCGGCACCTGGCGGGTGTATGGTCTGCCCGCCAAGCCCTGCCGTGAGTTGGCGGCCAATCTCGCCTGCCTGCAGGATTGTATTTTCGAAGGCAAAATCTTCCGGGACGATCTCGCACGACTCAAGAAGATCCGCAGCAGCCAATGTGGCCCCCAACAAATCTAACACACAACTACCCTTACATGCCCACCCCCCCATTACCCATCGTCCTGATCCTGTGCACCGGCAACTCATGCCGCAGCCACATGGCCGAGGGCCTCCTGCGCCAGGCCGCCGGCGATTTCCTCGATGTGCGCAGCGCGGGATCCAGGCCAGCCGGCTACGTCCATCCGCTTGCCATCAAGGCCATGGCTGAGATCGGTATCGATATTGCCGGCCACCACAGCAAGCCCATGGACGAGTTTCTCCAACAGAACGTCGAAACCGTGATCACCGTCTGTGGCAATGCCGACCAGGCCTGCCCGATGTTCCCCGGCCAATTGAACCGCCATCACTGGGGTTTCGACGATCCGGCCCACGCGCCTGGCGACGAAGAGGCACAACTGTTAGTCTTCCGCCGCGTACGCGACGAAATCAAAAGGGTTTTCGAGGCCTACGCCGATGGCCGACGTGACGCGGCGAAAGCGACGACTGCCCACCACCCTCTCCCATAACAACAGTAGAGACGCACAATGAAAAACGAGAAACAACCCCAGAAGGGATTCTTTGGCTTCCTGCGCGAAGCGTTCGGAAAAACCGGCGGCTGCTGCTGCGGTCCGGGCGAAACATGTGGAGGCCCCGGCAAAGCACCCGCGAAGGAGCCCAACGAGGAGATTCGCAAAACCCAGTCGGCCACCCCACCCGAGCCGAAATGATCAGGCCCGGATCCGCAACGCGAGCGCCAGGGAGACAAGATGAACGGATCTAACAAGTTCAGGGAGTTCGCCGTGTTGGCGATCGTCCCCGTTATGGTGGGAGTGCTGATTGTGGCCAGTTGGGCTTGGCGCACTGGAACATGGGTCCCCTGTTTCTCAATGCCGGGTTGGCGCTGCTGGCGACGCTGTTCGGCGGATGGCAGCGCTTCCTCAGCGGTTTCCGAGACCTCTGCCGCGGGCAGATCTCGGTCAATGTCTTCGTCACTGTGGCCTTGGTGACCACCCTTGCGGTGGGCGAGTTCCGCCCGGCGGCGATCATCATCTTCATCATGTCAGTCGTCGGAGCCTTGGAATATTACACCTTGGACAAAAACCGGCAGAGCATCCGCAATCTGCTCGATTTGACACCCCAAAGCGCCACCGTGCGACGCGGGCCAGAGGAAGTGGTCATCCCGCTAGGGCAGATCGATGTGGGGACGGTCGTCATCGTCAAGCCGGGCGAGCGGGTGCCGGTGGACGGCGTGGTGGTGGCCGGTGCCAGCAGCGTGAACCAGGCGCCCATCACTGGCGAATCCATGCCCGTGGAGAAATTCAAAGGCAGCGAGTTGTTCAGCGGGACCTTGAATCTAACAGGCCGCATTGAGATGCGCGCGACCAAGGTCGGAGCGGACACGACACTGGCCCGGATTGTGCATCTGGTGGAAGCCGCGCAAGCGACCAAGGCCCCCATCCAGAATCTAGCTGACCGCTTCACCGTCTGGTTCCTGCCCGTCGTGTTGGGCCTGGCAATCCTGGTTTTCATCGTGACGGGCAACGTCAAGACCGCCATTTCAATTCTGCTAGTCGCCTGTCCCTGTGCCTTTGCCATCGCCACGCCGACAGCCGTGACGGCGGGCATCTCCAACATGGCGCGGCGTGCGGTGCTGGTGAAGGGCGGCATTTTCTTCGAACTGGCCGGTAAAATCACCGCCCTGGTCGTGGATAAAACCGGGACCTTCACGCTGGGACGGCCCACGGTGCTGGAAGTGGAGGCCTTGGCTGACTTGTCGCTAACAGAAATCCTCCAGCTCGCAGCGCTCGCCGAAAAGTATTCCGAGCATCCACTGGCAAGGGCTGTGCTTGACTGTGCCAGGGAACGGAGCTTGGAAGTGCCGGAACCGGACGGGTTCAAGGTTGAGATTGGCCGGGGTGTCGTTGCGCGCTGGAACGGGCAGGATCTAACGGTGGGGCAAGCTGCCTTCCTGCAGGATTCGGGCGTAAGCCTCTCAGAAGCAAACCAAGCCAGAATCACCAGGCAAATCGAGCAGGGCAGAACCGTCATTGTCGTGGCGCGGGACCAGAAGGCCGTGGGATTGATCGCGATCGCGGATGAAGTTCGCCCCGAAACGCAAGCGGCCATCGCGGCACTATACCAAGTGATGGGCAATCAGAACATCACGATGCTCACAGGCGACAACCCGCGCGTGGCCAGCGCGGTGGCCAAGCAAATCGGCGTGGAGCATTTCCGTGCGGGCCTGCTGCCGGAACAAAAGCAGGAATTCGTTAGAAACCTGCAAGACGCCGGTCACACCGTAGGCATGATTGGTGATGGCATCAACGACGCCCCGGCGCTGGCCCTGGCCGATGTGGGCTTTGCCATGGGCTCGGCCGGCACGGATGTCGCGATTGAAACAGCTGACGTCACCCTCATGAATGACGATCTATCGCGTGTGGTGGACTTCATGTGGATGTCCCGAACCGTGCTGCGACGCATCAAACTCAACATTTTCTTCTCCATCATCTACAACGCCGTCGGTCTGGTGTTGGGAAGTTTGGGCATGCTCACGCCCATCCTCGCGGTGATCTTCCAAGAAGCGGGCTGCATCACGGTGGTTCTCAGTTCGACCCTGTTGCTGTGGGCGAAACCTCGCAACCCGCGAGTTGCGACTGTCCGTCCAGCGCGGCTTAGGCACTGTAAACAAATAACTATTATGTTAGATTAGGAAATAAAAGATTGAAGAGTTACGGTAAAACAATGAAAAGGTAAAATAATGAAAGAAAAGATCAAGGATTCCGTGCCTGATTTCCTTTCTGCATCATTTTACCTCATCATCATTTTGCCAAAAGTTCTCACAGCTAATGAGCAAATTTGCATAGTTTATTTATTTACGCTGCCTTAAGTCAGCGACAGCGCATGCGCCAACGAGTCATCACCCATAACACCGCCATGAATACTAACAAGACAGAACCTCCCAAACGCCTGAACTTCTTCGAGCGCTATCTTTCCGTCTGGGTCCTCGCCTGCATGCTCGTCGGCGTGGCCATGGGCAAACTGCTGCCCGCCGTAGTGGCCAGTCTCAGCCAGCTGGAATTCGGCCAAGGCTCGCAAGTCAACATCCCCATTGCCGTGCTCATCTGGCTGATGATTTTCCCGATGATGCTCAAGATCGACTTCGGCTCGCTGGGTGGCATTGCGAAAAAGCCCAAGGGGCTCTTCATCACCCTGTTTGTCAACTGGCTGGTCAAACCCTTCAGCATGGCATTCCTCGCCTGGGTCTTCCTGCAACATGTCTTCGCCCCATGGATCGAACCGGTGATGGCCAGGAACTACACCGCCGGCCTCATCATTCTGGCCGCCGCGCCCTGCACCGCCATGGTGTTTGTGTGGAGTTATCTAACTGACGGCGACCCGGCCTACACGCTGGTGCAGGTGGCGGTCAATGACCTCATCATGCTGGTGGCCTTTGCGCCCATCGTGATGTTCCTGTGCGGCGTGGCGGACGTGATCGTGCCGTCCAAAGTGCTCATCACCTCGGTCGTCGTGTTCATCGTCATCCCCTTGGCGGCGGGCTTTCTCACCCGCAAGGCCCTGCTCAAATCCCATGGCAGCGAGTGGCTCGACAACACTTTCCTGCCCCGCTTCCAACCGGTGACGGTCGTGGCGTTGCTGGCCACCCTGGTGCTCATCTTCGCCTTCCAGGCGGAGAATCTAACATCCAAATGGGTCGCGGTCATTTTGTTGGCCATTCCCATCATGATGCAGGTCTATTTCAACTCGAGCCTGACTTATCTGTTGATGCGGTGGTGCAAGGTGCCCCACAACATCGCCTCACCCGGCGCCCTCATCGGTGCCAGTAACTTCTTCGAATTGGCGGTGGCCGTGGCCATCACCCTTTTCGGTCCCAGCTCGGGTGCTGCCCTCGCATGCGTCGTGGGGGTCTTGGTCGAGGTGCCCGTCATGCTTTCCGTCTGCCGCGTCTGCAATGCCTCGCGCGGCTGGTATCAGCGCGGCGCGGGCGCATGACCCAGGGACACCGCGCTTGCAAATAGGCGGCCTCTGGATGATCTACTCGGCACCCTGAGTTAGTCCCTGAAGATCGGCAACCCGGCACCCGGGCGCAGGTATCCGGGAGGCTTGATATCGAAGGCACGGGCCGTCCCTATCTGGTAGGGTCCGTAAGCGATCGGAATCACAGTGAGCAAGAGGGCGGACTCTCCATCCACCACGATTTTGGAAACATGCGCCACTGCCGCACAGCTCGGGATTTTCTTCACCCCCAGGATATCGCCTTTCTTAAAGCCAGCGGCCGCAGCGGTGTCTTCCGTGGGAAACACATATTCGATGCACACCGGATAATGCGCTGCGGCGGAGTAGGCATCCGGCTTGACCATGGCCTGAGCCTGAACCACAAACCCGGGGTTGAAAAAATCCGCCGCGCCGAGCACCCGGACTTTATCCACCTGATACTCACCC
>JBAXPF010000124.1:0-11384 GCA_037132955.1 Verrucomicrobiota bacterium | reverse complement strand
TTGAGCGTTTCCTTGCCCTTGAGTCCGATAATTTGCACGCCCTTGCCGCCGGAGTCACGCAGGCTGCCTTTGATGGCGTCAGAGTCAGGGCCTTCGAGGGCGATGCCGGCCTTCCACAATGACGCCTGTGCCGCGCGGATGTCAGCTGACCCTTCATCGCCCGGGCCATGGTAGCTCACTTGCGCCACCATCCATGGCGCGTTCCAACCGATCTCGCGGCGCGACTCGACGATGAGCTGTTCCAGATACTGGCGATACAGCTTGCCGGTGAGCGTGCGGGTCGGGTCGGCCTGGTTGGCGTCGCTTTCGCCCTGGTGCCAGAGGACCGCGCGGAAACCGTTAGGTCCGAGTTGTTTCATGCGGGCGACAAACGACGGATAGGCAGCGCCCTTGCTCTCCCACTCGCCGCTTGGCAGCTTGTTGACGTTGGCCTCGATGGTGGGAGGATTCGGGAATTTGCTGCCTTCCGGCAACCACTCACGCACGCTGGTGGCGCCGATCCCGCAGGCGATCAGGCCAATCGGCACGTTGAGTCGTTGTGCCATGGCATCACCAAACGGCGGCAAAAAGCTGCCACCGTCGCCGCTGGCGCCGGCTTGTGGGTCGTTAGAGATTCGCCAGCGTTTGCCATCGAAAGTGGTGACTTTGCTCGTTTTGGAGGATTGTTTTTCCTCGCCGTGGTTGGCGGAGTTGGACTGGCCGGCGACCACAAACACCTCACCGACACCCACATGTTCGACGGCGGCAACCATGAGCGATTTGTCAGGAGCCACGGCCCGCACTTCCAAGCGATACCAACCGCCGGCAGGGGCATCCATCGTGGCTTGAAACTCCGCATCCTTGAAGGTGGGCGTGAGCTTCTGCCATGGGCCCGGCTTGTCGCCGGTGACGAACCTCGCCCCAAGCACGCTCGTTATGGCACTGGCGGGGTCCAATCTGCCGCTCACGGTGAGCTTGCCCTTGGTCTTGCTGGTGCGTTGCACGACTTGATAGTCCAGCGGCGCGAGCAACGTGAGGGTCGGCTTGCCCGGTACCAGCAGGGGCATCATGGCTTTGCCGAAGGCATCGCCGATGAGGAAATACGTCTCGCCATTCTGATATTCATGGTGACCCGCGCCGCTTGGGGATTCCTTCTCTTCGCGGAGAAAGCCGGTCGTCTTGACAAACTTCACGGTGTCCTTGAACTCAGGCTTTGCCGCCACGTCGGCCTGCGCTTTTCTAACCGTCAACGCCGCTTCCGGAATATCCTTGAGCCAGGGGCCGGCAAATTCCCCGATCACCACTGGCAGTTGCGGCGCCTTCAGGTCGCTGCGCACATCCTTGATCAGATTAGTTAGGTTTTTCTCGTAGGCTGCCGTTGCCTTGGCATCGCAAAAGTCATTCCACCCATGCCACCAAACAAAGCCGGACAGTTCATAGCCGCCGCCAGTGTAGCCGGGGAACTGAGCCTTGATGTCGCCGAGCACCTTGTTGATGGTGGCCATCATTTCGGTGTAGAACGGTCCGACCGTGCCCCCGGAACTGGGCGGCCGGAAATCCACATCCAGGCTTTTGCCGCCCCAGGCGGTCTTGATGATGAGCACCTGTTCAGTGAAATGCTCGCCCATGAGGTGGCCGAAGGCCACTTCAGGCCCGAAAAACATGGTGTTACGCCCCTTCCAGCTCATGTCCCCGAGGTTCCATCCGTAACCGAACGAAAGCGGCCCGTGGAGCGTGCCAAATTCGCCGATGTCATAAACCCACACATCGTCGCGCACCTCCGCCCACTCGCCATTGGCATTCACCAAGTGTTGGATCAAAGGTGCCTTGGCAGGATCGGACAACAGGGAACGCAGGGTGCCTTTCTTTTCCTTGCCGGCATCGTCCTTGGCCTCCAGGGTGCCCTGGCCTTGCATGTTAGACTGGCCGGCGAGAATGAAGACCTTGAGCGGACCTTTGCCCGCCTGCTTGAGGATTTCGGCTGGATCGTTCGGTGCTGCGGCGGCGGGGCCGCTCAGCGCGGACCACGCGCCGATGCAAATGGCAGTCATCAATAAGGTTGGCTTTAACATGTTCGTCGATGGTTCAGGGCCAGGGGACAATGGGTCACTACGCATGAATAGCCAGATTTGTTTCGTGGTTGACTATGCCAAAAGATGGCATGGGCAGGCCTTGCGCATGACGACAGGAATGTCGTCACTCCCGACTCACTTGAAGATTTACCGCAGAGTCGCGAAGGACGCAAAGAGACGCAAGGGGGAATGGGTGATCGAGAAAAATCCAGCTTGGCTCTGCGTTCCTTTGCGCACTTTGCGGCTTTGCGGTGAGGTCTTGGCAGGTGCTATCCTTGCCACACCCGCTCGCGCCGGGTTCTGGTGCTCCTTAAGCGCTAGCGGGTGCGCAAGACATCCAATTCATAAATCGACCAATGATACTTGGGATTCTGGCCGGTTTGGGTGATTCGGATGTGGCGGGCGGTCTGTGTAGGGAAGGTGATGGTGGTGATGCCGAGTTGGCCGGAACCGGTGGCGATCGGCGGTCCCCAGTGAATGCCATCGGCCGACACCGTGACGGCATACTTGTCCGGCGAGTCCCACAGCGCCCAGGTATTATCTAACACGATCTTGTCAAACGTCTGAACCTGCTGCATGTCCAGTTGGAACCATTGCCCCGGATGCTGGGTTTGGGTCAAGTCCCGCCACCCGGTCCAATGGTCGCTATCAAGGGCATTGGCGGCGGCCACATCGACCGGAATCTTGCCCCCGCTGAAGGGGAATATGCCATCCGCGACCGAGGCTGAAGCGGTCCACGCCTTTTTGTCGAGTGGCGTGTCATTGGGCGGTGGCGGCGGCGACGGCTTGGGCGAGGTGAGCGGCAGCGTGCCGTGCCCGACAAGTTTCCAAGTGCCGGGGGCCGCCTTGAACTTCACGTAGTCGGCATCCTCACCGGCCCAAGTGACGCCATCGATGGTTCCCCTGGTAATGCCGTCCCAGATCGTGCGGCCATTGAGCGTGATGGAATTGAGCTTGGTGAACGCGCCCTTGGGGATGCCGACGATGGCGGTCGTGCCCGCAGGCGAGACGAGGGTGAGGGCATATTCTGACGCGGTTTTCTTCAAATCCACCGTGATGTTGCCTTTGAGCGATGGGACCCCCACCTTGATGGATGTTAGAAACGCCTCCTTGGGCATGACCTGATAGGTGCTCCAGCCGGGGGCGGTCGGGGAGACACCGGCGATGGTTTGGGAGAGGAGGATGGCCGGTGGATTCCACCCGTGGTTGAGCGAGGAGCCTTCGTCGAAGGCATCGATGCGCGACGCCCACCAGCGGTCGTAATGCTCCCACAGGGTGGTGAAGCTGGCGGGAATCATGGTCTTGTAGCGGTCATACATGCGCAGCATGGCATACTCCTGTTTGCCCATGATGCAGAGCGCCTCGAAGACCCAGCGGTCGAAGAAGCAACTTGCATAGGTTTTCTTTGTCAGAACATTGTCGTAGATGGCTGGCCACTTCGCGCGGTCTGCAAGGCCGGCATTGACCGCCATGGCGTTGGCCCGGTCATCCGGTTCGGTCACCTGCGACGACATGTAGCAGCCGCCCTTCCAGTATTGGCTGTCGAAGCTGCCCTTGATTTTTTCGAGCCTGGCATCAATGGCCGCAACGTCCGCCTCGTGGCCGGTGACCAGGGCGATTTTCTTCAAGGTGCCGAGACAGATGTAATGGAAGCAGGTTTCGGTGACGGCGGTGTCCTTGACTTCCTTGCCCCAATCGAACCAGGTGCGCGGGTTGCCGAATTGATAGGTTTCGAACAAGAACGTCTTGGTCGGCTCATAGATTGCGCGCATCGATTCGAGATCGCCGGTTTGCAGATAGTAGAACCACAGGCCATAGTCGCCCAAGAACTCGAGGTGTTGGCCCGGATAGAACTTGGGCTCCAGTTTGCGCAACACCAGATCCTTGGCCAGACGATGGGCACGGGAATCAAACACATAGAAACATTGGTTCATCTCCGGCGTGCCATCACCCCAGAAACCGACCCGCTCGCGGTCCGGGCAGTCGTAAAAATGCTCGCGCATGCAGAGGTAGGCGGTGCGGGCCGCCTTGTTCCAAAGGATGTTGTAATCGTTGTCGTTGCATTCAAACGAGCCGGCAAACGCCGTGTCGTAGCCGGTTTCCCGATACTTCACGGCCTTCACGATAACGCCTGCGGGAATGGTGTAAACCGCGCCTTCGCCGCTGACCCAGTTTTTCGCCTCACGGGTTTGTGTGCCTGCCGTGGTGGTCAGCGATTCCGTGGGTGTTAGATATTGCACCAGCGGATTGCTGGAATTGAGGCGGATTTCCCGGCCGGCGGGGGCCTCGATTTCAAGCGACGGTTGGAAATGGCAGTTGTAGGGCAGGGTGCACACCAGTTTCCATGGCGTGGGCTCGGAATGTGGCAGGTCCTTGGAAACATGCACATAATCCTTGAGTCCATAGTCCTTGATCCTCGAGACGGGTTTTCCGGAATCAAAGAAAATCCCGCTCAGTGATATGATGTCACCGCGGACCTTGTTGATTCTGAACTTTGCGGACCGGTTGTACCTGTATACCAGATAGGCCCCGCCGGACGGGTTGTTGACGATCCTGACCGGCGCGACCAGGTTCAGGGTGTTGGCATCAAACATCTCCACCGCCATACGGCATCCCTTGTTAGCCCAATCCACAAAATACAAGGCCACTTGATAGTCCCGGGTGCCATCGATGCCGATGGTGACGGTCATCGTTTGGTCATTGTTGGAATAGCAGGTGGCGTTGCGGGCGGGGCTGTTGCGGACATTGGTTGCCAGCGCACGCTTGTCGGCTGTGCCGGTGGCCCACACCGTCGGGTCGGGCACGCCGTTTTTCGGGAAGGCCCTGAAGTATTCCAGCGAGGTCACATACGCGGGCAGCGCCTTTTCATCGCGGCCGTCGCCATGGTAGTTGCACAGGACATGGCCTTCGTTGCCATAGGTGCCACCCCAGTCGCCACCGGTGGTGGTGTCCATCTTGATAGATTCCGCGGCATACGTCACGGCCGGTTCCTCATAGGCGGGCGTCTTGCCGGTATAAGTGACGGCCATGGCATAGGTGCCCGGTTGCACCGCAGTGAAATACACGAACTCCGCATCCTGGGTGGCGGCTTCGATGCCTGGCACGGCATGATAGGAGCCATCCCACGCCAGCTTGCCATTGAGGGTGATGTGGCTGATGGATTTCCCAACCTTGGGAATGCCGAAGCGGCCGAGGGTTCCCGGGGGTATCGTGACGGAGCAGGCTCCGGATGTTAGGTCAAAGCTGGCGCGGATATTGCCGCTCGGTGTGGGAGTTTCTCCGGATATTTGAGTCAATGTCCTGCCGGGATGGGGCAGGATGTCAAAGGTCTTGAAGCCCGCTTGCGTGGGCACGATGCCGAGCACCTCCTCGTTGAGCCATTTGACGACGCCCGCGCCCCACGGATGGCACAGGCTCACAATTCCGCTCTGGGAGTTAGGCACGGCGGCATTCGGTGCCACCCCCTCATTCCATGACGGGCGATAGACCTCGAAGGTGGTGGTGGCTCCATACCTGACCATGCCGCCCCACATGTCGCGGATCGAGCTCAGGGCGTCATCATGTTTGCCCATGCGCGCCATGGCTTGGATGATGAAATACTGGTTGAAGGGCGAGAGTGAAACGCGGTTGACCCGGTCGAGGAACCATTTCTCAAACAGTGCGGTTTTTTCCGTGTCGTCCAAGTTACCGGTGTTGATGGCATCCGCGGCGGCATGCAGGCCGAAATCAGCGGACCATGTGCCGCTTTGCCGGAGTTCCGCCATCTTCTCTCTAGCAAACCCGGCGTACTTGTCCCGCAGGTCCGCG
The DNA here is from genome assembly GCA_037132955.1 of Verrucomicrobiota bacterium. Lineage (GTDB taxonomy): Bacteria > Verrucomicrobiota > Verrucomicrobiia > Verrucomicrobiales > Akkermansiaceae > Luteolibacter. Next base: position 5,526 of record JBAXPF010000124.1, on the reverse strand, counting down.
CGCCCGGCTTGACCCATGACCGCGGCAAAGTCGTTCCATGCGCGTATCGACAACATCTTGTAGGCATTCTGGGCCTCTTGGCTCGACTTGAACCAGATTTCAAAGCCGGCGCAGAGCCGTTCATCCCAGCCGTAGAATTTGAGTTTCGGATTTTGTCCGAAGACGGCATGGGCGTCATCAAGTTTCGCGCAGGCATTCGAGATATACTTTTCAAGCGTCGCCGTATCACCGGTGTAGCGGTAGTAGTCCAACAAACTGAACACCCAATAGAGCGAATAGCTTCGGATGCCGTTGCTTTGGCCTGATGTGTTGTCGATATTCTTTTTGATGAAGTCGAAATTGCCGAAGGCGACCAATGCCGCGGCTTGCGTCGTGTGTGCGTCACCCGTCCATGACATGCGATCCCCCCGGTCCATCAGAATGGATCCGAAGTAATCCTTGCACAGCGAGGCTTTCACGCCGTAGGCGGACATATACCAGATCTTGGTCAGCAGGGGATCGCTGCATGAGAAGCTGCCCGCGTAATTCGTCGGCTTGACCTGGCACACGGCCCGGATCGCGGTGATGTGCCAGGGTTTGTCCGGCGCTTTGACCTTGATCCAGGCGAAGCGCAGGCCGTCGTAAAGTTCGGGGTTGAGTTCCAACCGATAGGTGGTGCCGTGTTTGACCGGAGCCCTGGATTTGTTGAGTCCCGGCTCATTGTGTTCGCTGATGCCCATCTCCACATCACCAGGGCAGTCAGGACTGTCGAATTCCACCCAGGCGGCACTTTCGACGCCAAAGTCGACACGGATGGCAGCGGCGGATTTGACCGTGATATCGGTCGTCGCGGCGGTTGCAGTCGCGAGATTCTCGAAGGAATCCGCCACGTCGGCCACCGCGGCCACAGGCTTGAGAAAGTAGATCTGGAACGGGTCGCTTGTTTTCGTCTCCTGCCAGTGGTAGCGCACCAGCGGGTCCGGTGATTCCTTGATGAGCGGTCCGGCGAAGCTGCCGCCATGCAAGACCGCATAGGGTTCCTTGATTGTTAGAGAGCCCTCAAGTGTTAGGGTTGTGGGTGGTGCCGGCACCGGGGTGACGTCCGCCACCACTGGGCACGAGACGATGCTCATGAGGCACAAACTGAAAGCAAGGGTCTTCCAGACGCTGCTTGCTTGCGGCACGGAATTGGGGTGCGTGGGATGGGTCGGTGCGGGGTGTTGTTTTCGCATGGTATGGATCACATTATTTGAGCCGGAGCTTGCTCCTGCGCAAGGCAATTTCAGAAGGATTAGATCTCTAATGCCTTTCTTTATCAGTGTCATCAGTGGTCATCAGTTCTTTTCAGTGGTTGTCTTGGTCCGCTTTCCCCCGTTCCCTCGCGCTCCCCTCACGGAAGTCGCACGCGGAAAAAGTCCCTTGACAAGCCGGAACTGTTGGGGTCCTGGACGGGACCAAAGGTGGCGTTGCCGGTTTCATCGAGACCGATCGTTCCAATGTCCCGCCATGTATCGCTGAGCCCGAGATCCGTAGAGGCTTGCAACTTGACGGAGCCATTGGGTCCGCCACGGACGGTGCCTGACAAACTGGCATTTGTGGCTGGGCCAGCCGGGACCAGGGACCAGGTGCGTATTCCCACCACCGTTACGGTGAAACTGCCGGTTGCCGTGTTGCCGAGAGCGTCCCTGGCTGTTATATGCACCGGGGTCCCTCCTAACGGAAATACGCTGCCGCTCGCCGGGGTGGAGGTGACTGCGGTGCCGATTCCGCCGCTGGCGGATAGCGTGAAATTGACGCGTGTCCCCATTGAATTCGATGCGGCCACAATCATATTGTCGTGTGAAGTGACGACGAGCGCGCCGACGGGCGAGCCATTGAGGAAGATGGATCCACTGCCGGGGGCGTGGATCACCCCGCTGGCGGTGTTGGTGATATCACCGGTCCAGTCATTGGCATTATTATACACCTTGATGTCACCGCCCGTCCATTCCATGGTCCCCGCGTTGGTCAGCGGACTATAAATATACAGGGTGTTATCGATATTTATCGTCCCGGCATTGGTCAGCGGATTTCTAATATACAGTGAGCTCGTGATGTTGAGCACGCCACCGGCAGCAATATCCAGTGACCCATACAGAGTTGAGGCATTCACGATGGTGAGCTCGCCGCCACTGGCAACCGTCAGGAATGAGCCCGTGTTCAAGTTGCCGCCGGCATAAAAGCCGAAAGTTCCTGAAAGTGCTCCGGTGAGTATGACTTCACCATTGATGCCGACCTTCCCCGGTCCCTGAAAGTGCGGTGTGTTGGAAAGCTCGAAATTGCCGCTCACCAAACAGAACGCCGCCCCGCTTGCCGCCGTGAAGGTTCCGCCCAGTTTGCCACCACCACCCAACAGAAGCGTGCCGGACATTACCTCCACCGTGCTCGTGCTGGCGTTGTCGAGATAGGCATCGATTTGCTGGTCGACGCCCGTGCCCGCGCTCTTGCGCAGAGTGCCCGCGTTGAGGAAACGTGGGGCGAAATTATTGTTAGTCATCGATTGGTTGCACATGATGTCGAATACTCCGCCAGAGGAGTTAGTGATCACGCCATTCAATGATGAGTTGTTGCCATCGTCAATCATACTGATTCCCCCGTCCTTCCAGTTGACCGTCCCGTTATTGGTCAGCGATCCACTCAGTGACGTGTCGCCCTCAAGATTGAGTTCGCCTCCGGAACTAACGGATAGAAAAGATCCTGTGCCAATCGTCAGCCCGCTGATCGCGACGCTTGTGTTGATGACCACCGCGTTGTTGCCGGCGGGGAGGGTCGCGGTGTCGCCGGTTCCGGGCACTTGGTTTGGGGTCCAGTTGGCGGCGTTGTTCCAGTTATCGCTGAAGGAACCGTTCCAAGTGCAGTCCACGGCCCATGCGGTGGAGGGCGTGAAGCCGGCTGCGATTGAAAGTGCGACCAGGAGAGTGGAGTGGCGATTCATGGCGGCGGGGCTGGGTTATTCCTTGGCGAGGTCTTTGATGCGGAGGTTTTTGAACTCGGCCCACATCGGGTTGCCGGCGTGGAGTTGCAGGGCGATGATGCCGTCCTTGAGCACGAGCTGCGGGTCATTGTCGGTGAAGTCGAGAATGAGGGTGCCGTTGAGATAGTGTTGGATATGGGTGTCACGGGCGATGATGACGACCTCATTCCAGGCATCGAGTTTGAAGAGTTTTTCGAAACCCGCGGCGTCGATGAGGGTGCCGATGAGGGTTTTCTTACCGTTTTCCCAGGTGGCCTTATCGCCGACGAGGCACATCCGGGCGCGTTTGCCGCCTTCGTCGTAGATGAACCCGGCTACGCTGGGCAGCTTGTTCTGGTTGCGGATTTCATGCTGGTAACCGCGGACCACCCAGGCGTTGGCGAGGTTGCCCTCGGTGATGTGTTTGGAACGATACTGGATGCCAGAGTTGTTAGATTGGCTGCAGCGGAAGCTGAGGCGCAGCTCGAAATCGCTGAAGTTCCGGTCCTTGAGGATGAGGAAGGTGTTGCCTTGGGCGGCCACCTCGCGGGTGGTCTCGCCGCGAATGGCTCCGTCCTTGACCGACCAGAGGCGGGGATCACCGTCCCAAGCGCTGAGGTCCGTGCCATTGAAGAGCGCCTTCATGCCGCTTGGTTCCGCAGGGGCGGCCACCGGCGGCAGCAGGTCGGCCGCATGGGCGGCCAAGCCCAGGCCCAGGCCCAAGCCCAGGATGGATAGGAATTTGACGCAGCGCGGATAAGAGACTTGCTGAATTTCAATGGGATCCATAATGCCGTCATTGTTGAGCCACGGGCCGGAGCAAGCAAGCTAAAAATTCCCCAGTGTCATGTCACGCATGCACCTACGAAAAGGGGCCTGGCGACGGATTTTGATTGAGGGATGGTGGCGGGTGGGTTGTGAATGGGGCGGTGAGCGCGACCCAACCGCATAATGTCCTGACCCGGCCGGCAATGGCCGGGGAATTTGTTCCGGCGGATTATTTCCGGCGCTTGGAACGGGACGAGATTTGTCGTGACGGGCGGCCCTTGGAGGTGGATCTGGGCTGCGGCGACGGATCGTTTTTGATAGAGATGGCGCGGTGCTTTCCGGAGCGGGATTTCATCGGGGTGGAGCGTTTGTTAGGACGGGCACGCAAGGTGTGCAGGAAGCTGACCCGGAACCAGCTTGCCAATGGCAGGGTGCTGCGCCTGGAAAACCGCTACACGGTCGAATGGCTGTTGCCGGAGGCGAGCGTCTCGCGGCTGCACCTGCTGTGCCCGGACCCGTGGCCGAAGGTGCGGCACCATCGGCGGCGGGTGGTGCAGGTGGAGTTTCTTGAGGCGGTGTGGCGGGTGTTAGAGCCGGGGGGGGAGTTGCTGTTCATGACCGACCATCCGGAATACTTCGAGTGGACAGGGGAGAAAGTGACGGAATGCGGCGGGTGGGAGCTGCTGGAGTGGGTGGCGGATGCGTTTTTTTATCCTGCGACGGATTTCCAGCGGCAATGGGAAGCCGAGGGCAAAGCGATGTGGCGACTGCGTTGCCGCAAGCCGCTTAGTGGCGCTTGAGGCGCAACGCGGAATGGTCCACGAATCCTTCCAACATAAGGTCGCCGGCCTTGTCGATGGTCAGGGTGACCCCTCCGGTCTGCTCTTGGTCGAAGACCCGGATGCCACTCGATTTCCAGAAGGCGACTTGTTTGGGATCCAGCCGCTGCTCGACGGGAAAGGCTTCGTTAGAGGCGATGATCGCCGCGGGATGGACCCGTTCGAGGAACGCGTCGCAGAGGGAGACGTCGCGGCTGTGGTGGCTGGCGATGATGACGTCCGCGCCGAGATCGAGCGCCTCATCTAACAAAGCTAGCTCGGTGCGCATGCCCGCATCGCTGGTGAAGAGGATTTTCCAGCCCTGCCAGTGGAGCCGGTAAATCGCGACCCGGTCATCCGCAAGGGTGACCGGGTCGGCGGGGTCGGGCACGTGGAGGATTTCGAGTTGGGCGCCATCCGGCAGGGGCAGGAATGCGTGGGGCGCGGCCTGCAGGGTGCGGATGCCGGAGGTGGCGGCCTGCGTGAGCCATGCTTGATAGGCCGGGCTGCGCGCGTGGTTTACCGGGAGCAGCACTTGTTGGATGGGCAAGGCCGACCCGACCTGTGCGCCCCCGCCGAGGTGGTTGCCATCCGGATGGGAGAGAATGACCGAGTCGGGCGTGACGCCGAGCTGGCGCAGTGAGGGCAGCAAGCGGCGCTTGAAGCCGAAGCGGTCGCCACAATCGAACAACAAGGCACCCTTGCGGCCGGCGGAAAAACAGGTGGCGGCCGCGCCGCGCTCCAAATTGTAAACCAGCAGGAAGGGTTGATGCTGCCCGCGGAGGCTGATATTGCCGCCGGGGATGGAGGCCAGGGCGGAGGCGGTGCTGACGCAGGCATTGGCGACGACGGCGTTGGCTTGATTGATCAGGCAGGCTGCGTGCGGTGCCCATGGATGCAGTGCGGCGGACAACAAGGCGAGCGCCAGCAGTCCGAACACCAAGGGAGAGAGTGCCAGCGTGCCCAGCA
>JBAXPF010000123.1:0-11434 GCA_037132955.1 Verrucomicrobiota bacterium | reverse complement strand
GCCCGCCCGTTTGCCAATGAAAAGCCCGAGTGGGCGGGGCATCGCGCCGTTCATGGCCCAGCCTTCACACACGGGCAAGCTGCCCGTGCCCCTCTTCCCGGACTATTTCCCAGTCCCCATATTCCGTTAAGAGGGGAACGGGCGGCCCGCCCGTTTGCCAATGAAAAGCCCGAGTGGGCGGGGCATCGCGCCGTTCATGACCCAGGCCGTCATGATATACGCTGCCTCAGCGCAAGCCGACCGCATGCCGCACCCGCGTGAGCACCTTGTCGGCCTCTTGGCGTGCCCGCGCCGCACCGGCGGCGAGCACTTGCTCGACATACCCCGGGTCCGCGGTGATTTCCGCACGCCGCAAGCGCATCGGTGCAAAAAACTCCCAATATGCGTCGGCCAACCGCTTCTTGAATTCCCCGTAACCCACCCCACCCCGCTCGTGGTCGGCCACCATCGCGGCATAGTCCGACTCCTTGGCGAACAATTTGTAGAGTGCCAGAACCGTCGAGCCTGCGGTGGGTTTCGGGGCATCCACCGGGGTTGAGTCGGTGATGATGCGCATGAGCAATTTTTTGAGCGGTTTCTCGTCGCCGAAGATGGGCAGGGTGTTGTGATAGCTTTTGCTCATTTTCTGGCCATCGAGGCCGACGACCACGGCGGTGTCCTCGCGGATGATCGGCTCGGGCAAGACCACGGTGCCCTCGCCAAACGCCTCATTGACTTTGACCGCGATGTCGCGGGTCACTTCCAAATGTTGTTTTTGGTCCCTGCCCACCGGCACCTTGTTAGAATCGTAGAGCAAGATATCGGCCGCCATCAGTACCGGGTAGGCAAACAACCCGTGGCACGGCGCAATGCCTTTGGCCACCTTGTCCTTATACGAGTGGCATTTTTCCAACAAACCCATCGGGCACACCGTCGAGAGGATCCAGGCGAGTTCATTGACCTCGGGCACCGCACTTTGGCGGAAAAACACTGAGCGCGCCGGATCCAACCCGCAGGCCAGGAAATCGATCGCCAATTCCCGCACATTGTCGCGCATGGCCGCCGGATTCTGCATCGAAGTCATCGCATGGTAATCCGCGATGAAATAGAACCCTTCGCCTTCCTCTTGCAGGCGCACCGCAGGCTCCATCGCCCCGAAATAATTGCCGACATGGAGTTTGCCGCTGGGTTGAAGACCGGTGAGAATGCGCATGCGGCGCAGCATGTCCCCTCCCCCGTGACCCCGTCAAGCCCGTAGCCGCACAACCTGCCTGATCTATCGAATTGCTAGATGGGCGAAGCCAACCCCCATCCCCCTTCGTGCCTGCAGATGAGTCTTACTTTTCCTGCAAGTGCCCATGGTGTGAGAGCGATCCGGGTGCGTTACCGCAACCCGTCCCCCCTTGACAACTCAGCGTATTCCGCCGGTAGACAATTGTCAGAAATAAAAAAACATTTTTCTCGTCACACGAAAGGAAAGCCACTTCTATGTCGCAGTCTACTCGATAAACCCCATCCGCCAGTGCCCGTGGCTAAACCCTTGATCCTAGGCACGAAATCTTAAATCCAAAATCCAACATCTCCCTTCCGCTTCCCCATGAAATCCAAATCCGCATATCGTCTGGTCCGCAGCGGTTCCCGCAACCTCGCCATCGCCCTCATTTCCCTCTGTGCCGCCCACGCCGCGCAGGGGGCCACCATTTATTGGGACGGCTCGGCCACCGACTGGAGCGCAGTCGGCTCCTGGTCCTCGCTGGTGGGGGCGACCACGCCGGATCCATCCGCCATTCCGGGTGCCTCGGACATCGCGACGTTTTCTATCAGCTCGATCACCAACACCGCACAGACGGTTAATTTGAACGGCAACCAGTCGGTGGCGGGCTTGAGCTTTCTTGGGACCAACACGGCGGCGACCACTCTGTTAGGCGGCGGCACGGCGCGCACCCTCACCCTCGGCTCCAGCGGCATCACCATCGCCGCAGGAGCCGGGGCGGTCACGCTGGGCGATGGCACGGCGGCCAACAATGTGCTTCTCAGCCTCGCCAGCGGCGCACAGGCCTGGACTAACAGTTCGGCCAATGCCCTTACCATCAATAACACGGCGGCGGCGTTCACCCGCGTGGCAGGCGCCACGCTTGGGTTCAACAAGGCCAGCACCGGCAATTTTTTGATGTCCACGACGGTCCTGCCGAATGTCAACGGCATCATCGGGCCATGGGCCAGCTTTGGCACGGGCAGCAGCACGAAATACGCCTGCAACAATGCGGGCAGCATCGCAGGCCTGACCGGTACGACGGCACCCAACGCAGTGGCCCTTACCGACACGAGCGGCACGGCGAACTATGACTTGGCCATCGCCACCGGCACGGTGCCAGCGAACGTCTCGGCCAACACGATCCGCTACACAGGTGCGGCACTCACCACAGGGGCCACAAGTCAAACAATCCCGGGCAACACGGGCATGGTTTCCTTCATGGTCAACGGTCTCATGAATGCGGGCACCGGGCTCTGGACCGTTGGCGGCACGAGTGCCGGACAACAACTCACCATTGGCGCGAACCGGGAGCTGGTTGTCAACACGGCCAACAACAACATCACCGTGGCTGCCGTCATTGCTAACAACCCGTTCGGCGCTTCCTCGCTGACCGTCACCGGCGGCAACACCCTGACTTTGTCGTCTGCCAGCAGCACCTACACCGGCAAGACCGTGATCAATGGTGGCACGCTGGCCGTTGGGACCGGTGATACGACGACCGCAGGGGCGGCGGCCATATTGGGAGTTTATCCCAGCAGTTTTCAGGCGGACAACATCACCATCAACAACGGTGCGACTCTCTACAATAGCGGCAACGGAACGATCATCGCCCAGCCATACCGCGGGATTTATGTCGGAGCCGGCAGCTCAACGATCATGACCGCAGGCGGAAAATCCAACGCCTACGCCAGCGTCATCAGCGGCCCCGGCAACGTGCTTTGGAACGGTGGCGGAAGCAGTACCCGCCCTACGATCCTGGCCCAGATGACCTACACCGGCACGACCACCCTGAACATCGGCAATGGCAATTTCTATTTTGGCAACGGTGGGGCCACGGCCGCCAACATCATCCAGGACGGCTCGTTTCTTAACAGCCCCAGCCTGTCCTTGACTGGCTATGCCCAGTGGCAAAACGTCGGCAGCACGACTTATGCCGGCGTCATCAGCGGATCGGGCAATGGGGGCCAAGTCGGCGGCACACCCGGCAGCATCCTGAACAATGCGGCGGTGGTTCTCAGTGATGGCTTCAGCAACTCGGTCGGGATTACGGCGGGTCGTGGCATCCTGACTCTGAGCGGCGCCAATACCTACACCCAAGGCACGGTCCTGTATGAGGGCGGGATCACCTTAGCCGGCAGCGGCACCTTGGGCGTCAACGCCAACAACCTGTTCATTTGTTACGGTGCCTTGAATCTGGGTGGCAAGAGCATCACGCAGAGCGCGGTCTACCTGCAAGACGGCACCCTGACCAACGGCACCCTGACCAGCACCGGCGGGTACAATCTGATGGCAGCCGCCAGCGGAAACGGTGGTTTCGTTGCCAGCGCCAACCTGGCTGGCAGCACCACCCTCGCCAAGGCCGGCGCGGGCATGGCCACGCTTTCCGGGGCCAATACCTACACGGGCGCAACTACGCTCACGTTGGGCTCCCTCGTTTTGGGCAGCGCGGAAAACGGACCCACTTCCGGTCCCTTGGGCGTTCCCGCGACGCTTGCCAACTCGCTCGTCATGAATGGCGGCTATCTGGAATATTCGAGCGCCAACCAGTATGACTATTCCAGCCGTTTCAGTTCCGCCAGCACGGCCTACAACGCCAACACCAATGGTCAGACTGTGATCTGGGGGACTAATTTAACAAACTCCGCCGCCACCCTGGCCGAAACCGGCGCCGGTGGCACATTTGCCATCTCTGGCGGTTTGCTGACCCAAAACGTCGGCGGCACCTTGACCCTCTCCGGAACTAACAGCTTCACCGGCGCGACCACCGTCAGCAGCGGTGGCACCCTTTCCCTCACCGGTTCAGATTCAGCCAGCAGCGCGCTGGTGCTCGGCGGCGGCACCGTCAGCTATGCCCCGACGGTCGGCAGCAGCACGCAAACCGTGAACGGCCTCACTCTCAACGCCGGCGCTTCCGCCATCAACGCCACGGCCACCAACACCGTTGCGCTGGGTGCCCTCACAGCACGCAACGCCGGCGGCACCGTCGATTTCGGCACCACGGGCACCATCACCACGTCAGCGTCTAACGGGTCCGGCAACATTCTCGGTGGTTACGCCACTGTTGGCGCTGCCAGCTATGCTTATGTTTCAGGCGGCACCATCCTGCCGTTCTCCGGCTACAACAACACCAACTCGACCAACGACACCGTCACCACGAACAATGACAACCAGACCGCTGGCGTGACCTTGGCTGGCAACATGACCGTCAACTCCCTGACGATTTCCGACACGGGAGCCAATGCGCTGGCCCTCGGCACCAACACTCTCACCTTTAGCGGCAGCAACGGCGGCGTGCTGTATACGGGCGGCGGCACTTATTCCGTCACCGGCACCGGCCTCATCGGTGCGGGCACCACCAGTGAATTCATCGTCAACGTCGGCAACGGCGGCAGCCTCACCATCAACAATCCGATTGTGAGCACCACCGCCACGGCGGGTTCGCTCACAAAAACGGGAAGCGGCGCACTGACCATTGCCAGCACCGCCACCAATCCTTACACCGGAGGAACCTATGTCGATGCCGGCACGCTCACGGTCAACTCCTACGCTTCGAACACCACGGGCTTGGGCACCGGCAACGTGGCCATCGCCGCCGGTGCCACACTCAACATCCGCTCAAACGCCCAGTCACCGACCCTCGCTAACACTTTCGCTGGCGCGGGCACGCTCGGACTGGTCTTCACCGCCGCCAACACCATCACCACGGCCACCGCCAAGGTGAGCGGCCTGACCGGAATCATCAACACCTCGAATACCGGCACCGCGGTGGGCGTTTGGTCCACCAGCGGCACCCTCTACGCCGGCGTGAACTTGGGCGCATATACCACGCTCAACGCTTCCGCTGCGGCGTTTTTCCCTAACGGGATCACGATTTCAGGAGGTGACAACACCTACGATTCGATCAAGTATATCACCACCTTCACTTCCAACGTCACGCTGAACACCAGCGCGACGGTCGCCTATCAATCTAACAATCTTATCGGGATTTTCGCCGGCAACATCACCAGCGGGGCCGCGTCGGGAACCCAGACTTTATACCTCTACGACGGATCAGATTTTCGCAAGGGCGACACCTTCACCGGTAATATCAGCAACGGCACGACCGGCGGAACCATTGGGATCACCTCGAATAAGGGCCAGAACGACCACTTGGCCGTGCTTTCCGGCAACAACACCTACACGGGGCCGACCACGGTCAACTTCGGTATCCTGCGTGCCGTGGACGGCGTTTCGCTGCCATCCAACAGCAACCTGAACATCACCGGTCGTTCCATATTTGAAACCAGCGCGAATCTGATCCGGCCCGCCGGCAACGGTGCGGGGCAGATGCAGCTCACCACCGGCCCCAATCCTAACGACAGCGGCTTCAACGCCGTCATCAACCCGGTTACGGTGGGCTTCGGGACGAGCACCAGCGACGCCAGCGCCACGATTCTGACCTGGGGCAGCGGGTCATTCGTGCCCAGCAACAACACACTCGACCTGAACAAGACCTGGGCCAACGTGGGTAGCTACACCGCGACCATTGGCAGCAACATCACCTTTGTAAACCCCATCATCCTGGGGACCACTGCCTGCCAGATCCTGACCGATTACGGAGTTGCCACAATGAGCGGTGCCCTCACCGGCACCACGGCCACCCTAACCAAGATCAATACCGGCACGCTGGTCCTCTCCGGCAACAACACCTACAACGGCGCCACCACCGTCAATGCCGGCACATTGATCCTCTCCGGTGACAACAGCGGGTCGGCCAGTGCCGTGACCGTCGCGTCTGGTGCCATTGGCCAGTTCAACTCCCTCCTTTCCATTCCAAGCACCGGCCGCACCGTGACGGACACCGGCAAGGTGGTGTTTGGTCCTGACTTCGGCGCGGGCAATATCGCGGCGGGGCTGGCGCGGGTCACGACCACGTCTGCTGGCGCGGTGGCGGCGGACAACTACCTCGGCACGAACTTCGACTTCAACACAGCTGGCCTAACCGCCGCCTCGCTCGGCGTGATTACCAGTTCGACCTACACCGGCACTTACACGCCCAATGCCACCGCCGGCTACAAGCTGGGTGGCGGCGGCGGCACGCTCACCCTGAGCGGCACCAACGCCCTCACTGGTGCCAATGCGGCAAGCGTCACCGGCAACGTGGTTCTCACAGGCGCCAACGATGTCAGTGGCATTACGACCCTCAACGCCAGTTCCACCCTGACGCTGGGCACGGGCTACGCCGGCCAGACCGGTTCGGTCGGCGGCAACATTGCGAACAATGGCACGTCGCTGACCTTCAACAACTTTGACAATCTAACATACAACGGCGCCATCAGCGGTGCGGGTGCACTCAACAAGCTCGGCGTGGGAACCCTCACCCTCGGCGGCACCAACACCTTGACCGGCGCGATCACGGTCACCGGCGGCGGCACGCTCGTCCTCTCCGGCAATAACAGCGGCTCGACCAGCGCCGTCCAGATCGGCGCAGCGAGCAACTTCACGACCCAGGAAACCCTGACCGTCACCGGAGGGCTCAATTCCCTTCCGACGGGAATACTTACCTTGTCAGCCGCTACCCTACTCAACCTCCGTAGTGATTCGGCGACGGATTATAGCGCCAGAACCTGGCAATTAGGCAACGGCAACGACACTGCGGCTACCGTCAACGTGGACCAACTCACCAGTTCCGGCTCCAACAACCAACTTTACATGGGACCTGTCACGGTCGGCAACGGCCGGCGCTTGGTCGTTTCCGGCGGCAATGGCTACTCGCTCAGGATCAAGAGCTTCGCTACACAAAACGGCCCCGGGACGATTATTCCCACCACGACGAGCGTGGCCATCGACACGGTCACCAACGCGGCCGGCACCTCGACCCTGTATCTCGACGGAACCCATACCGGTGACAACACGGTCGGGGCGATCACTGGCACGACCGGGGAAGGGGTGTCCAAAGCAAACATCGGTACTTGGAGGCTGACCGGCACCAACACCTACAGCAACGCCACGTCCGTTTATGGCGGCGGCACGTTGATACTCGACTACTCAGGCACCGGGACGGACACCTCCAAGTTTTCCGACAGCACCGCGCTGACGCTCGGCAGTGCGGCAGCAGTCAATGCCACGGCCACTCCATCCGGCGGCACACTGACCCTCAAGGGAGGCACCCACTTGGAAGTTGTCGGCTCGACCACGCTAACGACCGGCGGAACTTGGCTAACCCGTTCCGGCGGCGGCTCTTCCACATTGCAGATGCAAGTCCTCACCCGCGCTGCGGGCGGCACAATCGACTTCGCCGATGCCACCATCGCGACGGTTAGCCTGGCCAACGCCAACAACATCATAGGCGGCTATGCGACCCTTGGCGGCACCGACTGGGCCACGGGGGGGTTGGGCAACACGCCGGTGACCGCATACAGCGGGTATACCACCGGTCTGGCATCGGGACTCAATCCCACGCTCAACTATGCGCTCAGCGGCATCGGCAGTTTGTCCGCCACGACGACAGCCAACACCCTCAAAATCGCCAATAGTGCCAACGGTGACAGTTTGGCGCTGGGCACCAATCCGTTGACATTCACGTATACGAGTGCGGCCGTGTTGGGCGGACTGCTCTATGTGGGAGGCAACGACAACCTTTATACCATCAGCGGCAGTGGTGCCGGCATCATCGGTGCCGGGGCCGCCAACGAGTTCATCGTCAACACCAACACCGGTGCCCTGACCCTCGACGCGCCGATCATCGGTAATGGTGCCGGCTCCCTAACCAAGACCGGTGCCGGCACGTTGGTTCTCAATCAGGCCAGCTCATACACCGGCATCACGCGGGTCCATCAAGGTGTCCTGCGCCTGATGAACGCCACCTCCAGCGGCACCGCCGCAGGTGGAATCAATGTGCAAAACGGGGCTGCCGTGGAATTGGCTAACAATATCACGGTGGGTGCCGAAGCCATCAATTCCCTGGTCGGGACCGGCGTTTCCAATGGCGGCGCGTTGCGCAACATCGCCAGCAACAGCTCGACCTATGGCGGCGCGATTGCGATTGGCGAAGGCGGCGCGCGCATCAATTCAGACAGCGGCGGCGCACTCACTCTCACCGGCGGCGTGGTTACCGGGTCGTCCGGCGGTGTCGTTTCAGGCTCCGCATTCTCGTCGACCGCGGATCTAACTATCGGCGGCGCGGGCGGCACCACGGTCTCAACCGCGGCCATCAGCGGCTACGGCAAGGTGATCAAGGACAGCGCGGGCACGCTGACGCTCTCCTTTGCCAACACCTACACCGGTGCAACTGCTATCAGCGGTGGCACGCTGGTTTTGTCCGGCAGTGGTTCGATCAACACCAGCAAAGGCATCTCCATCAATGGCAGCGGGGCCCAGTTCCTCACCAGCAGCAGCACTGCGGTGGTCGCGCCCATCACGCTCACCCAGGGCACCATCGGCGGCAGCGGCACAATCAGCACTGCGGTGACCATCGGCGCCAACGGCATTCTCTCACCTGGCAACAGCCCGGGCAGCCAGTCCTATACCAGCGGCATCACGTGGGCCGGCGGCGGTTCGTATTTGTGGCAGGTCGACCAGGTGGACACAGCCAATGTGGCACAGACCGCCTACAAGGGCCTGGATGCCGGGTTTGACTGGCTTAACGTGAGCGGCACCCTGGCCATTTCGGCGACCCCCAGCAGCAAGTTCACCCTTGACGTCAATGGCCTGCTGCACAGCACGCATGCCTTGGGTGCGGTGGGCAGTTGGGATAGCAGCAAAAACTACGACTGGGTGATAGCGAGTGCCACCAGCGCCATCAGCGGTTTTGATGCTGCGGCCTTTACGCTGAGCACGACCAATTTTGCTTCGGGCGGCAACTCGCTCGGTGCCGGCAGTTTCTCTCTCACGCAGAGCAGTAACGACATCGTCCTGCACTTTGCGGGGTCCGCCATCACCGCCACCAATGGCCAATATCAACTCACGAGCACGGCCAATGGTGCGTCGACCGCGACTCTCATTGTGGGCGGTTCAGTGGGAGTTTCCACCATCCTGCTAAACACCGGCACGGGATTGCAGGATGCCCTGAATGTCAGTGGCGTGGCGCCCATCGCCAGCGGCGGCACAGTCACCCCCGGGACGGCAGGCAGCAACTCCAACCTGGCCCTGAGCGGCACCGCCACCGCCACCGGATACACTTTCTCTGCTGGCACGGCAGGATCCTATACGATCAGTGCGGCCAGTCCCACCGTGGCCAACGTCACCGCTGGCGGCACGCCGACGCCGGATGCTCCAGTGACCGCATCCGTGACCGTGTATGACCATGCCAGCCCGGGCTTCACCCCGGCCACCCTGGCGTTGGGCAACATCCACGCCGGCTACAGCGGTCCGCTCGGCAGCTCTAACAACATCAACGTTTCCAACGGCACCCCCGGCGACAACCGCGTGGCCCTTAAAGGTGCCGGCACGGGCACTCACAATGTCTCACTGACCCCCCTCACCGGGTTATTGAACAATGGCAGCGCCACACCGCTGAGTGCGAGCCTGGCCGGCGGCACGACCGGCGGCACCCTGCTCGACCAGAGTATCACCTATACGTTTGCCGATGATTCGAGCCTTAGCGGCCACAATGCAAGTCTGTACACTCCGTCGATCGCCATCACCGGTCAGGTCTATTCCGGAGACATGGTGTGGAGCGGCGCGTCTGGCAATTGGAGTGGGGACTCTAACTGGAATGACGCGCTCAGCGCCAGCGTGCATGTGGCGCCGGGGCTGGATGGCGGTTTCACTGGCGTGGACAGTGCCACCTTTGCCACCGCCGGCAGCCACACCGTCACGGTGGACGTGGCCGCCAACATCCATACCCTCAACCTCAGCACCGGTGACTACACGCTGTCAGGCTCTAGCAGCCTCAGCCTGGCCGGTGCGTCAGCCAAGATCAGTTCGGCAGGCACGCAGGCGATCAGCGCGCCGGTCATTTTGGCTAACAACGCGGAAGTGGCGGTGAGCAGCGGCACGCTCACGGTTTCCGGCGGGATCAATGAGAGCAGTTCCGGCATGACCCTGCTCAAGAGCGGCGGCGGCATCCTGGCGCTCTCCGGCTCTAGCAACTACAGCGGCCTCACCACCGTTGACAACGGCACCCTGCTGGTCAACAGCAGCCTCCCCGGCGCAGTCGCCGTCACCACGGGGGCCACCCTCGGCGGCAGCGGCAGCATCGCCGGCGCGGTCAATGTGACCGGGATTCCCAAACCCGGCGGTGATTCACTCGAGAGCTTGGCCTCCGGTCCCCTCACCCTCAACGGCGGATCGAGTCTGGTGATGGGAACGCTGTATAGCACGCCCGCAGTGGCCGACCTGATGGTGGTCACTGGCGCCCTGACACTCACGTCACCCACGCTCACCCTGAGCGGGTTGGACGGTGCCTGGGCGACGGGCAGCCGACTCACCTTGCTGAGCTACACGGGCAGTCTCACGGGCACCTTCAGCGGCTACGCGGACGACACCTCGTATTTGTTTGGCAGCAACTACTGGATGATCAACTACAACGCGCCGCTTGCCGACAAGGGCAGCAACTTTGTTGGGGATCTTCCGGGCACCGGCGCGCAGTTGGTCACCGTCACCCTCGACGCCTACAAGACGTGGGCCAGTGGCGCTGCCTTCAACGCGGATTCCAACAATGATGGAGTTGCCAACGGCCTCGCCTGGATCCTCGGAGCCACCACTCCAAGTGCCAATAGCAACGCGCTCCTGCCCACCGCCAGCGCCAGTGCCAGCGGCGGCCTGACCCTCACGTTCAAGCGTTTGGAAGCCTCTATCACCCAGTCCACCCTGGTCCTGGAGTATTCCACCAGCCTCACCAGCAATAGCTGGACCCCCGTGACCATCGGCGCGGCCAGCAGCTCAAGTGACAGCGTCGATGTCACGGTGACTCCAGCGTCCCCATCGGACACGGTTAGTGTGCACATCCCTGCCAGCAAGGCCCCCGGCGGCAAGGTGTTCGCCCGTCTGAAAGCCACCCAGCCGTGAGGAAGAAGTGATCAGTTATAGGAAGACAGAAGACTGGCGGCTGGAAGCCGCAGCTACTATAGCCAACCCTCAATGACCAAGGCTTAAGGGAAGAGAAGCACCGCTCCTTGCATGGAGCAAGACTTGCCAAGTCCCGTCTTCAAGAGGTGACATCAAGCGGGACTTGCCAAGTCCCGTCTTCAAGAGGGGCACGGGCAGCTTGCCCGTGTG
>JBAXPF010000122.1:0-11454 GCA_037132955.1 Verrucomicrobiota bacterium | reverse complement strand
TACAAACAAACCCATTATTTTGCGGTTGTCAACAACATAATGGCTGGCATTATAAAACAACATAATGGCAGTCAATATGAATATGTTCTTCATTTCATAGCAGCGCTCGCCCCCTCCCGCTTGCCCTGCTCTACTTGGTCGCGGTCTCCCATGCTTGCTGTGCAGACTGACTTTGGGCAAGGCGGAACCCCACCTGTTCGGCAGCGCTACGGGGATATTGGTTGCAGCGAAAGGCGACGCACGCGAAGCATGCGGTGCCGCCATAGTCCCCCTCGCGGCTGACGCTCGAAACCACCCCCGTGGATCCGTCTTCAAGGCGCTGGGATATTTCCCATGCAAGTCCCAACACCACTCCATCACGTTGCCCGCCATGTCATACAAGCCGTAGCCATTAGCGGCGAAACTTCCGGGTGGTGCGGTAGGGGGAATTCCACCAGTGGTGCTGATCCCACCATCCGGCTTGTTAGTCGGATGATAGTAATTTTTGATAGAATGGTCAGGCCTCAGCGTCACGTCGTAGCTGTAATCGTTCGTGGTTCCGTTGGACGAATAAACACAATAGTTCGCCAGTTCGTGACTGATCGTGTCACCCCACGGGAAACGCTTGCCGCTCACTCCGCCACGGGCCGCTTTCTCCCACTCCGTCTCCGTCGGCAAACGATAGATGGCAGTCTGCGCCGGGTTGGTGTAGAAGCACGGCGTAATGCCGTCCATTTCGCTGCGTGCATTGCAGCACTTCACCACGTCATACCCCGATACCGTTTGCACCGGGTGGTTCGGTGCCGTGCCGACTGCCTCTGACAGATCCGGGTATCCATTCTTCAGCCCCCATGCCCGCACCGCGTCCCACTGGGCCTTGGTCACCTCCGTCTTCTGCAGGTAAAATGGACTAACGATGACCTTGTGCGGCCGAGCAAACCTACCCCCGTCGCTCACGTCGCCCATGATGAATTCTCCACCTGGAATGAGCGAGAAAACCAGCGCTGCGGCCGGGGGCGGCCGGGGCGGCCGGGATCTTGGCTGCGGCGCGCATGGCTGCGGCTTCGCGTGACAACTGCTTCGCCAAGGCCACGGGGAATTGTTAGCCATTTCTCATCAATGATGACCGTCTCGCCATCCAATCTCACGAACTCCGCCTGAATGACGCGGCCATCATTGGCGACCCAGTCATAAAAGGGCTTGGCGTGAGCGGCGGCCGCGCCCACTGCCAGGAGGGAGAGGCCATCCTTGCCCCCCCGGATGGATGGGACTGGGTGTTTTGCGCGAGGAGGGCGCTGCCCTTGGCGAGTTCCAAGGTGATGAGCGCAACAATGACCAGGATGCGTGAAAACATTTTCATGGGCGGGAATTGGGGACTTGCTGAGATTAGCACTGCTGACAACTCCCTCCAAGAGGGTCGGCGCACCGGAGAGTAACACGCCCTATCAATCTAACGCAACACCTATACTTGCCTTCTGCCATGAGCCCGCTAAGTTTCCCGTGTCATGCACCTACTCACGATTTACCTGGATCCGGAAACCCAGCGACAGGTGCCTGGCCTTGATTCCTGATTGCCGATCTCCCCGCATGGACTACTCCTCGCTCATCGCCAAACGCCGCGACCGCTTCGCCGAACTGGAGGAAGCGGTGGGCGATCCGGAGTTATTTGCCGATCCCAGGCGCGCCACCGAGTTGCTGCGCGAGCACCGCAAGCTCAAACAAACCCTCGACCTGTGGGAAAAACTCCAAAGCACCAAACGCCACCTCGCGGATAATTTGGAACTGACCAAATCCGAGGATCCGGAGTTTGTCGCGCTGGCCGCCGAGGAGATTCCGGCGCTGGAGGCCAGTGTCGCCGGCCTGGCCGATGACCTTCAATACGCGCTGCTGCCCGCCGATCCTAACGAAGATCGCGACGCCCTGATAGAAATCCGCGCCGGTGCCGGCGGCGACGAGGCGTCGCTCTTTGCCGCCGAATTGATGCGCGCCTATCAACGCTATGCCGACATCCGTGGCTGGAAGTGCGAACATCTGGAAAGCAGCCCGTCGGAGGTTGGGGGCTTCAAGGAGGTCATCCTGAAAGTGACGGGCGACGAGGTGTTCCGCCATCTGAAATATGAATCGGGCGTGCACCGGGTTCAACGCGTGCCAACGACCGAAACCCAAGGCCGTGTCCACACCTCCACCATCACCGTCGCCGTGTTGCCGGAGGCGGAAGAGGTCGACGTGGAAATCAGACAAGAAGACCTTCGCATCGAAG
The DNA here is from genome assembly GCA_037132955.1 of Verrucomicrobiota bacterium. Classification (GTDB taxonomy): domain Bacteria; phylum Verrucomicrobiota; class Verrucomicrobiia; order Verrucomicrobiales; family Akkermansiaceae; genus Luteolibacter. Next base: position 9,215 of record JBAXPF010000122.1, on the reverse strand, counting down.
TCTGCCGCTCCGGCGGTGCCGGCGGCCAACACGTCAACCGCACCGAATCTGCCGTGCAGATATTCCACCTGCCCACCGGCATCTACGTCCGCTGCGAAGAAGGCCGCTCGCAAATTAAAAACCGCGAGATCGCCATGCAGATTCTGCGCACCAAACTCTACGAACAAAAACTTCGCAGCCAACAGGACGCCTATTCATCCCACCGCCGGTCATTGATCGGCTCCGGCGACCGCTCGGAAAAAATCCGCACCTACAATTTCCCCCAATCCCGCATCACCGACCACCGCATCGGCTTTACCTCCCACAACCTGAGCGGCGTGATGGCCGGCGATTTTTCCGAGTTCACCCGCGAACTCCAAAAAGCCGAAATGCACGAACGCCTCGCTGAGGCCGGCATGTGAGCGGTTGGTTGATAGATTCAGCGTGGCAAAGGGTCCTGATCCAAGTCATCGACTCCGGCGCGGAGCACGTTTTCGATGCGTTGGCGTTCGGCTTCGAAGGCAGGTCCATCCGCCGTGGGCGACACGCTGAGCGGGTGATCGAAGATGACATGGACGCGGCTGAACGGTTTGGGAATGACAAAGCGGTCCCAGGTTTTCAAGCGCCATGCCGCGGCAAAGCACACGTGAATGGGAATGATCGGCGTGTGGGTGGCTGCGGCGAGTTTGACCATGCCCGGATGAAACACATAGCGCGGGCCACGCGGACCGTCAGGCGTGATGCACACATCGAAGCCGTCCCGCAGTGCCCGTTTCATCCCGACCAGCGCGGCCACCCCCCGGCGCGACGACGACCCGCGCACCGCGCCAAACCCGAATACCGCCATGGCCCTGGCGACCATCGCCCCGTCATTGCTGGCGCTGGAGAGAATCACGGATTGGCGCGAGTCACCGCAGAGGCGGCGCCATGCGGAGGGCACGGTGAAAAACCGATTGTGCCACAGCGCGTAAATGACCGGTGCCGGAAACTGACCCGGCTTGCCGATGCCGCAGCGGTCCTCAATCTCAAAGCGCAGGGTGGCGGAGCCCAGCCGCATGACCCAGCCGATCAAGGTGCCGAGCACGATGGCCTTGCGGTTTTCACGGATTTCGTGGCGATTGCGTGCCCGTGCGGCGGGGGCTGTTGCCCGCGCGGCGTTGTTGGTTTCACTGGGGTCACGGGCACTCATCCGTTGCTGGGGATTGACTCGCCCATCCAACCTGCAAATTCCGGACCACGCAAGTCCGGACTTGCCATCTGCCACCCGCCCCACCATCTTGCCGTGGCCTATGAACGAAAAAGCACCCTGGATTACCTATCGCCCCGAACTGAAAGTGCTGGATTGCACGATCCGCGACGGCGGTCTCATCAACAATTCACATTTCACCGACGAGCAAGTGCGCGCGGTCTATCGGGCGTCGGTCGAGTCCGGAGTCGATTACATGGAAATCGGCTACAAAAACGCGCCGGCGCAATTCCCGCGCTCCAAGTATGGACCCTGGCGCCACTGCGAGGAGGAAGACATGCGGCGGGTGGTCGGCGACCATACCTTTGAGGCCACCGGCTTGAAGTTGGCGGCCATGGCGGACGCCGGCGGCAAGAGCGACTGGCGCCATCAGATCATCGCCGCCAAGGACAGCGTGCTCGACGTGATTCGCGTGGCATGTTATGTCCACCAGATTTCCGAGGCGCTTGAGATGGTCGAGTATTGTCACGATCTCGGTTATGAAACCACCTTGAACATCATGGCCATCTCGACGGTGGGTGAGGCGGAGATCGATCAGGCACTTGAGATCGCGGCCAAGTCCTCCGCCGGCACCATCGTGGTGGTGGACAGCTACGGCACCTTGTTCCGCGAGCAAATTGACTTTTTGGTGCGGAAATACACCGCGGCCGTGGAAGGCACCGGCAAGCACATCGGCATGCACGCCCACAACAACCTGCAACTCGCCTTCGCCAACACCGTCGAGGCGATCATCCTCGGCGCCAACCGCGTGGACGCCACCCTCATGGGCCTCGGCCGCGGCGCCGGCAATTGCCCGATGGAAATATTGTTAGGATTCCTGCGCAATCCGAAGTTCCGCTTGCGTCCGGTCATCGAGGCGATCCAGCAGACGATCCTGCCGATGCGCCAGCAATTCGATTGGGGGCCGTCGCTGCCTTACAATATCACCGGCCAGATGAACCTCCATCCGAAGAGTGCGATGGCGTGGCGTGAAAGCGACACCCCTGACGACTACCTCGGCTTCTATGACCAGACGATGACCGAGGTGTGAGAAATCAGAACGCCTGCTTCATCTTCACGCCCTTGTTAGGGGCTTGGCGGCGCTGCTCGTTGAACTTGCTGTTGTTGAATTGCTGGATCTTGCCGTTCTCAAAATTGAGGTTATCCTGATAGTCGAGTTGTTGGGCCGGGGACGCGGGTTGCGCGGCCGGCGCGGGGCGGGCGTTGGGCGGCGCGCCCAGCCACGTATCGCCGCGGAAGAAGGCGTAACGGGACTCGCCCTCGCGGGCGATGACGGTGGCTTTGCCGTGGATCGGCTCGGCGATGAACAGGCCGCGCAGGTCGGTTTCGCCGCTGCGGAACTCGCTGTCGGCACTGCCGATGGCCTTGACATGGACCTCGGGCCGGTAGCCGCCCTTGACCGTATCTAACACATTGGCGCGGACGCGACCGCTGGCGGCGTCTTCCTGGACCTCGATCTTGAGCGGCGTGATGAGGACCATGCCGCTGGTGAACAGGTCGTCGCCGCGGCAGATGATGAGGTAGGCCGCCTCATTCTTCCACTTGAGGGAGAGCTTGCGCTCCTTTTCCACATAGTCCCTGCCGTCGCCCAACGCGGTGGTCTGTTCGAGTTCCGGGCGGATGCCGGCGAGTTGGACGCGGGTGATGGCGCTGAGGTTTTTCTGTTGGAGATAGAGTTTCATCAGGTCCACGCGATAGACCTGCAGCGAGACCTCCTTGATGTTGCGGTATTTGAGGGTGAGTTCGACGGGCTCGCCGGGTTTGACGACGGTGATTTCATCCAGGGCGATGCTCTTTTTCTCGAAGTAGGCGATGGCCTCGGCGGCGTCCGGATAGATATCCCTGACCTTGTCATACCACTCGATGGCATCCTTGGGTTTGCTTTCCGCGTGATAGATCTGGCCCAGGATGTAACGCGCGAAATCGCGGTCCTTGCTGTCGCCATCGGCCACCACCTTGGCCGCCGCCAGGGCCTCGGCATATTCGTTCTGCCAGAACAAGCCGAGGGCGGTCATGTATTGGAAGCCGGGGGCCAGCGGGCTGTCCGGGAATTTCTTGGCGAACTCATTGCCTAACGAAACCACCAGCGGATAGTTCTTGAGGGCCAGCAGGCAGTTGGCCAGGCTGAAGCCGGCGTCATCGGCCAGCGGGTCCTTGGGATACATCGCCAGGAACGAGAACAACAGGTCGGCGGTGCGTTTGAGCATGGCGGTTTTCTCCGGCTGGACCTTGTCCTCCTTGGGCAGTTCATGCGCCTTGGGAGCTTTCTGATAGAGCAACTGCGAGAGCGCGAAATAACTGGCGAGCACGTCGGCGGTGTCCGGATACTCGCGCCAGATGCGCTCCTGGAAATCGATGGAGCCGAGAAAGCGGCCTTCATCCTCGAGCACGGCGCTGATGGCCGAGTCGTTGTTGAAACTCGCGGCGATGGCGGCGCGATAGACCAGCCACGAGCGCTCGAACTCGCCAATGTCGGTGTAGGCCTTGCCCACCACCAGGATCTTGTCATAGGGGATTTCCAACTGGGGATAGCGCTCGCGCAGGACCTCGAACAAATCGACGATCTTGTGCGCGTCATAGAACTGCGGGCTGGTGTGAATCCACAACAACATGCGCGCCAAGTAGCTCTCATTATACTTCGGGTTGTTCTTGCGGACGATAGCCAAATGTTCCAAAGCCGTGGCGAGATCGCCGTCGTCGAAATAGCATTTGCCCAGCTCGTAGTGCTCGTCGTCTCTCATCTGATAGGGATCCGGTGATTTTTCGCCGGCGGCCAGCACGGTGAGTTCGGTTACGTGGCCGATGCTCATGGAGTCCGGGTTGCCGAGTTCGCGCACCACCGGCGGCAGCATGCGGAACTTGCCCGGCACATAACCGGTTAGGTCGAAGCTCACCTGATTCTGCCGTCGGTTGAAGAAGAACGTGACCGTCGAATCCGTCACTTCCCTGCCAGTCATTTGCGCCATATCCCCGCCAAAACTGTTTGCATCGAGGCGCGCGCCGGGCGGCAGGGCGATTTCAAGAGCGTAGCGGCGTCCGAACTGATTCCATGCGCGACTGGACTTGACAACCACATGGAGGCGCTGGCCGTTCTCGAGGTGGGTGACGGGTGAGGAGGAGCTGTTCTCGCCGAGCGACCGCTCACGGTAGGCGAGCGGCGCGTGCAACTGCAGCACATTCTCCATGCATGGAACGGCATTCTCCGGGGTCGCCTTCATCTCCGGCGAGAAACCGAACAAGGTGGCCGCATAGGTGTAGCGGCCACGGCCCTTCATCTTGAACTCCACCAGGTTCTTGTCCGCCTTGACCAGCTTGTCAGGCACCGCCAGCAACTGCTGGCCGAGACTGGCCACGGTCTTGATCAAGCCGATCTCCTTGCCGTTGACCTCCACGGCCAGCTCGATATCGGTGGCCTGTTGGAGGCCTTGGGAGAACCACATGGCAAGCGCGGCGACGGCCGGTCCCTGGGCACGGGGCGAGGGGAAGCCGAAGCACCCGTGGGCTTGCAACAACGCTTGGGCGGTCGCGGCGGTGGTCTTCGAGGCGGGCAGGGTTTCCGCCATGGCTAACAATACCATTGCGGTGGTCTCATCGGTGTCGTTGAGCCAGGCCGTCTTGCAGCCGCCTTCCCAGACCACCGGCTTGCCGGGATCGGGAAATGGCTTTTCCTCTAACAGAGTGGCGAGTTCGATGGCGATCTCACGGCGCTCGAGGTTGAAGAAGGCGCGGGCGAGGTGGGCGAGGCTGGAATTGCCCAAGGCATTGCGTTCGCGGTAGAGGCGGTTGCAGTTGGCAAAATCGGCGCGCTTGTCAGTCGAGAGGGCGTGCAGGATGATCGCCTTGCTGTCATTGTCGTTGGCGTCGCAGGCCTCGAATTGTTTGAGCAGGGCGACGGCGGCCTTGTCGATGCTAGCCTTATCCACGACGATGCCGCTTTGGCGCGCCTCGATGAGCGCCCAGAAAACCCGCGCGGTGGTGAGGTGGCCTAACGATTGGCAGCTCCAATTGCCGTCGGCCGCCTGACAGGCAACGAGCGAGGCGACGAGCGTCCGGGCGCGGACCGCGAGTTGCCGGGTGTAGGTTTCGTCCACCTTGCCGGTGTGGGCGTAACGCAGGGCGGTGGCTGCGGCTAACAAATCGTTGGCCGGGGTATCGCCCCAGGCGGGTGGCATGAGGCGGGCCATGTCCTGGCACGGGCCGGCCGCACTGCGGCGCAGCGCCATGTCGAGCACGGCGGTGCGCACATCCGGCCCGACGGCCACGCTCATCCACAGCGAGGCATACGGGCGCCCGGCAGGCAGGCTGAGCACGGCGGCGGTGTCGGCCTTGGCGCTGCCCCCGGCGTGGGCGGCGTAGGAAAGGCCCCAAGGGGTGACGGGGATATTGAGGGCCAGCGCATCATTGAGGGGCTTGAGGCCGAGCACGACAGGCCGCGCGGTGGCCGTGAGTTCGGTGGTGATGTCCAAGGTGGCTGGCACGGTGACCGCATCAAAGGCGACCTCGGCCCCGGACTTGGCTTTCACGGCGATGGTCTTTTCGCGTTCGGCCAGCACCTTGGATTTGTCCTTGGCATCGAGCACGCGGAGGCGCAAGTCCACGGGTCCGCTGTAATCGGCTAGATTGTGCACGCGTCCGACCACGCGGAGTTCGTCGCCCTCGCGGAGAAATGCGGGGGTCTTCAGCTCGACGAAGAAATCCTTGCGGGTGAGTGCCTGGGCTGTGGCCTGACCCACCAAGGTTTCCACCGAACAGCCGCGGGCGGTTAGACGCCAGGCAGTGGTGGTTTCCGGCATGGGCAGGGTGACAACGGCCTTGCCATCGGCACCAGTGACCACGGAGGGCAACCAGCAGCCCTCACCTTTCACTTCACGGCGCGGTGGGGCGGCGGGCTTTGCAACCGGCTTGTGATCGGCCACGCGGCCATTCCCGAGACCCTCCTCGTACAGGACGCCGGCGCCGGCAGACGAATCTAACGAAATATCCCGGTCCGCAGCGAATGGGTCCGCAACATCGTGGTCACCGCCGCTCCGGAAGGCAAAGCCGCCACTGCCGCCGCCCATTTCGCTGGCTGGACTTGCCGGTGCCGGTTGGTTAGCGGTCATGTCCTCGCGCAGCTCTTCGAGTTGGGCTGCTTCCGCCTCACTGCGGGCCAGACGACCGGCTTCGGCCACCAGCTCCTTGGAGACGCGCCGGGTGGTGCCTTGGTAATGGAACGCGCAGGTGGCACCGAGATTGAACCCGGCGTGGCGGCGGGCATCCTTTTGGAAAAAGTCCAGAATGGGTGTGAGAGGGTCCGGACAGACGGCATACAAGGCTTCGTTGACCAGGGCGAGGCTCAGTTCGGCTTCGACGGGGCGGCCGGTCTGGTCGGTGACGCTGAGTTCGACCTTGGCATCCTCGCCGGGGAGGAACGCGTCCTTGAGCGGCTTGACGGTGACCTTGAGTTCACGCTCGACCTCGAAGTCCTTGGCGGCGCTGCGCAGAGCGCGGCCATCGATGGCTGCCACCGCGAGACGGAAGTTAGGGAACAAATCATGGCCGACTTTGAGGACGATTTCATTGTCATCCCTTTTCAGTTCGATGATGCGGTGGCGGAGCAGGGTCTCGCCCTCGAAGGTGAGCAGAGCCAGGCCTTTTGTTAGGCGCGAGTGCAGCCGCACGGTGGTGTCATTGCCGACCTTGAGGGTTGATGAGTCGGCAAAGAGCCGGAGCTTGGTGGCATCATCGGCAGCGGAAACCTCAACCTGGCACTGGTGGGTGACGCTCTGGCCGAAGCGATCGGTGCCGGTGCTGCGCAATTGATAGATGCCGCCCTTTGCCAATTGCAGGGCAAGCGTGGCCTTGCCGGTGGTGGGATCGGTTGTCACCTCAGCCTCGGACTCCTTGACCTCCGCGGGTTGCGGGCCGGGGCCATCCCGCCATGGCAACAGGGCGAGCACCGGGCTGGTCTTGGGCTGCTCGATGCGCAGCACGGCGACCTTGAGGGACTCACCGACCGCTTGGCCGTCGGCGCCAGTGGTTGTTAGAGCAAGGTCGAACGGCTCGCCCGCAATCACCACCGGCTGGCTGGGCTTGGCCGCAATGCCGAAGCCGAGGCGGGCCAGGGTGAGGGTCTCGGTGGTTGTCACGTTGTCGCCATCAAGCGCGGCGGTGAAGGCAAGGGCGCTGCCGGGACGCATGCCGGTGGTATCGAAGGCCAGCCTGGCCTGGCCTTGGGCATCGGTGGTGACGGTTAGATTGCGACCATCGGGCAAGGTGCAGCGCAACGGGCGCGCCGCCAGCGGCTCGCCCCAATAGAAGGCGGCCTGCAGGGTGGCTTCGATGGTTTCGCCGCGGAACCAGACGCGGCGCGGGAACTCCATCGACAACTTGATTTTCTCCAGCTTGAACGCCCGGACTTCGAAGGTGCCTTGGAAATGCAGCGGCTCGAGGCCCTTGCGCTCTTGGTGGGCGGCCATGACATATTGGCCGCTGGCGGCCGCGGCTGGCAGCACGAGGGACGAGTTGAAGGTGCCAAAGGCGCTGACCTTGACCGACTGCTCTGACAGCAGGCGGCCGCGGGGATCGGTGATGCTGAGCTTGAACTCAGCGTTTTCCGGCACGGCATACGCGGCGTCGCGCACCTCGCGCAGGATGCCGCGCAGCGCCACGGTTGCGCCGGGTTGATAGGCGGGCCGCTCGGTGTACAGGTAGCCCTTGGCCGTTAGACCGGACGCCAGCTGCAGCCCTGCCAGATCGAGATTGAAGGCTGCGGCATGGCCTTTGCTGATGGCGAAGAGACGCACATCGGCAAGCTCCTTGAGCGAGGCGAGGGTGGTCTTGAAGACACCGTCGTCGCCGGTCTTGCCGGTGGCGACCACCGCCTTGCCGTCGCTGACGAGGAGTTCCACCTCGGCGGCGGGTTTGCCGGTGCGCATGTTCTGGACAAAAGCGAGCACCTCACGGCGGCTGGATTTGACGATGACTTCGAGGTCGGAGCGCAGAACCAGCACGGAGGACTCCAACTCATCATCGCCCACGGTGACGACGCAGGCACCGGGTTCGTTAGCTGGGAAAGGGATTTTGATCTCCTGTTCGAAGGGTTGGTATTTGGCATAACCCTCAGGCTTGAACTCCCAGGTCTTGTCCGGCTGGATGAGCGACACATCCAGCCGCTCCACCCCGGTGATGCCGTGCATCTTGCGGAAATACGCTTGCAGGTCGATCTCGTGGAGGCGCACCGTGCATTTCTCGATGTTGCGCAACTTGAGCTTGACCACCGCCTGCTCGTTGGTGCGGAAAGTGCGCTCGGCGGACAACTCCAGCGACTTGCCGGTGAGCCGGGCGATGGATTTGTTAGCCCCGGCAAAGCCGAATGGGCCAGTCAGTTTGCGATAGATCTGGAGGGCCTTGTCGAACTCGCCGAATTTTTCCTCGTGGAGGGTGGCGCTTTTCATCAAGGCGCTGTTGGCTTCCTCGCTATGCGGGTATTTGCTCACCAATTTGGTCCATTCCTCGATGGCCTTGCGGTAACCGGCATGAATGGCGTCCGCATCCCCCTTGGATTTCTCAAGCTCCATGGCCTTGGCTTCGTGCACCGCTCCAAACAGATAGAGGATGCGCGGCGCACGCTCATCCAGCGGGTGGGCGCGCAAAAACCCGTCGAAGCGTTGCAGGGCGAGCGGCTCGTCCTTGTCAGTTAGGGCGTCCATGCCCAGCTCGAACTCGGCGTCGATGATGGCATTCTGGCTGTCGGACCACTGCGGTCCGTTAGGGTAATCCTTGACATATCCCTGCCAGGTGGCGATGGCCGCCTCGCGCTTCTTCTGCCGGTCCAACAACGCCCCGATACGGAACACCGCACGCATTTTCAAGTTGGCCAAATGGGTGGCGGGAGCGGCGCGCAGTTGCTCCTCGAATTTCTGCGCGGCCTCACCCTGCGGCAGCCGGAATCCCTTGCCGCCGATGAAACTTTGATAGGCCACAATCGCGTCATCGGCCCGCCCGACAC
>JBAXPF010000121.1:0-11531 GCA_037132955.1 Verrucomicrobiota bacterium | reverse complement strand
GGGCGCCCACGTCGATTTCTTCAGTCGGACGTATTAAGCCGTCGCGGAAACCCTCAGGTAATGCCGCAACGAGGAGAAAAAGCCAGCGGCCCGACAGCGCCCGCTCAGCCAATGCGCATACAGCCACGCCATGGGCAAGTCATCCGGCAACCTCGTCGATTACTGGAATGCCATCCGCAAGGAACGCCTGCTGCAAGGTGGCTTCATCTGGGATTGGAAAGACCAGGGACTCATGCGCAACAAGCAGGCCATGGATGCCGTGGAGGATGCCTCGCCTAACAAAATAACCAGCCGCCTGTGTGGTTCCCTGTCCAAGGACGAGGGGCTTTACGGCGGTGGCGTGGTCGTCAATTCCTCGCCGGCCCTCGATCTAACCGGCCCGCTCACCTTGGTGGCGGAAATCCGCGGCAACACCGGCGGCGGCGGCAACAACCGCGAGTCCGCCGAGGGCTACCCAATCCTCACCAAAGGCAACACCGCCTACGCCATGAACGTCACGGCCGATGGCAAGAAGATAGAGTTCTCCATCCAATCCAAAGGCGTCAGGCAGGCGGTGAGCGTGGCGCTGCCCGCGGACTGGCATCAGGCGTTCCATACCATCGCCGGCATCTATGACGGTGCGCACCTGAGCCTCGCCATTGACGGCATACAGGCGGGCACCCGCGCGGTGGCCGGCCCGGTGGACACCAACTCCAACCCAGTGGCCGTGGCCCTGGACACCGACGAAGTCTCACGCCGCTTTGATGGCTCCATCCGCCGTGCCACCGTCTGCGCCCGGGCCCTCACCCCGGAACAAACCTGCCAAGCAATATCCGATGCCGTGTTGCAGCTGGATTTCATCGCCGCTGCCGCCAAACCGCAGGACTGCTCGTTCTATGCTTTTGGCGGCGACTTCAACGACCACCCTAACCAGGAATCGTTTTGCTGCAACGGTCTCTTCATGCCGGACCTCCAGGCGTCCCCACAATTCGAGGAGGTGAAAAAAGCCTATCAGGACATCCACACCCGCCTCACGGATGGGAGCACGCCAACGGTCGCCATTGAAGTGCGCAACGAACGTTTCTTCCGTTCCACCGATGACCTCAGTGGTTCATGGAAATTGCTCAAGGACGGCGTCGAACTGAGCAAGGGTGACCTGACCCTGCCTGCCATCGCCCCCCAGCAATCGGCCAAACTCAGCATTGCCACCCACTGCACTCCCGATCCAAACTCCGAGTATATCCTGCGCCTCCGTTATGACCTGGCCAATACGACCCCATGGCATCCCAAGGGCATGCCCGTCGCCTGGGATGAATTGCCCTTGCCGTGGGGCCAGCGCCCGCAACCCGCCATGGAAAAATCCGAGTCTGCCGCCACCGTCACCGAGACCGCTGAACGCATCACGCTCCATGCCGGTGACGTCAGCGCCGCGATCGACTGCCACACCGGCGCCCTGGTTTCCTACACCCGCAAGGACAAGGAACTGCTCCTCGCCCCGCTGCACCTGAATTTCTGGCGACCCACCACCAACAACGACCGCGGTGCACAACTCTACAACCGCCTCAAGATTTGGCGCAAGGCCGGCCAGAACGCCACCGCCACCCGCGTCACCGCCAAGCCCGACGGCAATGACGTGCTCGTCACCGCTGATCTAACAATCCCTGCGGGCCAAAGCAGTGCCACCCTCACCTATCGTTTCACCGGAGCCGGCCAGCTTGCCGTGGATTGCAGTTTCCGGCCCAGCGGCAACCTGCCGATGATCCCGCGCATCGGGATGCAGGCCCAACTCGAAGCGGGTTGTGCCTCGTGGACATGGTTCGGCAAAGGCCCGCACGAAAATTACTGGGATCGCAACTCCGGCGCATGGACCACGGTGCACAAGGGCATCGTCCCGGAACTGTTCCATAGTTATGTCGATCCCCAGGAATCCGGCAATCGCACCCAGGTCCGCTGGGCCACCTTCACCAACCTGATGGGCGGCGCCGGCCTGCGCGTCGATGCCACCGGCAAGAATTTGTTGGAAATGGCCGCCTACCCCTGTCTGCCTGACCAAATTGAGCTCGCCCGCCACCCCGTGGACATCCCGCTGACCAAGGTCGTCACCCTCAACATCGACCACCGCCAAATGGGGCTGGGCGGCACCAATTCGTGGGGCGAATTGCCGCTTGAAGCCTACCGCCTCGAGCCCAAGGGCGTTTATCAATGGTCGTTTCTCCTGACCGTGTTCCAAACCCCGCCCCCGCGGCTCACGCCCATGCGCAGCCTGCCTCCGGGCTTCCCCATGCCGGGTGGCAACACCCCGGTCCCAACCGAGCGTTAGACCTATAAAGGAAGATGAAAACCACTGATTTCACTGCTGATACTGATTTTGAATAGGTTGCACCCTCATGTTCTCTCACCGGACAGGTGCAGGTTGTATCTTTCACGATTGATCCAATTCTTTCTGTGAACCTCGGACGAATGGGATCGGAGCATCCCAACCCCATTCTCTTGTCTCCATTCTCTTGTCAGATTTCCAACTAGGGTTCATTTCCCTCTTTAAGTTCTCGTGTTTTTCCGGTTTGGCGACCGACCAGCCAGAGCAGCAAGGCACCGGTGCCAATGCCGACGACCAGGATGGCCCAAAACAACGGCTCCATGAAGCCGGGGATTTTGACGTTCATGCCGAACAAACTGCTGAATGCCATCAGCGGCAGGAAAAACCCGGCCAACAGATTCATCCGGAAGGCGATTTTGCCCAAGCGGGCGGAGGCATGGGATTGCTCTTCGGAGCGCTCTGCCTGCCAGAATTCCAAGGTGATCCGCGCATCCGCGTTGAGCAGGTCGGCCGCGCGCTCGAGTTCCCGCGCCCGGTCGCGATAGGCCCGTATCTCGCGGTTCTCGGGGTCAGCCGCCAGCGTTTGTTCCATCGCCAGCACCAGATTGCGGGTGCTGCGGGCCAAGGGACCGGAGTGCCGCAAGACCCCGAATATCTGGGCCGCCGTGCTTACCTTGTCCAGACTGCCCTCGTGGCCATCGAGCACCTGCGCATAGCGGTCGAGCAATTCGCCCAACTCGTTCAAGCCGGATCCGCCCGGCTGGGTCCAGCGCCCATCCCGGCGTCTCCAAAAAAACACGGCCTCGCGTTCGGGAATGGCCGGCAGCGGCACCTCGTGGACCACCAGCAGCAACTCGTCGTGCCCCTCCACGCAACGTTGATGGCCCGGCCGGTTGCTGAATTGCTCGCGCAACTCAGGCTCAATCTCATAATGCGCGGGCAGCTTGAACGACTTGATAGGCGTCACCATGGCGGGAGGTTACATACCCCGGCGCCACCCGTAAAAGGGAAATCCGGTTATTTCAACTCTTTCAAGCGCTGGTGGCACCAACTGACGCCTTCCTCATATTCCTCGCTCTTGGGCCGGGACTTGCGCAGTTTCTCCCAAGTCGTTAGGGCATCGCCAATGGCCGCCCGGGCCTCCGGCTTGTTCTCCGCCAGTTGCAACGCATGCCCCAGGTCCCCCAGCAGATAGGCCAGCGAACGCTGAATCTGCTCCAGCGGCGGCCCCGCCGGTTGGCGCTCGTCTTCCAGCTTGCTCAACACCGCGCGGGCCTTGGAGGTCAGCGAAATCTCGTCACTGGGTTTGCCTTCACCGCCTAACATTCTGGCCTTTTGCCACCACAACAACGCGAGGCGATAGCCCACGTTGGCGGCGTCCGGTGCCGATGCGCGCACCCTCTCCAACATCCGGATGGCATCGTCGAAGGCTTGCATCGCCTCGGCGGTCTGGCCGCGATCCCGCATCAGGCCCGCGCCCAAGCCCAATTGCGCGGCCATGCGCGTCACCGCCTCACGGTTGTCGGGTTGCTCACGCAGCAGTTTTTCTAACAACTTAACCGCCTCCTTGGAGAGTGACTCCGCCGCCATGGTGTCCGCGGCCAACAGCGCGGCATCAGCCATGGCCCCATAACAACCGGCCAATTCCAGCCGCAATGGAAAGTCGTCCGGAGTTTGCTTGAGCATGCGCTTCAACTCCCCCATGGCGAGGGTGCGCACTTCGCGGGCATCGCCGAGGGTGCCGAGCCCATCGAGAATGGTAGCCGATGCCAAATAACAAGCCGCGAGCTCCGAGCGCAACACCTGCGAATCCGGGCGCTGGTCGGCCAAGCGGTTCAAGGCTTGCGTGGCCCGCATCAATTGCTCCGACGCCTTGGCCTCCTCGCCACGTGCCGCCAGTAATTTCGCCTCATGGAAATCAAGGATGGCCGATAATTGGCTGAGGCGATCGGCATTCACCTCGGTTGGGGGCACCTCGGCCAAGGCCTTGCGGGCTTCGGCAAAAGCCGCTGCCGCCGCCGGGGCCGCGCCAGCTTGCCGCAACAAGGCGAGCACCAATCGGTTGGTGGCCAGGCGCAGGTGCCAGTCCGCATCCATCGGCTGTCCATCCCATGCCTGCAACGCCTCGCCGAGCCGTTGCATGGCCACCTCCGCGTTGCCCTGTGCCAGCGCGAGTTCCGCCAATTGCATGCGCACCCGCAGCCGCTCGTCTCGCAGCGCCGGAGTGTCCGCCGTGCGGGTCAGAAAATCCTGGAAATAGCGCTCGAGCCGCTGCAAGCGCAGCACGCGCCCATCCAGCGGCGGCAGCAAGCGATGCCCTTTCTCCATGCCCCAGGCAAACAATTCATCCCCCACCAAGCGCGATGCTTGCAAGCGGGCCAGCATCAACTCCCGCTCGGATTCTAGCAGACGCGTCGCCGCCGCCGCGCGGGTTTCCGCCGCCGCGCGGGCCTGCTCGGCGATGTCCGTCAGGTTCTGCAACTCCCGCATTTCCGTTAGATGCTGATGTTTTTCCCGCCGCAATTGGGATGCTGTCGTTTGCCACAAGAAGCCCAGCACCACGGCGGCTGCCGTGACCGCCGCGGCCGCCACCGATGCCCGCCACGCCCGCCGGTCGGCCCGCCGCCGCTGGTCGAGCAAGTGCTCGCGTTCCTCCTCGAGCGCCACGTGCTCCTCAACCGCATCCAAACCGGCCGCCACTTCGAGCATGTTGGCCGGACGCCGCAACGGGTCCAGCGCCAAACAATTGTCAAGCCAACCCCGGAGCCCGGTGTCCAGCGCGTTGCCCGGCTCACTGGGCCACTCGATGTTAGGCTCCGCAGTGAGTTGCCTGGCCCACAGCGTCAGGTCGGCCTGCACGCCCTCGACCCGTGTGGTTCCGGGGGCGGGTGCCAACGGGCCGAACGATTCATGGCAACGGGGAAACCGGCCGGTCAGCACGCGGTAGGCCAACACCCCAAACGCGAACACATCCCACCGATAGCCCTTGCCCTCGGCATATCCCGTGGCATCCAGAAGTTGTTCCGGTGGCTGATAGAGTAGGGCATCCGTGAAGTCGAGGTGCCCCACCCCCGGCATGTTTCCTAGCGTCCAATCGGCCAGCAGGATTCCGCCCGCGTCATCGAAAAACACATTGCCCGGCTTCAAGTTGCCGTGGGCCACCCGCCGCAAGTGCATCGCCGCCAAGGCCCGCGCCAAAGCCCTCACCAACGGCCAGGAATCCTCCCCGGGGTGTTCGTGCAGGCGATGCTGCAAGGTCCGTGGCAGCAGGCCCGGGTCCACGTCAGGATCGCCGTCCGCCAGCCATGGCGTCACCCGCCGCGCGGGCCGGCTTTCCAAATCGGAAAACACCACCGGCATCACGCCCTCGGGCCAACCGCCCACCGCCAGGCGCCCGGTCATCTTTGCTAACAAGCCGCGTTGGATCGCCATGCCATCAAACACTTTGAGCGCAAACAACCCGCCCCCAGCGTCCGCCGCGAGATAAACATCCCCGCATCCGCCCGAGCCAAACAGGTGCCGAACGTTCAAGCCTTCCACGCGGGGTGCTTCCATCGGAAAGCAGTCTAAGCATTTTCCCGCCCGCGCCAACCTCGAAAACTGGCAAAATTAGCCGAGGGAGGCCACCTCGAAATCGACGCGAGCCGGGCCGTGACGGCCGGCGTGGATTTCGCGGCGGGTGACGCGGCTGCCAAGCAGCGCTTCGAGCATGCGCGTTTCCATGCCGATGGCACGCGGGTATTTGGTAAAGACCGGCCACAGTGGATGGTGGTATTCCTCGATACGGAGGCCCTTTTCCAGATCGTATTTGCAGCGGACAAAGCAGCCTTCCTGGGCCCTGAGACCCGCCAGCAGGGTGGCCTTTTCCAGCAGCGTCTTGGCCTTGGCCAGACGCGGATTCCAGCGGTCCTGCAGGTGGCCGAAATACTCGAAAATGAGCCGCTCCGGCGCGCTCTCGCCAAACAACACCTTGAGATTATCTAACAAATCAAGGGTGAAGCCGAGACCCGCCTGGGGAAACAACAGATCCGCCTTGGGAGCGAGTCGATAGAAAATTTCGGGACGCCCGACCGCGCGACGCGGCGCGCGCGAACGCTCAAGGTAGCCACACTTTTTGAGGGCCTCGCAATATTGCTTGACGGCCATGTAGCTCATTTTCACGCGGCGGGCGAGTTCGCTCACGGGCAGTTCGCCGGAGAGTTTGAGTTCCTCAAGGGTGGCTACCCATTGCGGTTTTACCAGATCCTTGTAGCCCGGGAGAAACATGGTGAAGAAAAGCCCTAAATTCTAAGCATGAAATTCGAAACGAAGAGAAAGAATAGAAGAAGGGGCGCCATGTTCTTGGTTTAGAATTTAGAATTTAGAATTTGGGATTTGGGATTTGGGATTTGGGATTTGGCCGCAGGCGTTGTCTCCGGAGACGTCCGGACCCGGGGCCTCGCCCGTAGCCTCCGGGGTTAGGGTCTCGCCCGCGGCCGGGCGGGTGTGGGTTTCGAGGAAGCGCAGGATTTCCTGTTGGATGGCATCCACCTGGCTGAGCGGAATGTCCGGATCTTTGATGATATAGATTTCACCAGTCTTGCGGTTTTCGTAGATGCGGAGGATACCGCTGGGCGTGCGCTGAGTGTCGGTCTCACGCAGGTGTTTCTTGCGCTCAAGCATGACGGCGAGAATATAACGGGTGTTTTCCGTGACGTCCTCGTCTTCCTCAATGAGACGGCGGAGAAAGTCTTCCGGGGGCTCCTTGTCGATTTCCTGCGGCTTGTCGCCCCCGGCCACGGTGTAGGTGCTGCGCCATGACGAAAACGGCGCTTCGGCCGCGGACGCAAGGTCGTTCCATGCCTCCACACAATAGTCGCGCCGGAGGTAGCCGCTGGATTCCGGATCCGGATAGAGCGCGGTGATGATCGGTTCACCCGCAACAAACGGGCGTTGCAATGCGGCGCACTCGCGGCCACGCGAGCGGAGATGCCAGTTTTCTGCTAGAGCCATGGCGCGGAGGGGGCGGGTTACTTGATGATTTTGAAAAGCCTGAGCACCGACTGGTGGATCGGGCGGTCGTTGATACGGCGGTAAAAGAGGCCGAGGCCCAGAACGGTGAAAATAAGGTTGGGCAACCAGGCGGCAAGCGCGGGATGGAGAAAGCCGGCTTCGCCAAAGGTCAAAACGACGTTGGTGGTGAACAGCATCAGGGCGGAGAGGACGATGGCGAGGAAAATGTTGCCGCCGGGGCCGCGGCGAGAAAAATGGATGGACAGCGGCGCGGCAAGCAGCACGGTGACCAAACAGGTGAAGGGCAGCGCCCACCGGTAATGCCACTGGGTGAGATAAGGAGCGGCGATGTTTTTGTTAGGAAGGGTGTGGTGTCGGGTGGCATTGGAGCGGAACCAAGCGTTGAGATCTGGAATGCCAAGATAGGGCGCGGCCAGACCCGGCTTGATCAATTGCCAGGGAGTTTCCGGCCACGTCCGCCGGACCACGGGCGGGTTGGGGATTTCAAACTCGGGGATCTGGCCGGGAGAAAAGTGGCCGATAACCGGATCCTCAAAAGTCCAGGAACTTTCCTGCCGATCCCAGCGGGCCCGTTTGGCGATGAGCCGCGAGTCGAGCGACCCGTCGGGATGGGTCGTGGTCACTTCAACATTGAGCAACGGTTCGCCTTTTTCGTAGTTTTTCGGGAATGCGCCAACCATCCAGAGTCGGTGGTTATCCACATTGCTGTAGATGACGTGTTTGGCCTCGGTGATGCGGATGCCACGGGCGGCATCCAGAATTTCGGATTGACGGCCTTCAGCGGTGGGCGCCCAGTGGTAGTTGAGGCCGAGACAAAGCACGCTGCACCAAATGCCGGCGGCGACGAGCGGCGCGGTGAGCCGGACCAGACCGCGCCCCGATTGGATCATGGCGACGATTTCGCGGTCACGGGAGAGTTTGCCGAGCGAATAAATGAGGGACAACAATAGGGCATAAGGCAGCAGCAACAGCAGGATGGCGGGCGAGCGGACGCGGTAAAAGGTGGCAGCGGTGAGGAGAGTGCTGGCGCTTTTGCGGAAATCCCTGAGGTTTTCGGCGAAGTCGATGAGCATCCAAATGAGCAGGAGCGCGGATACGCACAGCAGGAAAATACTGGCGAACTCGCGGGCAATGTGGCGGTCGAGGGTTCCGCCCAACGCATACAGGATGGCGGCCAGCGCAGGAAGGTAGCAAAGACCCGCCAAAATATACGGGCGGACGAGTTGGGCGGACACGTCGGAGTCCGGGAATCCGGTGAGTTGTTGGTTGACGGCGGTCAACTCGGATGGGAT
The DNA here is from genome assembly GCA_037132955.1 of Verrucomicrobiota bacterium. Lineage (GTDB taxonomy): Bacteria > Verrucomicrobiota > Verrucomicrobiia > Verrucomicrobiales > Akkermansiaceae > Luteolibacter. The sequence goes on along the minus strand of JBAXPF010000121.1, from coordinate 2,930 downwards.
GAGCCAGCCGCACAGTAGCGATCCCAACACGACTAGGGCGAGGGGCAGCAAGTATCGCAATAGAGTGAAGCGGGGAAGGCTCATGGACGTCTGCGCGCCCCAAGGATGGCGGCAGGATGGCCGCGCTGTCGAGCGTTGTCTGTGGAAATGGCAGCTTGGAGGCGGCACCTGCCTCATCCGCGTGCCATCACCCCTTTGCGCGAGGGATGGGCAACCGCGTCCAGCAAACGTTGGGCCGCCGCACCCCACTCCATCGCGGCAGCCGCCTCCAGCGCCTTGCCAAGCGGCATGTCCGAGCGAAACAACACATGATAGGCCCGCTTGATTTCCGCCCGGGCGGCCGTATCAAACCCGGCCCGGCGCAATCCCACCGTGTTGAGCCCCACCAATTGGTTGATCCCGTGCACCACACAATACGGCGGCACATCCAGACTCACCCCGGCAAGCCCCTGCACCATCGCCAAATCCCCAATGTGCACAAATTGGTGATACACCGAGCTCCCGCCCAAAAACGCCCGGTTGCCCAGATGCACGTGCCCGCCAAACAACACGTTGTTGGCTATGACATTGTCATCCCCCACCTGCGAATCGTGACCCAGATGCACTCCGGTCATCAAATAATTCCCTTCGCCCAAGGTCGTGTGGCCGCCGGCCTTCGAACTCCGGTGGATCGTCACATACTCACGGATCGAGTTGCGTGCGCCAATCCGCACCCCCGAGCTCACCGCCGTATCAAACCCCAAATCCTGCGGATCAGCCCCGATCACACTGCCCCAGCCAATGTGGGTCCCTTCCCCCAGACTCGTGTCGCCGCAAATCCAGGCGTGCCCGCCGATCCGCACTCCAGCCGCCAGCTTCACCGGCCCCTCAATCACCGCAAACGGCCCGATCACCACCTCCTCGGCGAGCTCTGCTTCAGGCGATACCAGGGCGGTGGGATGGACGGTCATGATCAGTGCTTGGCTTTCCTCGGCACGACCCTAACGCCAGTCCGCGGCGATGCAAGGATTTCATCCTCACCCAAGCGGTCCTTTTGAAGCCAACGTCCTGAAGCAACCCGCCACGGCGGCGGTCACCAGCGTGCCGGCCATGATCCGCCAGGGGAATTCTAGGATCGGCAACCAGGCTGGATTTTCATCGAGCCCGTGCCCGCTGAGCATCATCGCCAAATCGTTGGGCAGATTGCTCAACACCGCCACTGCCACAATGCCGGATCCCATCGCGATGAGGATGCCACCCTCGCTGCCCCGCCGCTTGGTGAACAAGCCGACCATGAAAATTCCTAACAACGATCCATAGGTGTAACCAAAACTCCCGAGGATGATCCCGATGATGCTGAGATTGGGATGGCACGCCTTGACAAACGCCGTGGCCAGCCCGACAAAAATCAACACCAGCGCGAAGCCGACGGTGCTCAGCTTGATGATGCGCACCCGCTGGCGGTCGTCGTTAGGCGTGCCAAACCAGCGGAAGTGAAAATCCCGCGAGTAACTCGTCGCCAGCGAATTCATCGCCGTGCCGAGCGATCCCATGGTGGTCGCCAACACCCCGGCCACCACCAACCCGCGCAAACCGCCTGGCATCACATCCACCACAAAATACGGGAAAATCCGCGTGCTGTCGGGCTGACCCGCCACCATCGGCAGTTGCGCGTCATGCACCACCTGGCCGTAATAAACCGCGAGCAGAATCCCGATGGTTAGTACAGCGAAGGTCACGGGAATGTCCGCCAATCCCGATAGAATGGTGGCCACCGCGCTTTGGCGCTTGTTCTTGGCCGTCAGCATCCGCTGCACCATGTCCTGGTCCGTGCCGTGCGTGGCCAGCGTGACAAACAAGGATCCAAACAACGCCGCCCACACCGTGTATTCCGTTCCTAACACACTCTTGATTTTCCCCCATGCCGTGCCCGCGGGGGTCGCTCCCTCCCACTGCCACAGCCGCAGATCGTCAGGTGCCGTGAGGTGGCTCCTGGCCCCCTCCCAGCCGCCGGGAATATGCCCTAACAAATACCACACCGAAAACCCCAGCGCGCCAAACAACACGGCAATCTGCAACACGTCAGTCCAGATCACCGCTTTGATGCCGCCGACGGCGGTGTACGCCGCCGTGAGCAGGCTGATGAGCACCAACGCCGCACCGGTGAACCAGAATTGCTCCCAATTGCCCAGCGGATGATCGCGGTGGGTCTGGTTCCAAATCACCACTAACAAAAGGGTGGGCACCCACAAGCGCGAGCCGCTGGCTAGCGAGCGCGTAAGCAGGAAAATCGCGCTGGCGAGCCGCCGGGTGCGCGGGCCGAAGCGGATCTCGAGAAATTCATAGATGCTCACCACGTTGTGCTTGTAATACGCCGGAATGAACACCGCGCTGACCACCACCCTGGCTAACAGATAGCCGACCATGAGTTGGGCATACGTGTAATTGCGCAGGCGGAACCCCTCGCCCGGCGTACCGAAAAACGTCCCTGCGCTGATTTCCGAGGCCAGGATCGACGCCAGCACCGCCCACCACGGAATCGAGCGCCCGCCCAGCGCGAAATCCGCCACGCTGCCACTGCGCCGGCTGAAATGCACCCCAATCCACACGATCACCGCAAAATACGCGCCGATGATCGCGAGGTCCAATCCGTATGCCAACATGCGCCGCACGCTAGCCTGCCAGACCGCCATGCCAAGCGCCAAATGCAGCGCCAAATGCAGCAGTGTTTCCGTGGAAGAATTCTCTTCTCTCCTGCACCGTGCAGGGCCTATGGCTGAGTGGGGAACTCTTGGTACTGAGTCTGTGTTCTCTGCCTCGCCCGTTACGTTTGCCACATTGAACACAATTCGGATATAATGCATGCCATTATGTTGTTGACATCGGCCGCTGAATGCGATTTTCTCGCTGCATGAACACGCCGAATCCTCCGGATCGTTGGTTGGGAATGC
>JBAXPF010000120.1:0-11569 GCA_037132955.1 Verrucomicrobiota bacterium | reverse complement strand
GCACAGTTGACACGCCGACCGGGTCCGATGACCCGGAAAAGAAAACGCCGCAGCAATGTCGTGGAGATCGGCAACGGACCTGCCAGAGTCAAGATCTATACAGTCCATCGCAAGGACGGCTATGGACGCTACGATGAACTGCCCATGCTGAAGAAGGCAATCGACAAGATCGAATTCCCCCAAGTCGATTTTTCTACCCTCCGCCCTAACGGCGGCGGCGGTCAATAGCCCGCCAGCAACCACCACGCCAATCGAATCCTGCTCCACAACCGGATCGCAAATCGGGAGAAAGCGGGGCTATTCGGGAAAGTAGGTTGGGGGAAAGGGAAAGCGCGACTTGCCCTTTCCCCACCCATCATCCATATCGACTCTTCCCAATTCCCTCTTGGCCTTGGGATCATAGACTATGGCAATTGAACCACTTCCTTCCCAAATGATCCACGGCTCAGTTGGATGGTAGCGAATCCAACCGGCAGATATGAATCCCGTAAGAATCGGCTCATATTTCCCATCACGACTGAGCCATCCGACTGAGGTTCCGCATGAAACCAGAAAACGATCGTCATCGATGGGGACAATGTAGCGAGGATCATTCAGCGATTTCAGTGATGTTTTCCAGAGCAGATCACCCCGACGGTTGCGACTTTCGATAGAATTGTGGCCAAGCAATACTATCCGACCTCCACTGATCGGCGCGATTTCTCTATATTCGTCGTCGTTGATTGGGCACTCCCACAACTTTGACCCATCAGCCTGAAATTCCGCAATACGATTAGTTTCACAGTGAATGAACTCCTCGCGGACTTACGTGTGGAGAACTCCGAGACGGCATCTGCGCCGGACTGGGCATTGTAGGCAATCTTGCCGCGTAGAGTCAGATCGGTTATTCGGGCTTCGGCTTCGTTGGGGGTCATTGGCATGGACAAGACTCTTCTAGCACGCTGTTAACTGAAAGACGAGAGGGAATGCGGGGGAAACCCATGACGCCAACCACGCGCCCAATGGCTCCGCCAACAACTCCGCCAACCCCCACCCGAACCGTGATATTTGAGCTTTCCACTGCGTGGAAGTTTGTGTTAGCCTGACAGGCACCATGAGTGAGCGCATCCAAGACATGCCGTTTGACGAGCGGCCGCGGGAAAAACTGGCGCTGCTGGGGCCGGCGGCCCTCAACAATGCCGAATTGATGGCGTTGTTTATTGCCACGGGCATCAAGCACCACAGTGCGATCGACATCGGCCGCGACCTGATCGCCAAATACGGGTCGATGAGCGCACTGGGCAGCATGCCGGTGACCGAGTTGGCCAAGGAAAAAGGGCTGGGCCTGGCCAAGGCATCCAAACTCGCCGCCGCATTTGAGCTGGGCGCCCGCGTCGCCCGCGAACAAGTCCACGGCACCCCCCTCGACACCCCGGAACGCATTCTCGAATTTTTCGGTCCGCAAATGGCGCACCTGCCGCAGGAGCAAGTGGTGGTGGTCACGGTGGACAGCCGGCTGCGGCACCTGGGCACGACGGTGGTGTCAGTTGGCACGGTCAACGAATCCAACGCCCATCCGCGGGAAATCCTGCGCCCGGTGATCACCCGCGACGCGCCCGGCTTCATCCTCATTCACAATCATCCGTCAGGCGATCCAAGCCCGAGCCGCTCCGATGAATCGACCACCCGGCGCTTGGTGGAGGCGGCCAACCTGATGCAAGTGCGCTTCATCGATCACCTCATCATCGGCAAACCCTCGCCCGGACGCAGCGCGTATTATTCGTTCCGCGAAGCCGGGCTCATTCCCTAGCGCATCCGGGGAGCTCAGGACAAAACATCAAGGAGGGGCGATCCGAATCCATCAAGGAGGGGTGGTCCGAATCCATCAAGGAGGGGTGGTCCGAATCGCCCTCGGCCATGGGGGACCCATGGGACGCGGCGGTCCTCTTCTCATTGGCCCAACATGGGCCACGGCGCTTCGGAACCGGAGCGAAGCGGAGATGGCCGTAGGCAAATCGCCGCTCCTTGATGCAAGCCGCGGATTGCATTTCCGCAGCCGCCCGCTAGGTTGGGGGCCAGCCTTTCCTGTCATGACCCGCCTGCGCCTCTTCCGCAACCTCCGCACCGCCGCCTACCTGCTGGTGTGTGGCATGGTGCTGGCGGTCATCGGCGCCCTGTGGTGGGCCAATCACACCGGCTTGCCCGCCACCTGGCGTGCCGCCATCGAGCGGGAATTTGCCAAGCAGGGCATCCACGTCACCCTCGGCAGCTTGAGTTATATCCCGCTCAAGGGCATCGTCGCCAGCAATGTGCGGGTGTTTTCCGACCTGTCCCACACGGTCACCCTCTCCCAACTCGAGCACATTTCCATCGATGTCGACAAGACGAGCATCGCCCGGGGGGTGGTGCGACTGACCAAAATCCAGATCACCGATGCCAGTCTGCGCCTGCCGATCCAGCCCGGCGACCCGGATACCGAAACCTTGGAAATCCACGGCTTGACCGGCACCCTCCTGATGCCCGGGGGCAGGTTGTTAGAACTGCGCGATGCGCGCGGCACGGTGGCAGGCATCGAGGTGACCCTCGGCGCCCGCCTGCTCAAATTCCGCGACTCCGGCGCCCCGCCGCAAGCCGATCCCAACAAGGAATCGCGACTCCGGCTCACCTCCAACATCCTCAAGGAACTCAAGAACTGGCACTTTGACCAAACCCATCCGCCGGCTCTGCGCATCTTTGTCGAGGGCGACCTGTCCGAAGGGTCATCCATCGTGGCACGCGTGGCGCTGCAAGCCAAGGCGGTCGAGAAAAACGGTCATGTCATCGACGAAGTGACGGCGGACGGCAACCTGAGCGGCAGCCTGTGCACGCTCAGTGCGGTGCGGGCCAGCGATGCCCACGGCCGCTTCGAGGGCCGGGTGGACTATGATATGGACGGCCGCGAAGGGCGCTTCGATGGCACCTCGTCACTCAATGTGCCGCAATTGCTCAAGTCCTGGCTCGACATGCCTGCGCCACAAGACGTCACCTTTAGCGGGGGCCAATCGCTGGAGGCGGAGGGCGAATTCAAGTTGGATCCATCCGGCAAGATGCGGTTGCGCATGACCGGCCACGCCCGTTGTGAGGCAGTGCGATTCCGCGGGGTCAGCTTCGATGTGATCGAAGGCTCATTTGCCTGGCGGGATGGCGAAGCCTATCTGCGCGATGTGCGGATTGCCCGCGCTGATGGGGAAGCCAGCGGCAAAGTCATGATCAAATGGCCCTTGGTCCAGATGGCCCTCAAGACCACCCTGCCCATCGCGGTGTATCGTCCGTTTGTTGTCGACCAACCCCTCGCACAAGTGCTCAACGACTTTGGCGAACGGGCCAAAGCCGCGGTCAACGTGACGCTGGAAGGCGGCTTCGACGCCACCGACAAGCAATCGTGGGCCTTCACCGGCAGCGGACATGTCAAGAACGTGACCTACCGGGGGGTGCCCGTGGATTCCGCCCAGTGCCACATGTCCCTCAACCAGCGCGAATTGGATTTCACCCAGGGCATCGTGGTTTTCAACTATCAAGACTATCCATTGCGCAAAGCCTTTTCCGGCCCTAACACCGGCACCGTGCATGCCGGGCGCGTCCGCTTCGACGCCATCAGCGATGTGGTGGTGGTGGAAGAGGTGGTCGGCAGCATCTGGGCCGCGCCCGTGGTGCGCCTGTTCGCCACGGACGTGGCGGATTCGCTCGAGGTCTATCGGTTTCACCGACCCCCGCGCCTGACCGCCTCCGGAGTGATCGATTGCACCTCACGCGGCCGCACCGCGCTCAATATTGCGTTCCGCACCAACGACCCGGCGGAATACGTGTTTCTGGAAAAAAACCTCATACTGGAGCAAGCCTCGGGGAAAGTGGGAATTCGGGGCAATTCCGTCACCATCGACGATTTGGAAACAGCCACCTTTGAGGGACCGGTGGCGGTGCGCATGCGCATCGACCCCCCCAAGAAAATCTCCGGTGAGTTCAGTTGGACCAACCTCTCCCTGTCCGCTCTCAACGCCACCTATGGAATTCACATGAAGGGCGGCGGTTCGTTCACCGGCCGCATCGAGTTTGCTTTGACCCAGGAAAAACTCGAAACCCTGAACGGCTCGGGATTGCTTTCGGTCGAGAAATCCGAGCTATTTTCCGCACCCATCGCCGGGCCGCTCTCGTCCTTGATCGCCGCCGTGCTCGGCGAGCGGAGCGTCGGCTTCGAGCGGGCGCGGGATGCTTTCTGCACGTTCACCATCAAGGATGGCATTCTCCAAACCAAAGACTTGCACACCTCCACCACCTCGCTGGTGTTTGCCGGGGATGGCTCGGTGGATTTGAAAAAGCGCACCCTGGACATGACGGTGCGCGTCGATGCCCGGGGCTTGCTCAGCATCGTCACCCTGCCGCTGCGGCCGTTTCACGGCTTGTTCCAGTTCCGTGGCACCGGCCCGTTGGATAAACCCGAGTGGAACAATGCCGCCTTTACCCAACCCCCGCCTGAGCAAACCCAAATTCTATCCATCCCGCCCAAGGCCCGCATCGTGGGAGGGAATTGATTTCGCGGATTCTCAAGTCAATTCTTGCGTGGGCGCCGCCCCTGTGCCATCTTACCGCTGCGCGACACTCCACCAGGGAGAGGTCGCAAAACTCCAACCTATTGAGAGCCATGACAGAACCATTCGCCACCGCCCCCAGCCTCGATCCTGAGGTCGGATTCACCGCCCGTCCCTCGGTCGCCCAGGCGGCCACTGAGTTGCGTGCCGCCGCCGGTGACAAGGCCCGGGAAATCGCCCAAAACGTCAGCAACCAAGCGTCCACGCTCAAGGAACGCGCCATCGAATCTGCCCAACATTTCCGCGAGGTGGCCACCGAAAAGGCCAGCCAATTGAAAGCCACGGCTGCCGAAAAAGCCGAGGAACTCAAGCACACCGCGGCGGAGCGAGCCCACCGCCTGCAGGAATCGGCCGCCGAGCAATGGCGCGATACCCGTGACAAGACCAAGGAACTGCATGTCACCGCCGAAGATTACATCCGACAGAACCCGACCAAATGCGTCCTCGGCGCGCTTGGGCTTGGCCTTCTCATTGGCTTGATCGTCCGCCGTTAAGCCCCGTTGCCAGCCGGCTCCCCGCCTCGTCCCCATCTGATCCGGCTGCGGTGCCTGCTTGTCGTCCCATGAACGCTTCGTCCCGCATGGATTCATCCACGCCACCCCCAGCTTGTGCCGCGCCTGCCGCGGCACCCGGGACTTGGAGCGAGGCGTTAGGCAACCTGATCCACGCCCGCCTTTGCCTGTTGCAACTCGAATTGGGCGGCGCGGCGCGGCAGATCGGCAAGTCGGTGTTGCTGCTTGGCAGCGCCGCCCTTGCAGTCATTTTCGCCTGGGCACTGGGGCTCGCCGGGGGCATTGCCGCCCTTGCTGCGGCCACCGCTTGGTCGTGGCACTGGATCGCGTTGGCCGCAGCGCTCGTGCACCTGCTGGCCGCCGCAACCTGTCTACAGCTTGCCAAAGCTTCCAGCCCCCCCACGTTTCCCGTCACCCGTGCCGAATTCCAAAAAGACTGCGAATGGCTCAATACCCTCAAATCTCCCCGGAAATCCAACGATTGATCTGTCTGAGCGAGGCGTCCCGCGTCCGTTTGAGTCATCAAGCGGCGGTCATGCGCCAGCGGCTCGATATGCCTGCCCGCATCACTCACTCATTGCGCAGCCACCCGGCCAAATGGCTGGGCGGCTCCCTGGCTCTCGGCTTGACCACCACGCTCCTCATGCGCCGCTCCCCCAAGGCTCCACGGCCGCGTCGCGGTTGGCGCGGAACCTTGTTCGCGCTGGCCCTCAGCGCCGGCCGCCCCATCATCAAGACTTGGCTCGCCGGCCAACTCAAACAATTCCTCGTCATGCAATTGCGCCCCAACTCCCTGTGGCGCACCCTTGCCAACCCTCCGGGCACCGCCAGGCGGCCCTAGCCCGATCCAACATATCCCGCCATGTCCGGACATCAAGTTCTTGATCACGTTGACCTCTATCTCAAGCTCGGGCGGGAATACGAATGCTCGGACATTCATCTGCCCACCGCCTTTCCTCCGGCGTGGCGGCGGCAGGGCCAGCTCACCCCGATCTGGGACGATCACCCACCGCTCACCGCACAGGATACCGAGCGGCTCGCCCGTTCCTTCCTCGGTGCCACTGAATGGGATCGCCTGCTGGAAAAGGGCGACGTGGACTTTGCCTACGCCAATGACCATGGGCGCTACCGCGCCTCGGTGGTCAAGCAACGCCTCGGTCTCGACATGGTGTTCCGCGTGATCAACACCAAGATCCGCACGATGGCCGATATCGGACTGCCGCTCGAACACATCATCCCGCTCACCCGCTATCAAAACGGTCTCATTCTCGTCACCGGTTCCGTCGGCTCCGGCAAGTCCACCACTTTGGCTTCCCTCATTGATTTCATCAACACCGACCGCGAAGACCACATCCTCACCCTCGAGGACCCCATCGAATACGTCTTTGAGTCCAAAAGATGTCACGTCAACCAACGCGAAGTCCATACCCACACCGAGTCCTTCGGCAAGGCCCTCCGCGGCGCGTTGCGCGAAGACCCGGACGTCATCATGGTCGGTGAAATGCGCAACCTCGAGACCATCCAGCTGGCCCTCACCGCCGCGGAAACCGGTCACTTGGTGCTCTGCACCCTCCACACCGGCAACGCGCCCCGCACCCTCGACCGCGTGTTGGACGTCTTCCCCACCGACCAACGCGAGCAAATCCGGGTGATGGTCTCCGAATCGTTGCGCGGCATCCTCTCCCAGCAACTCGTCCCCCGCCTCGATGGCGGCGGCCGCTGCCTCGCCTTGGAACTGTTAGTCAATACCCCCGCCGTGGCCAACTGCATCCGCGAGGGCAAAACCTTCATGCTGCCCGGCGTCATGCAAACCGGCAAAAACGTCGGCATGATCACCATGGACGAGTCATTGCGCACGCTTTACATCAAAGGCCTCATCTCCCGCGATGAAGCATTCTACCGCTCCGAAGATAAACACCAAATGCGCGAGTTTTTCGACTCCTGACCCTCGCCGCGACTCCCACCCTCACGCCCTCTCCGCTCCCTAACTCTTCTCCCCGCTCCCGCCCATGGCACGCATCGACGCCTATTTCCGCTACCTGATCGAGAGCAAAGGCTCGGACCTTCACCTCGCCGAAGGCCAACCGCCGAAGATCCGCGTCCACGGGTCCGTCCTGCCCATCCCGGAACAGGGGGTGCTCGCGGGCGATGACTTCCGCGCGTTGTTAGAAGAAATTTGCGAGCCCGACCCCTTCGCCCGCTACCTTGAAACCGGGGACCTCGACTTCGCCTACGAAATGGACGAGGACTCGCGTTTCCGGTGCAACTATTTCCAACAACTCAACGGCCTGGGTGCGGTGTTCCGCCTCATTCCCACCGAAATTGCCTCCATGGAGGCCCTTGGCGTGCCCTCCGTGGTCAAGGAGTTCGGCCGCATGCGCTCGGGACTGGTGCTGGTGACCGGGCCGACCGGTTCGGGCAAGTCGACCACCCTTGCCTCGCTGTTGGATTACATCAACATCAACTTCAAGCGCCACATCATCACCGTCGAGGAACCCATCGAATTCATCCACAAGAACAAGCAATCCATCATCACCCAGCGCGAGGTTCCCCTCCAGACCCCGTCCTTCGCCGACGGTTTGCGCGCATCGCTGCGCGAAGACTCGGACATCGTGTTAGTCGGCGAAATGCGCGATCTGGATACCATCTCGCTGGCTCTAACGGCGGCGGAGACCGGGCTGCTGGTGTTTGGCACGCTGCACACCAACAACGCCCGCAAGACGGTGGACCGCATCATCGATGTGTTCCCCTCCGACCAGCAATCGCAGGTGCGCACGATGTTGGCGGCCTCGTTGCGCGGGGTGGTGGCCCAACTTCTGTGCAAGCGGGTGGACCGGCCCGGCCGCACTGCCGTGCATGAAATCATGTTTGCCACGCCCGCGGTGGCCGCCATCATCCGCGAGGGCGCCACCCAAAAACTCTACGACGTCATCACCAGCGGCAAATCGGAGGGCATGCAGTTCATGGATGAATCCATCTGGAGCAAACTGCGCGAGGGCATGATCTCGCCGGAAGAGGCGTATATGAAAGCCATCGACAAGACCCGCTTCAAGAAATTCCTGCCAGCCAATCAATACCGGTTGGGCGATGCTTCAGGGGAAAGCCCGCTCGATCACTGAGATGGAATCGGCGTGTAGTTCGGAATGTGACAATATCATCCGAAAAAAGGCACTCGTTCTGCTAGATGTCTTGACATGGGCTAACAGCCGCCAATAGTACCTCTTTCTGAGGTGGTTTCATCGCCAAAATTTGTCACAATGCACAGTCTCCCCAATCAGGAATCAGTCACCCGCTTTCGCTGGGTGGCGAGTTTGCTGCTTTTCAACCGCTTGCTCATTTTCGTTGCCCTGGTGCTGCTGTTTTATTCGCTGGCCATCACGGATCGGGAGTTGACCCATCGCTCATTGGCCCTGGTGGCTGTCAGCGTGCTCGTCACCCTCATCCAGATGATCGCCGCCAGTCGTGCCCGCTGCCCGTTGTGCATCGGCCTGCCGTTCAGGCGCAATGCCTGCGTCAAGCATCGCGACGCGCGCAGGGCTTTAGGCAGCTATCGTCTGCGGGTCGCCCTCGCGGTGATTTTCAGGGGCCAATTCCGCTGCCCCTACTGCGGCGAAGCCACCGCCATACGCACCCGCCAGCGGCATCACAGGCGCCACGACGGCCCGCATCAGGCATGACCGATCCCCAGTCCTGCCCCGGCGGGGGGCGCCGGGCATGGAGGTCGACAAAATTCCGCCATGGTCGCGGCTTGGGGTTGACAGATCGGCAGCCAGCGCCAAAGTTTCCGTCCATGCATTTCAACCGCAACTTCTTCCGTGCCATCATTCCGCAAGCGATGGGATTGGCCTGTGCTCTCACCCTCAACCTCCAAGCCGAACCGACCATGCCCACCACCCCCACCGACGTCGCAGCCCCACCCGCCGAGGCCATCAAAACCGCCTCCGGCCTCGCCTCGAAACTCCTCAGCAAAGGCAGCGGCACGCACAAGCCAGCCGCCGCAGACACCGTCACCGTCCACTACTCAGGTTGGACCACTGACGGCAAACTCTTTGATAGCTCGGTCAAACGCGGTCAGCCTGCCAGCTTCCCACTCAATGGGGTGATCAAGGGCTGGACGGAAGGACTCCAACTCATGGTGGAGGGCGAAAAGCGCCGCTTCTGGATTCCGGCCAACCTGGCCTACGGCGAAACCCCCGGCGGTGGCCGCCCCGGCGGCTTGTTGGTCTTCGACGTGGAACTCATCCAAATCGTGAAGTAATGTTAGGCAAGGTCCGGTGGATGGTTGCGACTCCGGCTCTCGTGGCGTTTGCATGCTGCCAACCGACGCATTCCTCCGCCGACCGGATGCCCTCCGCGCAGTCCCGGCAGGCACGGTCCACGCCCCCTGCGCGCACTCCCCAACCCGGCAAAATCACCCACCTGCAGTTGGATGGCGTCTTCCCGCTGCAACAATCCAACTCGGCCCTCATCTACGACGTGCGGCCGGCCTTCTTCTTCAGCCTCGGCCACATCCCGGGTGCGCTCAACTGGTCTATCAACTCATTCGCCGGCCAGCTCGCCACCCGTGAAGAGGAAATCCGGCGTGCCTCCCATGACAAGCGCCCCGTCATTCTCTACTGCACCGACCTTGCCTGCCCTTATTCTAACAATGTGGCCTGCCGCCTCTCCGCCCGCGGGCATTCCGTGGCGGTCTTCGATGGCGGCTACGCCGCCTGGAAAGCCGCCGATCTGCCAACCGAATGAACCCATAACCTATCACCCGCCACCCCATGACCCGCTTCTCTAACGTCACCGTCGATGCCAAGGCCAACATATATTTCGACGGCCGCGTCGTCTCCCACACCGTGCATTTTCCAGATGGCAGCAAGAAAACCCTGGGGCTCATCTATCCGGGCGGATACCATTTTGGAACCGCCGCGGCCGAACGCATGGAAATCATCGCCGGAAGGGCCACGGTCATCCTCGATGACTCTGCGGACCCGATGGACATTGCCGCGGACCATGCCTTTGAGGTGCCTGCCAACAGCGGGTTTTCCATCACCGTGGACGAGGGCATCTGCCAATACATTTGCTCGTTTCTGCCCGCATGAGGTGTGCCGCATGGCGGAAGGTCACGGGTCATGAGTCACGAGGCATGACCCGCCGGGTTTCCATCAGCCGCGTCGGCCTTGTCGCCGCGGTCGCAGCCCTCACGGCAGCTTGTATCCGCATCCCTCCGCCACCGGCAACCACCGCCCGCCAGACGCACGTAACCCAGGTCGCAGGGGCACCCCATCGCGTCGCCACCGGAATTCCGGCCCGCGACCCGGATGTGTTGGTGTGGATGATAGCCGACCGCTACCACACCGCGATGGTGTTTCCCTACGCCTGGCTGTTAGAATCCGGCTTCGTCCCGCCGGCCGGATTGGGCCATCCTGCCTATGTCACCCTCAGTTGGGGCGAGCGCACCGCCTACGTCCAGAAAGCCTGGCTCAACCCGTGGCAGGTCATGCGCGCCTTTTTCACGCCGTCGCCGTCGGTCATGGAAATCATCCCCTTCAACGGGTATGTCGCCGAGGTCTGCCAACAACAGCGGATCTGGCGCAATCTCGTCCCGCGCGAGCGCGGCCCACGGCTTGCCGCCTTCCTCAACCAGATGAGCCGCACCGACCCCGCTGGCCGACCGCGGGTCATTGGTCCGTCGAGTTGGGGTGAGGGCTTCCTGTTGGAATCCAGGTTCAGTTATCATCTCCCGCGGATTTGCAATGTTTGGACCGCCCAGGCCATCGAAGCTTGCGGCGGCGACATCTATCCCTGGTTCGCCCTAACCGCCGATGGCCTCATCCGCCAGGCGGAACGCCCGCGCAATGGCTTTGAAAACGTCTGGCCCGGCAAGGGCAAGAAACAATAGCCATGATAATCCCGCTCAATCCGCTTGCTGCGCGGCGGCCAATGGCGGATGCTAGCGGCCATGGACCGCAGGGTGGATCATCTAACATTCATGGCTTGGCTGCTGCGGGTCGGCCTCGGGCTGTGGTTTGTCTGGAGCGCTTGTCAGTTGGTTTTCGTGAGTGGCTTGGACCGCTTCACGCAGGATGTGGCGAATTACCAAATGGTGAGGCCTCCGCTGGACGCGCTGATCGCCTACTCGCTGCCGTGGCTGGAGATGGTAGCGGGACTTTGCCTGCTGCTGGGCCTGCTGCGGCGCGGAACACTGCTGGCGTTGTGCGGCTTGGTGACGGCGTTTGCCGTGGCCATCGGCTGGGCTTGGGCGCATGGTCTCAACATCGCCTGCGGCTGCCATGGCGGCAATGAACCTATCCAGTACGGGTGGAAGTTGCTGGAGTTCGCCGCTTACTACGCGGCGTGCGGTTTCCTGTGGTGGATAGAAACGCGGGCGGATCGCGGATAGTGGATAGCGCCGCTGGCATGGAGCGGGACTTGCCAAGTCCCGTCTTCAAGAGGGGCACGGGC
>JBAXPF010000119.1:0-11590 GCA_037132955.1 Verrucomicrobiota bacterium | reverse complement strand
AAATGGCCGGGTTGCTGGTGTTTCGGACTTTTACAGAAGAAATGTTGCACGCGCAAAAACGGGCTGCGTTTTGACGGTGAAAGTCAGATGGCGTTTGTCCCGCACTTGTATAATTCTACCCATAATGCCTATCGGATAGTAATGGCAAAACGGATTCGTTCAACGGCGATACGCTACTATGCACTATACGATCCGAGCAGACTTGCTCCAAGCGTCTCCAGCCATTGGTAATTCATGGGGCAATGAGTGAATGAAGTTCCGCAACGCGGTTTTCGCCGAATGGAATGTGCAGTGATCCACCATTAGGCAATACAGGGCTCCGCATCTTTTGGCTGCGTAAGGACTCTCTACCAGAAAAGATGTTCGGATCCGTGACAACCCAGAAGCCATCCGGGAGAAGGGCGCGGTCCAGAGATAGAAGGTAAAGATGATCCCAACCAGGAAAGATGGGACTGATAATACGAGTCTTCGAATAGGCTGAAACAGCCTTCACCTGGATTAGAATATCTTGTTCACCGGAAATCTCAATATCCCAGGGTTGAGTTGGATGGGCAAAATTTACTGAACAGCCAGAGTAAACCGAGCGGGCAAAGAGCATGGCGTAAAACTCCCCGATAACACCGGTCTTTTGATCGCCAATCGGGAGATGAGCGGGGTGCAAATCTTGCAATTGTTGGAAACAGTCATAGGCCGATGCGTATTCCCGGATTGAGGCAATAATTTTTTGGTTCATAATTTCTTGGTTACCTTCTTTCGTTTATTTGTCATACTGGTGGAGAGATCGGCTGTTTTATCCGTTAGAGTAATGGCTAATTTATAGTGACTGGAGGAACTCAGGGGGGTGTGAAAGGTTGCCGGCGGCGCGTTGAGAATTCCGTCTGCAGGATGTCGGTCCCGCCCCCAAAAAACACGGCAGCTACGCGCTGCGACGTGGCACGGGAGCAAAGGGGATGATTTGAACGTGGGTTCATGGCAGGAAGGACGGGAATTGTCCTTCCTGGTGGACGGGGAGTTAAGAAGTCGCAGTTAGACGACCGCGTTGGCCTTTAGCCTTCCCCGAGAGGTCGGCCTGGACATGCGCCACCGCCTCCCCGGCCTTTTGGGTCGGTTTGGCGGCATCGTTGCGGTCGATGCCGACCGCCTGCTGCGAGGATTCTTACGTCCTCATCCGCCGGAGCGAACAGTGGGAGTGAAGCCGAGGGATGGGATGCGGGCAAGGAGAAAGCGGGGGAAGGGGGATTAATTTTGGATTTTGAACGCGGAGTGAGCGCTAGCGAACTTGGAAAAAACCGGCGCAGCCCAAACTGGCATGGCCGGAGGCAATGTTGGATGTTGGATTGGAAGATGGCGATGCCCCAAGAGGAAAGGCGAACATCGAACATCGAACCGAAGAGAAGAGAAGAGGAGTCGCCAAGCATCGTGCCCTAATCGCGGTGACGGTCCGCTTTAGGCTTGACAAGTGCATTGCCGCATTGCAACATTGCTGCATGACAGCCATTCCCGTATCCAAACGAGGCACGATCACCTTGCCGCCAGACATGCGCCGGAAGCTGGGAATTGAAGCCGCCGAGCATCCGATGATGTTGGTGGAACTCAGGGATGGCGGGGTTTTTCTGCAACCTGCGCAAGCCCTGCCCTTGCGCGATATTCCCGAGGCAACCTTGCGAGGGTGGATCGCGGATGATGAAAAAGGCGCGCACAAATTCTGGAGAAAGGCCGGCAAGGCGTGAAAATTTTTCTGGACAGCAGCGTGCTGCTCTCCGCCTGCGGCTCGGCAAAATCGCTGTCGCGGCTCATCACGGAAATCGCTCCCGATCGAGGGTGGCGCTTGATCTCGGCCAGTTACTGTCGTGCGGAAACCAGCAAGAACATCAGGAAACTCGGTGCGGGAGCCAGCTTGAGATGGCCCGAAATGCAGGCCAAGGTCGAGTGGGTTGCCAATGCCCTCACCAGCAATAGACCCCTGCTGCTGGCTGCCTCCAAAGACAAGCCAGTCCTAATTTCCGCGCTGGCCGCCAAGAGCGAGGTGCTGCTCACCTTGGACAAGGCCGATTTCGGACTCCTGCTTGGGACAACGGTTTACGGCATGGCGGTGAGCACGCCGCGCGATTTCTTGGTTCAAAACGGGTTGGGCTAGGGGGAAAGCGGGAAAGATGAACAAATTTTGGATGTTGGATTGGAAGAGGGCGATGCCTCAAGAGGGAAGGCGAACATCGAACATCCAACGCTGAACATCCAACGTTGAACCGAAGAGAAGAGGAGTTCCACTCCGGTCGTTTGCGCTCTTTGGTTCGATGTTCGGCGTTCGATGTTGGATGTTGGATGTTCGTATTTTTCTGCACGCGAAGGGTCTTGATGCCCTAGATCACTTTCATGCCGGTTGTCCCACCGCCTTGAGAAACTGGTCATGACTCAGGCAAGCTGCCGGGTCACGGTCCATTTCATCGCTGCGGCGCAGTGCCTCGGCCAAGCCATCGTCATCATCGACGAGCACGCCGGGCAGCGAATCGAGCAAATCCGCAGCGAGTCTCGCCCGCTGGGATTCGGGAAGATTGAGGGCGAGAGGTTCAATTTCAGCGAGCGTGGCCATACAGAAGAGAATACTCGGAAATTCCCTACGGGCAAGACCGTATTATTGTTGCCTGTCGCACGCGGATCTAGGGTGCTTTAAGGCGGAGAAAAAGCGGATGCAGACGCCTTGGAACGCATCGTCCAAACGACAGCCAACACTCACCAGACTTTCACACTCACTTCGCCATTTCCCGGAGTCTCGAAGGGTCCTGGAAACGGATTGGTGTTGTCCCGCTTGCCGCCGAAATAATCGGTGTCCACGCAGAGCGGCGAAGCATCCGCATTTTCATAGGCGCAAGCGGAAACCTGCGCCTTGCCCAGAAGATCGGTGGTCACCAACTTGCGCCTGACCTCATTGCGCCAGCCAGCCTCCTGCGCGATAGTTAGATACCAGCCATCGGCTTTTTGCGCCAACTTCACCTGGCCATCGAAGTCCGGTTTGAGCAATGCCTCCACCTCATACTTGGAGGGTTTCGAGCCCTTGGCGAAGACATTGCCAGCCGCAAAACACGGCAACATGGAGTTATCAAGTTCTGTCATGTTGGCAGGCCCTGCAAACACGTTGTTATAGAAACGCTGGTCGCCATTTGTCGACTTGTGCATCCCGGCTATCTCGGTGGAATGTGCCTTATGGAATGGGGTGTCGCGGGCATCATAGCGTTCCTGGTCAAAAGGACTGGCAACCAGGTTATGCACAAAGGCACCACCCTTGGCATTGATATAGATTCTGGACGTGGACAGGAAAATGTTGTTAGCCACAAGCAGCGGACCATGCTGCATTTCAAGGAACAGGTCCCCGGCCCAACCGGTATTGTCATGCAGAAGATTGCGCGTGATCTGCGCGCCCTGGCCCATCCAGTCGAGCCAGATGGCACTGACATTGCCGCAGCGATAGATGTGATTGTGACTGATGACGACATCAATCGCGCCATGGAATTTGATGCCGCCCATTTCAGCGCCGCCAAAAAGATCGCTCGTATGGATATCGTGGATCACATTGTCTGTCACCGAGCTGAACGCGCAACCCAGGCTGCCGACAACCCCGGCCTGGTCACAGTGGTGAATGTGATTGCTCCGCACCACATGGCTGCCAACCGTGGCCTTGTTCCAGCCATTCGTCAGGGCCCGATTCACGGTTCCAACATAGCCCTCGGCGGTGGCGGCGCGGTTGTCCCATTCATCCCCGTATTTCCCTAACGTCACGCCACCACACTTGGCATAGCTGATCTCGTTGTTTTCAATGATCCATCCCTTGCACCATAAGGCCGAGACAATGCCAATCTGTTTGGCGGTGGGAGGCGCCCAGGGCGTGGCCGCGTTGCGCAAATCAAAACCGCGGACCGTGATGTAATTGATGCCGGTCTTTTCCGGGGTGAACACGCTTTGACGAACATTGATCTCCACCTCGGTTTCGTTGGGATTCACCCCCTTGAATTGCGCCCAGAGAGTCGTGCTGTCCTTGTCCACCTGTCCGAACCAGAGCGGCACGCCGCCCGCAGGCTTGAGCACGGCCTCAAGAGTCGCCGCCTCCACCAGCCAGTCATCGTTCAGATACACGGCACCGGTGTGGTGCTGGCGCCGCTTCGCTTCAAACCAGTCACCTTTGATCAGGTCGTTGTATGGATTGAAATTGCCGAAGAACGTGTTAGGAATCGTCACCTTCCACGTGTCATCCCGGACCTTTTCCCAATTCCTGATCATTTCCGAACCGGTGATCCGGACTTTGTCCCCCTGCGCCGCCTGATAGACAATCCGCTGCGTGTCCGACTCGCCGCCGCGCGGCGGATTGATCCTTTCGCGATACACCCCCGCATGAACGGTCACCCCATCCCCGGGCTGCGCCAACTCCGCCGCACGCTGGATGGTCCGCAGCGGTTTGGCCAGGTTGCCAGGATTCGCATCATCCCCGGTCATGCCAACGTGATATTCTTCCCCCGGTGCCACCCCCTGCAGGGAAACAACCGCAATGAATAAAGGGATCGTTCTAACGATGAAGGAACTCCGGTTTTTCTTTGGCTTGTTCATGCGATTGGGTTCTATGGGTAGATGGACACGCCATGGCGGGCGATTTTATCGACCGGCCTAGGGCTGTGCGCCCGTTCGGTGCGGACGAGATCGAACTCGTAGATGAATCGTTCTTTGCTCATGGCTGGCAGATTGGCTGGTTTAGGTCCGCCCGGTTATCGTAACGACTCCCCGGCGGCCAGCGCAAGGCGCAACTTCATGCGGCGCCAGTGATGAAGCCGGGTAACGCCCGTGGAGTGGAGGGCGGCAGGGAAGTGGAACGGCCGAGACCATGAAACGGGAAGAATCACCCGAGTCAGTTCCCGCAAGGGATAAGCAAGCGGAAGAAACCCTGCGCGCGGCCCATCTGCGCCAGCCAGAGGATTGCCATCTCTTCGCCTAGCGGATCGGGGCGAATCAGGACTATCGCATGCGCGGAAATCTGCTATAATCCCCGGCAGTGAAACTCCCTTACCTAATGCTCGCGTTGGCCATGACGGCCATGGCTGCGCCCAATGAACCGGCTACGGTGGCAGTGGATTTTTTGGACAAAGTGCGGGCCGGGAAACTCAATCTTGAACCCGGCGGGGACACCGCGCTCACGGCCAACACCGATGAGGCCAAACGCCGCGAGATCGCCCGCCGTCTGGAACGCGCCGCCACGGATCTTGGCAACGGCACTCTGGAAGCCAGCGCCACCAAACTCGATGACAACCTCGCAGCGGTGTTGGTGCGCAAAATCGGCGGCTTTGATCCAAGCCGCCTCCGCGTCTTCGCCGTGGCACTCGTCAAACGCGGCGAAGCCTGGCTGCCCGCCCCCGTCCTCGCCTCCTTCGACAACTCCGGCACCGGCTTCGGCCCCGGCCTGCGCAAACGCCTCGATACCCTCGAAACCTGGATGCTCGACCAACAGGCAATCGAACTCGACGCCATCCAACAACAAGCCAACGAGCGCATGCGCAAGGCTATCAGCGAGAGCCTGCCAGAGGAGCAACTGCGCAAACTCGATGGACAGCAGGCAGGCCGGCGCTTTCTGGACGCCTGCGGCAAACAGCAGTTGCCGGCCATGCTTGGCCTGTTAGGTGGAATGCAAACCCATCTGCCTGACGATTGGACCAGACGCCTGCAAGCCGCCGAATCCGCCGCCGAGTCCCAATCGGTCAAACGCCCGTGGCGGCTGCTGGTGGCACCGGAGATTTTGCGCACCGTCGTCCATCAGGAGTCCGGCGACGCGGAGGCTCGCCTGTCCATCGCCTGCCTGGATCCCACGGGAGGCCGCGGCAACCCCGCGCACCCCCCGCTGGAACTCATCGATCTGGATCTATCAAAAGGCACCGACGGCCTGTGGCAGGTGAATCCGCCGCCCGCGTTTTTTCTAGCAGAAGAGACGGAGCACAACCAGGATCCGGATGGCGAGATCGACGATGAATTGCTAGATATCTATCCATCCAAACTGAGAACCGATCATCCCGCGCAACCTCTGCCGACGGTGGTCGAAGCGGGCCAAGCCTTGGATGGCGCGCTGCATGCGGCGACGCTGCATCCCTTGATCGCCATGTTGGATCTTGAGGGGGAGAAGAAAACCGCCCGCCTCGGGTGTTCGCTGGCGGCGGGTGCCTGGGGTGCCCTGCATGATCCCGCCTGCGTGCGCCACCCGTTGCCGCTCGGCGTGTTTGAGACTGACACCGTGGCAGCGGCCAGCTTCCAATATTTTTCGGTGCGCGAACCGGACCGCTTGGATCTGCATGTGTTCTTTTTCGGGAAACAGGCCGGTGGCTGGCAGTTGATCGCCGGTTGGCAACCCGACGACGCGGCCGAGGGCAACCTGCTTGCCGCCAAGACCTGGGCCACCGGCGAGGCCAAACGCCGGACCGACACCTGGCGGGAGAGTTGCCTCTCTAACAGCACGCGTGTGACCGGCCTAACGCAAGGTGGGGTGCCGACGGAAGCCCAAGCCCGCGACACCGTCGAGGCATGGCTTGCCGCCATCCGTGACGGCAAGGTCAGGGAGGCGCTTGCACTCACGGCCTGGCTGGACCCGGAGAAAAGCCCGTCGCGGGTGCTGCGCAACCTCGGCTACGAAATCAACGGTGCCCGCAAAGCCAAGACTGCGGCCACCCTCGTCGCTGTGTTGCGCGGCAAGACCTGGGCGGCGGTGGCCGTCCGCGCCAACAGTGGCGACAAACCGAGTTACCCGATCTATCCGGTGGTCAGCACGCCCAACGGGCCGAAGGTTCTGATAGAAATCGATCTCTTCGCCAACGCCGAGCGCGGCCGTGAATTCCTCAACGCCACGGCCATCAGTCATTTGAGGAACCACGCCAGTCAGGAAGTGACCGACGAACTGCGGGACCTCTTCAAGCAACAGGCGGAGGCCCTCGCCCGCTAGATCCCACCTCACAGTGCCTCCGTCCGGCGCTGGCGCTGGTTGAAGAGCAGGGTTTCCCTGTAACCGGCAGCCTTGGCCACCGCGATGGCCTGGGCAAAATCCCGCCCGAGATGGCCGGGTTCATGGGCGTCGGAGGAAATTACGTGCGGAATGCCTGCCGAACAGGCCAACTCCAGAAACCGCGGGGCCGGGTAACATTCAGCGCAGGGTTTGTGCCAACCGGTCGTGTTCAGCTCAATGGCACAACCGGACGCGGCCAGCGCATCCAACGCCGGTTCATAAAACCGCTCCAAATCCCCCGCCGGCACAAACCCGAATTTTTTCACCAGATCCGGATGGCCGAGAATATCGAACAGGCCGCTTTCCGCCATGGCGGCGTAGGCCTGCCAATAGTGGGTCCAGAGTGCGGCCACATCCAGCGCGCTCCAGCGCCCGAGCCACTTGGGGTTATCAAAATCCCAGAGGCCCTCAGCCCCCTCCGCCACGTAATGCACCGAGCCGATCAAATAGTCCCAATCGTGGCGGGCGGCGAGTTGCCTGATCCACGGCTCGCAACCCGGCAACCAATCACACTCCATGCCGGCACGAATCGCCAAGCGCCCTCCGGCATGCTCCCGCGCCCGCTCGATCCAGCGAAAATAGTCCGGCAACTCCGCGTCCCGCATGCGCCAATCGTCGAATGGTTCCGGCAGCGCCGGCGCATGGTCGGAAATCCCGTATTCCGTGACGCCCGCCAGCAGGGCGGCATCCACATACGCCTCGGGTTCGCCTTCCGCATGGCGACATAAAGGGGTATGGGTGTGATAATCCGCGGGCACGATGCTTTTCAGGTGGAATCAGGGATTGAAGGGACGGGCAATCTCATACTACACTGTGGCCGTCGCGCAAGCACCAGCATTCCAAATGTCCGATTTTTCCACCGATTTCCAGCCCACCAACCTCGTCACCGGACGCTTGCTCGAACAACTGCGCCGCCATCCCAAGCGGGTCGTTTTCACCGAAGGCGAGGACCTCCGCATCCTGCAAGCCGCCGCCACCCTGGTCAAACACCAAGCCGTCGCCCCAATCCTGTTAGGAGACCGTGACCGCATCCGCTCCCTGGCCGCCACCCACGGCGTGTCCCTCAGCTTCATCCATATCATCGATCCGCCCAAGGCCACGGATTTCGCGCTGTTCTGCCGGCGCATGGAAAACATGGCCCGTTACCGCACACTCCAAGTGGCCAATCCCGCCGAGCTCGTCGCCCGCCCGCATTATTTCGGCGCGCTCATGGTCCAATACGGGCAGGCCGATGCCATCGTCAGCGGCAATCAATCGCTGCCCGCCGCCTATTTCAGGGCGCTGATCCAGACTATCAAACCTCTCCCCCACGTCGCTAAAATCTTTGCCGCCTCACTGATTCTCGGCTCGCATCTGAAAAACCTCGGCGGCGATGGCATCCTGTTCCTTGCCGATTGCGGGCTCATCCCCAATCCCACCGTGGAGGACCTCGCCGCCATCGCTTTGGAAACCGGCAAACTCGCCCGCCATTTCCTCGGCCGCACCCCCCATGTGGCCATGCTCAGCCACTCCACCAAAGGGTCCGCCGCCACCCCCGATGCCAAACGCATGGCCGCCGCCGCCGCCCTCGCCCGCGAGCAAATTCGCACCGGATTCCTCGAAATTGAAATTGACGGCGAGCTGCAGGCCGATGTCGCCCTCGACCCCGAGGCGGCCGAAGTCAAGCTTCCCGACGCCACCACCCGGCCGACCGCCGACGTCCTGATCTTTCCCAACCTTGATGCCGCCCACATCGCGCTCAAACTCCTGCAGCACGTCGCCGGGGCCCAAACCTACGGTCGGATCATTCTCGGTCTCTCCCGGCCCGCCGCCCATATCCCCCGCACTGCCTCTGTCCAAAGCATTCTGGGCACCACCGCTGCCGTCGCCGCCGAGGCCATCAAATTCCACCTGCTTTACCCGGACTCCGACTTTTGAACCTGGCGTCTCCGACGATTTTGACAAGTTAGTTTGACGCCTGCTGCGAACCGCGTTATAGGTCGCGGCGATAATGACTCCGCCCATTTCTCGATTGCTCGTTGCGGTCCTGGCCATGACTGGCTTGGCGCAAGCCCAGCTTGCCGGTTCCCTGCAACTTTCCAAAAACCAATACCTCTCCGGCGAAGCCATTATCGCGGTGGTGAGCATCACCAACCATGCCGGGCGCGACATTGTCTTCCAAGGCGACGCCCAGCGGTCGTGGCTCGACTTCGCCATCAGCAATCATCTGGGTGCCGCCTGCACCCCCACCCGCCCCGGTAACTTCGGTGCCATGAAAATCAGCGCCGGCCAAACCTTGGCCCGCCAGGTGGACCTCTCCACCCTCTTCCAACTCGCCGATCCGGGCAATTACGCGATTACTGCCACCATCCGCATGCCAGGCCAAAGCGGTAGCGAGAGCGCCACCACCAATCGCGCCGTGTTCACAGTCAGCACGGGCGTCCCCTACTGGACTCAAAAAGTCGGCACCGGCCCAGGCGGCGCCCGCATCCGCGAATTCCGCATCCTCAACTTCAGCGGCGATCAAAAATCCCATCTCTACGCCCAAGTCTTGGAAGGTCGCAGCGGACTGCCCATCCGCACCTTCTCGCTTGGCGAAGTCCTCCTCCTCCGCAAACCCAGCGTCACCGTCGATAAAAAACAACGCTTGCACGTCCTCTTCCTCGCCACCCCCACCACTTGGGTCCACTGCCAGATCGATACCGATGGCAAACTCGTCGAACGCACCCTTCATCAGCGTTCCACCCAAGGCGATCCGCTCCTCATGACCGCCACGGACGGCACCGTCAGCGTCTCAAACAGCATCCCCTACGACCCTCAGGCTGAAGCCGCTGTCCGCGCCAAAATCCGCAAACTCTCCGAACGCCCCGCCGTCACTTATTAGCCCCTTCCCTTTACCCTTCACAAAAAAGATTCGGATTTTTTAAAAAAGTCCTTTACAAAATCCGGAAATATCAATATTTCCGAACTGTCTGCAACCCCCAAATTTATCATGCAAACCCTCACGCGTTCACTGACGATCATTGCACTCTGTGCCTTGGGTGCGGCGGCGCAAGCCGCGAGTTTCAACACCGTAGTCATCGATCCGGGTCATGGCGGGCACGACAAGGGCGGCCAATGGGGCTTGGTGTATGAAAAACACCTCGCCTTGGACACCGCCACCCGCTTGGAAAGCCAACTCCAGCAACAGGGCCTGCGCACGGTGATGACCCGCCGCAGTGACTACTTTGTTTCCCTGCCGCAGCGGGTCAGCCTCGCCAACAGCTATCGCAACGCGATCTTCGTCGCGGTCCACTACAACTACACGTGGAAACCCGAAGTCTGCGGTTTGGAGACCTATTATAACACACCGCAAAGCGAGCGCCTGGCCCAGTGCGTTCACGCCAGCATGACCAACCGCGTTCACACCCTCAACCGCGGCGTCAAGACGGCACGCTACTACGTCATTCACAATACCACCATCCCCGCCATCCTCGTCGAGTGCGGCTTTGTCAGCAATGCCGACGAGCGCAACCACATGAAATCCGCCTGGTTCCGCGATTCCCTCGCCCGCGGCATCGCCGAAGGCATCATGCGCTACCGCAGCGGTTACTGAGCGCGCCGCGGATTTCTAACTGATCAGCGCTCGCCCGGGCCGTTAGGGCGAGCTTCGGCCGCGGCGGGGACTTCCCGAGTGAACAGATCTGTCAGATAGGTGGCGGACAGAAGCTCGGGAGTGATGATGGGGGGCTTGCCGGGAGCCAGCAGCACGTTGACCGGAATGGCGGTGCGCCCGTATTCCCTCAGCTTTGCTTCAATGGCCGGGTTGGGACGGGTCTTGTCGGCTTTGAGCGCAGCGACGTTTTTTGCCTTCATCAGGGCGATCACTGCCGGCGTGTAGGCATGTTGCTTGTTGAGTTGGCAGGTGAGACACCACTGGGCGGTGAAGTCGATGAACACCGGCCGGCCCTCATCTAACAACTCGTCCACGCGTGCTTGCGACCAGGGTTCCCATTGCAGCGCATGGGGCTTGGGAGGCAGGGCCACCAGCAACCCGCCCACGGCAAGGGCCAGGGCGAGGGTGATCGCGGTGGCGCGGGTGGGGCGGGTGCGGTGGGGTAGGCACCAGCGGCCGTAAATCCAGCCCGCCATGGCGACCAGGCTGAGACCGAAGATCGGCCCCAACATGTTTTCCAAGCCGATTAGGCCGCCATACACCCACAGCAGATAACCGGTGGTGGCAAACAGCAGAAACGACATGGCCTGTTTGAAGCTCTCCATCCAGGCGCCGGGGCGGGGGAGCAGGCGGATGAGCTTGGGGAAGGCGGATAGAACCAGATAGGGCAGGGCCAGACCGATGGCCATGGCGGCAAAGGCGGTGAAAAACGCCACGGTGGGCAGCGTGATGGCCGCACCAATGGCCGCCCCGAGAAACGGGCCCGAGCACGGCGTGGCGACGACGGTGGCCAGCACGCCGGAGAAAAACGAGCCGGCGAGGCCGTGCTTTGATTGCAGGTGGCCCCCTAGCGAGGTGGCGGATGTGCCGAGTTCAAACAGCCCGAACAGATTGAGTGCGAGTCCGAACATCAGCAGCATCAAGGCCAACAC
>JBAXPF010000118.1:0-11605 GCA_037132955.1 Verrucomicrobiota bacterium | reverse complement strand
CCGGCGGCAAGCTCTTCGGCCGCCTCGCCGCCTCGGTGCCGTAACTGCGGCTTCCAGCCACAGATCTCCTGAGCCAGGATGTCAGCGGATTGGCGTATCTATCTGATAGATCAGTTGCCGCTGGCTTCGAGGCGGGCGAAGAGGCGGCCGTCCGCTGCCGCAGACTGTGGGATGGTGGCGCTGACTTGGTCGTAATTGGCGTCCAGCGGGGTGATCGTAAAGGCGACGCCGTTAACCGTCGCGTTGCCCGGCGGGATCGCCGCCGTCTGCCAGATGTCAAGGTCGTTGCCGAACCGCAGGGTCAGGGTGGTGCCCAGACGCTTGCCGGCCTTCAGGCACTTGAAGTTGGACAAGGTCAGCGCGCCGGAACGCGTGTTCGCCTCAGGCAGCAACGCGCGGCTTTGCGACATCGCCCCGCCGCCGAGGATCCATGCCAGGCCGTTGCTCACGCCATCGTGGTTGGGGTCGTCGGCAAAGTGGCCTTGGCCGGCCGGCGGTGCTTGCGGACCGACCCACGCCGTGAACTGACTCTGGATCGTGATCGACGAGCTGGCGCCCGTCTTGCTGCTGCCGTCGGTGGCCGTGATCGTGATGTTTGCCGCCACGTCGTCCATGGTGCTGATGGTGAAGGTGCCGCCCGTCAGGGCCTTCTGGACGTCGCCGAAAGTGCCGTTGCCGTCGCTGTCAAATTGCGCAGCTCCCGTGCCGCTCATTGTCACCACCGTCGCACTGTCGGAGGTCACCGTGTTCCCGCCGCCATCCTTGGCCGTCACCGTGACAAGGAACGCCGTGCCGGCAGTCTGCGGCGAGGCGGCGGTCACCTCGTAGTGGTCGATGGCCGGGGTGCCGCCGCCGACGAGCGTCAGGTTGCCGGAGCTTGCGTCAAAAGTCCACACCTTGGTCGGACTCTCGGCCCAGGTGAAGGTGATCCCGTCGGGGTTCTTGGTAAAGCGGGTCACACTGAAGGTGGCGGGAGAGAAGGCCGTGGAAAGCCCGCTGAACTCGTCCCTGTTGACGAGGTTCCAAGTGCCTGCGGAAGCGGTCACCGCGGTGGTGTCGATGGTGAAGGAACCGTTGACGATGAGAGTGCCGCCGTTGCCGCCTTGGTCGATTGTGTTGTTAGAAAAATTGCTGACCACGAACTTGAGGCCGCCGGTGGCGGCGACCACCATCTTGCCGTTGATGAGGGTGTTGCCGGTGTAGGTGTTGAGTTTGGAGAGTGTCAGGGTACCGGAGCCTTCCTTGGTCAGGCCGCCGCTGCCGTAGATGACGCTGTCGATCGAGCTGCCCGTGTAGCTGGTGGAGACATAGGCCTGGCCGAGCAGGTGGATCTGGCCCAAGCCGGAAACCATGGCACCGGGGATCCAAACATTTTGTCCGGCGATGAGGCGCCCGTTGTTGATCTCTAACAGCGAGTCGCTTTTGTCCAGATAGATTCCCTGGACGTAAGTGTTGATGCTGTCACTGCGGACTTCCAGTTGGGCGGTGTCCGCATCACCGGTGCCCAGGACCACTCTGGAAGCGGTGCCCTCGAGGTAGACGCTGTTGACGTTGGCGTAGCCGCCATGGGTGATCTTCAACGCGTTGCCGGTGGCGCCGGGGGCATCGTTGTTGCTGCCGCCACGGAAATCGCCGCCAATGGTCAACGGGCCGTTGTCGTTCTGGATATACAGCGTGGATCCGACCCCATCGACCTGCATGAAGTTGTAACTGGAGGTGCCAGTCATGCCGATGCCGTTTGGAATGCTGGATCCGCCGGTGGCAATGAACGAGCCGCCATTTTCTATCAGGACATAGTTGAAATTGCCGTTGCCGCCAAACTGGTTAGTTCCGGCATTGCCTCCGATGCAGAAGCGGCCCAGGTAGATCTCCGAAGCGCCGTAAGCGCCGGAACCGTCGGCCAAGAGGTAGTTGGAGTTTCCGCCCTCACCTACGTTCAAGCGCGCGGCGATGAGATTCCCGCCGTTGGTCACCGTCATGTAGTTGTGGTTGCCATAACAGCCGACTTCCTTGTAGCGGGTGCCCGTGCCGTAAAACGTGGTGGGCGCACCGCTACCGGTGCCGTCGATATGGATGCCGTTGTAATCGGCGTTGACGTTACGCCCGATGGCAAACGCCGCGCCGGTGTTGTTAACCTGGTAAGACGCGCCGTTGGACATGTTGACCACGTTGTAGCTGGTATTGTCGCCGATCGTATCGGTCCAATCGCCGCCTTTACCGACCGAATAGAGGGTCGGGTTGCCGGGGGTTGAGAGATTGACGGTGTTGTAGCCGTTGCGGTTGTCGGCGAAATACGCGCCGCCGCCCAGGTTCAGGCCTTCCGACCAAAGACGGCCGCTGCCGGAAACGGTTAGGGTGTTGTGGCCGGAAGAACCTCCGGCCGTATCCTTGCCAACGTAAACGGTGCCGTCATAAGACTGGCCGCCGAGGGTGGTGCTGGCGGTGGTGGCACGGGTGATGCCGCCGGAGAGGGTAAGCGTGCCGCCGCCCATGACCGTGAGCTTGCCGTTGGCGTTGTTGGCGACATTCGGGTTGAGCCAGTTGGTGCCGGTTAGAACCACTTCGCCGGGGCCGGTCTTGTTCAGCACGTTGCCGAGGTTGGCAAAGGTGAGGTTGCCGTTGATGACCAGCTTGTGGGTCGTGCTGTCGTTGTTGAGCGTGCAACCGGCGTTTTCGTTGATGGCCGCGTTGATTGTCTGGTCGGTGGCCACGCTGCCGGTCATCGTGATGAGCCCGCCATTGCCCAATTGGATCGCGCCGGCGGCGCCGACGATGTAGGCCGGGGCACCCGCGGTGTCGAAACGGATGCCGGCAATCGACAAGCTGCCGGTGGTGTCGATGACGGAAGCTCCGGGCGTGCCGGTGTTGTTGAACACCGCGGTGTCGCCGTCCAAGGGGACGGCCGTGCCGTTCCAGTTGTGCGTGTTGGACCACAGGGTGTCGGAGGCCGAGGCACCGGTCCAGATCACCTCGGAAGCCGCTGACGTCACTGCGGCGAAGAGGGTGGCGAGGGTGCCCGCGCCGAGCAGGCGCCGGATAACCGATGGGGGGATTGCGGTGGATTTCAAGTTGGCTTGCTTTCGGGATAGGGCCTGAATGGATTGCGCTGCCGGAAGCGACAAGCGGGGCACGCGGCGATGGTGTGGAAACCAAGCCCCCCGCCGCCGGCTCAAGGGTAAAGGATGCAGACGCGGTAGAACATGGTGCCTCCCGCCGTGTCGAGATTGGTGACGGTGCGCTCGGTGCCGTTGTCGGTGCTGGTGGAGGTGACCGGCACCGACCAATTGCCGACGGCCAGATTGTTGCAGGAGAGGACCGTGTAAGTCCGGTCGCTCAGGCACGGGCCGAAGACCAACTGTTTGAAGGCCGGCTGGCCGGGCATGTCTTCGATGCGCACGCGGAACACCGCAGCGCCATGGGTCGGGTCAAGACCGGCCGCATACTTGAACAAGTTGCTCTGACCGCTGCCGGAGGCATCGTCACTCGCACGCGAGTGGTCGCTACTCTGGCCTGCGGGGTGACCGAAGTAGCGGTTCGTCCACCAATCGGGAACCCCGTCGCCATCGGAGTCAAGGGAGAGGCTCGGGAGGTTGGTAATGTTTTCGATCAGGCTTCCCGAAGCACTGCGCGCGCCTCCGGCCGCATAGCCGCGGGCACGAATGGCTCCGGGCGGCAGGTAAGCTCCGCCCACTTGCCAACCGCCGGCCATGCGGACGCCCGCGCCCAACGGCGACCACGTGATCCCGTCAGCCGAATGCTCGAAAGTGGTGCGCCACACTTCGGCCGCCGGGCCGCCGCGCAACCAAGTGACCGTGGTCCCGTCGTAGCCCAGGGACGAGGTGATCGCGGAGGTGTTGAGCAACCGGCCGATGCGATTGCGCGACTGTCCGGCCAGAGTGGTGAAGGTGCCGCCGACCAGGATCTTGCCGTCAGCTTGCAAGGCCAACGAATAGACCGTGTTGCCGGCTCCCGGATTGAAACCGGAGTCGGGCGCTCCATCGGTTTTGAGCCGTCCGAGGTAATTGCGCCCTTGTCCTGCGAGGCTGGTGAACGCGCCACCGACCATGATCATGCCGTCGGCTTGCAGGGCCAGCGACCACACCGCGCCGCTGGCATCCGCACTGAAGGCGGAGTCGATGGTGCCGTTGGCATTGAGCCGGCCGAGGCCAGCGCGTGACTGGCCGCCGAGGGTCGTGAAGGTGCCGCCGGCCAGGATCTTGCCATCAGTTTGCACCGCCAACGTGTAAACCATCCCGCCGCTCGCGCCTGGATTGAAATCGGTATCGAGCGTGCCATCGGGGAGGAGTCGGGCGAGGCCACTGCGCGCCTGACCGCCTGCGGTCGCGAAGCTGCCGCCGATGAGGATTTTGCCGTCCGCTTGCAACGCTTGCGAAAGGACCATGGCGCTGGCGCCCGGGTTGTAGGCATCGTCGAGCGTGCCGTCGGCATTGAGCCGGGCAAGGTAACTGCGGGGCTGGCCGCCGAACGCCGTGAAAGTGCCGCCGACCAGGATCTTGCCGTCGGGCTGCAAGAGCAACGAGTAGACCGTGCCGTTGGAGCCGGGATTGAAGCCGGTGTCGAGGGTTCCGTCCGGGTTGAGGCGGGCGATGTACTGGCGGGCTTGCCCGCCCATATGCAAGATGGACCCACCGACCACCATCTTGCCGTCCGGCTGCACTGCAAGCGCATAGACCGCCCCGTCGTTCCCCGGATTGAAAGCGGTATCGAGCGATCCGTCGGCGTTGAGCCGGGCGATGGCGCTTCGGTTTTGACCGCCAAGTTTGGTGAAGCTGCCGCCGACCAAGATCCTGCCATCCGGCTGCATCGCATGGGAAAAAACCGAGTTATCGGCGTTCACACCCGGATTGAAGCCGGTTTCCACCCCGTTGATGGTGAGCAATGCGACGTCGCTGTAGAGGCAAATGTAGTCGTTGCAAACTGTCACGTCGTAGCTGCCGGACATGCTGCCCTGAATGCCGGTGAGCGTCAGGGTCGGATAGATCGCGCCGTCGATCGGCACGCCGTCTTTGCGCCAGTGATAGGCCACGTTGGTGCCGGCGGCCGTGACGCTGAACGTGACGGAACCGCCCGCCTGTCCATTCTGGCTGACCGGCTGGACCAGGATCGCGGGGTCCCGCACGGTCAGGGCGGCTGCCGTGCTGGTCAGGGTGCCATAGGGATTGGTGACCACCACGTCGTAGCTGCCGCTGTCGCCGTGGAGAACCCCGTTCACGTTCAGTGTGGCGGTGGCGGAACCGGAAATGTTACCGCCGTCGGTCAGGGGCACGCCGCCTTTGCGCCAGCGGAAACCAAACGGTTCGCTGCCAATCACCCCCACGCTGAGGAGTGCCGTCGTGCTGGCGTTGGCCGTTAGATTCGCGGGCTGGGTCACGATGACCGGCGAGTCCTGGCCAAACGCCAGGATGAAATCCTTTTCGGCGTAACTGCCGACGCTGTCAGTCACGCGCAAGCGAATACCCGTGGTGGCCGCCGCGGCCGCCGTGCCGGCGAGCGTGCCGCTGGTGCCATCGAGACTCAAGGCGGCGGGTAAAATGTTAGAAACCACCGCCCACGTGTAGGGAGTCACGCCGCCGATGGCGTGCAAGGTCTGGCTGTAGGGCGCGGCGACCGAACCGGTCGGCAACGGGCTGGTTGTGGTGATGGTGAGCGGCGAGTTGACCGATTGGATGGCCGCCTGGATGCCTTGGCTGTCGTAGCCCGCGCCGGCGAACAGGACCTCCCACTGCTTGTGGCCGGCGAAGGTGCTGGTGCCGTTGATGACCGCGAACGAAGGAAACCCGCCGCTGCCATACCAGTTCATCGCGCCGGCGGTGTCCAAACCCACCAGTTCCAGTCCGTAGCGGTTGACGTAATCCTGCACGGCGGCGGGATTGCCGTTGTCCTCGCTGATGCTGATGATGGTGACGGGCACGCCATGGCCGTTGCCGCCTTGTGCCTGATAGATACGGTTCAGGTTTTCCACCATGGGCGCGGAGTCCCTGCACGGGCCGCACCAGTAGGCCCAAAAATCCAACAGAATGACGGTGTCCCGGTAATCGTTGAGGTTGAGCGCTTGGCCGGTCTTGTAGTTCAGGATGGTGAAGTTGGGCCCGACCGCGCCGACGGGCGCGGCTGCCGCGCCCTCAAAACCAAGAACGGCATACAGCACCATAGCCA
The DNA here is from genome assembly GCA_037132955.1 of Verrucomicrobiota bacterium. GTDB lineage: Bacteria > Verrucomicrobiota > Verrucomicrobiia > Verrucomicrobiales > Akkermansiaceae > Luteolibacter. The sequence goes on along the minus strand of JBAXPF010000118.1, from coordinate 5,428 downwards.
GCCAGCAAGGCAAACGACCCCATCGCTTGATCAAGGTTTCCATTCGGGTTTTGGGCATGGCTTGCGGGGGTGTTGCGGCGACGGGATCTACGGAGCCGGCACCCGTTTCATTGCCACTCAGGGGCCGGAGCGGCAGTGGCCCCTTGGCGGCTGCGGCAAAACTCTCGCTGCAATTGCACAATTGATCAAGTGGCATAAATCGGCCACATCCGGGATCGGATTCGCCCGCGGGAGCCGCGGGCGATTTTTGACATCCGGTGGATTTCGAGGTGGGCAGCGGCGAAAATGCGGAGGTTGTGAAGGGCTTGTCAGGCAGGATCGTCGCACGCAGGCTGTGGGGGCGGTTTGTGAATCAACGGCAGGGTGCTTAGTGGATTGTGGGCTGCAATCACGGGACACCGCCGAAAACTTGATAGAACATCGTGCTGGAGGTGCCGGGTGTGACGTCGAGATCCAACAAGCCGGTGGTTTTATCACAGGTGGCGGAGAAGCCGGTGAGGGGTGCCCATGTTTGCAAGGTGGGGGATTCCCGTATGCCCACTTGGAGGTGGAAGTGGTTGTCCAGACTGCGTGCCAACACCGGGCGACCCAGGGCCAGCGCATGCATGTCGCTGGAACGGAAAAACCCGCGGGCGCGTAATTCCTGGATCTGCGCCCTGCTGTCGATCAGCGGATTGAAACCGCACGCCACCAAGGCCAGCTCCTGGGCGTTGGTGACTCCGTCGTTGTCATCGTCGCCGTCGGGCACGAGCGCGTGTGCTGTTAGGGTGAGGTTGAACGAGCTTGCGCCCGGACCATTGCTGGCCAAATGCAGCACGGCGGATTTCTCACCTGCGGAGCTGCTGGCGAAAGTGACCTGTACAGCCAGTGTTCCCCCGTTGGGAGGCAGGGTGAATGGCGGCGCGGGGGAGACGCTGAAGTCAGCGGCGGAGCTGCCTGTGATGGACAAGCTGGGGATGCTCAAGGCCGCCTGGCCGTGGTTGCTCAACACGCACGCCAACTGCCGCGGGCTGCCGACCAGACAGGCGCCGAAGTCCAGAGACGACCCGTTTGTTAGATCCACGCCATTGGGTCCCGCCACAGCCAGATCCGGCGTGGCGAAGTCGAGGTGGACGGCGCGGTCGGCGGGCGACCAGGTATTGCCGCCGTCGGTGCTCAATTCCAGGAAGACATCGAAGAAGCTGGAAATGGTGAAGCCGGTGCCGGATGCGGCGGGGGTTTGGTGGAGGCGGCCCAAGGATTGTTTGGTGGGACTTTCGCGCAGCATGGTGCCATCTGGCAGAGTCAGATCCAATGACAGCATCTCGGTATCAAAGGATCTGATACCATCCGGCGAAGCGGGGCCAGCGGTGATCTTGACCGTGGCGGGACCGCCAACGAGTACAACGAGCTTGCGCGGGACCGTGCCGCTCACGCTTAAGCCGCAGGGACAGGTGCAGGTGCGATTGTTGATGATAGAAGTTCCCGGCGGCGGCAATGTCACAGCGTTGGCAGGATCGAAAGTCATGCCGAAAGCGTCGAGGCTGGAACCGTCGAGGAACTTTGAATCGAAATGCGGATCGCCAACGGCCAAGTCGTTAAAGTCATAGTCCCCTCCGGTGGGCCACATGTCTTCGAAGGCCACACCGGACACCGGCGCATCGCCGAGTTCCAGATGCAGCGGCAGATCGAAGGGTGACCAGGAGCGTCCGCCGTCGGTGCTGAGTTCGAGGAAGACATCGAAGAAACTGCTGGTGGCACAACCACCATCGGGTCTGGGGCGCATTGAGGTTTTGCCTTTAGACGGCAGCGTCGGGGATTCACGCAGCTTCCAGTTTGCGGGCAGACTGCCGCCCGCGCATTCGAGTTGGAGCATCTCGGTGTCAAACCGGGTTTGCACGGAGTCGGTCATGACGTTTGTCATTTCATAACGCATGAACAACGGCGCTCTAACGGTATTAAAGGTGGCACCAGCGTCGTTGGAGATACTCAGCTCAGCGGTGCAACTGCCGCTAACCGTGGCGGACTGGCCGGCGGCGGGTGCAGGGACGCGCCAGACGTTGGGAGCAGGGACCGACAACCCCCCTTGGGCCTTCCCATCAGAGGTGCGCGGATGCAAGGCTCCGCCACGGGTGGCCAGGACACCGGGTGGCGGGATCAGGTTGTCGGCGAACACCACGGGGGTGCTGGTTTCCACGGATCCCATGTGCAGCGAGTCGCAGGCAGGCAGCCAGGTGTTGCCGTTGTCAAAACTCAGCTCCAAGAAGATATCAAAAAAGCTCTCCACCCTGGATCCGCTGGGGGCGGGACGACATGTGGTTTTGCCCAGCGATTGTTTGGTTGGGCTTTCCCGCAGCATGGGCGCACCGGGCGGGCCGGAGATATTGCATTGCAGCACCTCGATCCGGCAACTGGAGCCGGGTGAGGTGGTGCTGGCTGCGGAAAATTCATCGCAGCGCAGAGTGAGCGAGGCGGTAGCATGAACGGCCGTGTGCGTGGTGCCGCCATCGGTGGAATATTCGAAGCTGGCGGGCACGGACATTTCCTGCGTGACCGGAGGGCTGCCGGGCGCGGGCATCGGCGCGCGGGCACTGAAGACCTGAAGATCCGGCGAGTCGCAGTCGAGATCGAGGTCGCGCAGCGATTGGGTGCTGGACACCCGTGCGGAGAATCCGCCGTCACACGCGCGGAGTCGTGTGGCATACGGCATCCAGTCGGAGCAGACGAATGCGGCGTCGGGCGCGTTGTGCAGGGTCAGATGAACGCTGTCGTCACCGGCGGCCCAGGTTTGGCCGCCGTCAACGCTCAGTTCGGTGAAGACGTCGAAGAAACAATCCAGCGGATACCCCCGGTCATCCTTCAGCGTAAAGCGCGCCGAGGTTTTCCCGGTGGAGGCTTTGGTCGGGCTTTCACGGATCATGGCGCCATTTGGCAGGGTGACGGATAGAGCAAGCATTTCCGTGTCATAGAGTGGATTGTTAGCAACTGAGGAATCCTCCTTGTGGAGCGGATTGGTCACTGCCATCGTGCAGCTTCCCTGGCCTTCCACAGGCAGCCATGTTAGACCACCGTCATCCGAGAAATCATAGCTGACCGTGCAGGCAAAATCGATCACCGCGGTGTCGCCCGCTCTAACCGGCGGTGGTTGGGGCGCACTGCTATTCAAGCTCAACATTTTCTTGGGTCCCTTCATCATGTAGTCACGGCTGAGCGTATAACTCACGCCTGCATCGGGAGGGTCGGCTTCAAAACTGCCGGTGCGTGGTGGCATGAAATCGGTTTTGCACACGCAGGTTTGTTCGACGTAAGGCAGCAGGGACAGGCGCAGCGGCGCATCCGCCGGCGTCCAAGTGGTGCCGCCATCCAGGCTGACTTCGAGGCACACCTGTGTGCTTTGGCCTATCATGTATTCGCCGTTGGCGACCCGCTTGCGGGTGGTTCCGAGCGATTGTTTGGTCGGGCTTTCCCGGATCATCACCGGGGTGGGGCCTGGCACGGTGCAACTGAACGAAACACATTCGACCGGCGAATCGTGGCCACCGCCGATTTGATAGGGTGAAACCACCCCATCGCTCAGGACGGGGACGTGGAAGCGGGTGAAGGAGGCACCGCCGTCGCGCGATAGCAGCAGGTCGGCGCTGCCGTCCATCTGGCGGACTTCCTGACCGGCACTTGGCGGGGCCTGGCGAAGCATCTCCGGGCGCTTGCGTATCCGCCACAGCGCCACACCGGTTTCGCCAAAGCCCACTGGAGAGTCATCATCGGACACCAACGATGCGGGCAACGGCAGGAAATCCGAGGCTAACCGATATTCGCGCGGATTGAAATAGCTGGCGAAGGTGGCGCAGCCATCCGGCGCAGGGGCCCAGGTCTGGCCTCCGGTCATGCTCAATTCGAGGAAAACGTCGAAAAAACTGCTGATCCGGCAACTGCCGTCGGGACAGCGGCGCACGCTGGTTTGGCCGAGCGTTTGTTTGGTCGGGCTCTCGCGCAGCTTGAAGGACGGCCCCCCTGCGGCACCGCCGCCGGTGTCCACAGTTAGATCAAGGATTTCGGTGGCAAAGTGCCGGGTGATGCTTGAGATGGGACTGGAGTCCGCCGTGATCCGCAGAGTGAGATTCGCCTGGCTGCTGAAGGCGCTGAAAGTTGTGCCGCCATCCACCGAGACCTCGCCAGTGCAGGTGGTGTGAAGGATGGAATCGGCGCTGGTTCCGGGCGCCGGTGGCTCGATCGAATCGGTCGCTTCGGCGAAGTCCGTATTGCGCACCCACACGGAGGGCGTAAAGCGCACAGGTGCCACACAGGCCAGACGGGTCCAGGTCGGATTGTATGTATGACTGCGCACTTCATGCGCCAGCGCACATTGCACCGCACGGGCGGGACCACTGGCCGGGGTCCACGTTTTGCCGCTGTCCATGCTCAGCTCAATGAAGATATCGAAAAAGCTGCTGATGCGATAGCCGCCCAAGGGCGCCGCACTGCGCTTGGTTTGCCCGAGCGATGCCTTGGTGGGGCTTTCCCGCAGCATCACACCGTCCGGCAGCGACGCAGAGAGCGAGAGCATTTCCACCGCGCACTGGCCGGAGGCACAGGTGTATTTGATGGATGCGCTGGCCGGAACCCGGACCTGCTGAAAGGTGGCGCCATTGTCCGGCGAGAGCATGCACTGGAGTGTGAAGTCACATGCTTGCTCCTGGGAACTGCCTTCCGGTGGCGGAGTGATGGGATGGGTGGGCAGCCGCAGCGAGAACTGCTCGAGCACCACGGCGGAGGTGCCAAACCTAACAGGCGCAGCCACCTCACAAGCCCCCGAGGGCGCGGGCATGAGGTCCGTGGGAAAATCATCGCATGGCACCGGTGCGGCCGATGCTGCAGTGAGCGAGCAGGGGAGCGCGGCGAGGATGAGCCACATGGCGAGGGGCCGGACTGGAATGGGCAGTGCTTTCATGAACACGATTACTGGATGTTTCATAAGGAGGGTTGATCGACTTTTTCTTCGACTGTTAGGATCTCTCTTGGTCTCTATTTGCAGCAATTCGAACCCGTCCGGGACCCGAATCCGAATCTTCCGGGACAGCCCTTTTCCAAGGGAAACCTGGGTAACCTAGTCTGTTTGCCATCCCATGTCAAAGGAAATAATTCTAATTTATTCTGGAGAAGACCTCTTAGGGGGAAATCTCCGCCTGGGTATCGGGGCGGTCCGACCCAGCTCTCGCCACACCAGAGCCGAAAAACTCCAAGTCCACAGCCGCACCGGAGCCGTCGCTAAATTCCGCAGCCACTGAGCCACCGGGCGGCCTATCAAGGCGTGGTCACCCGGGCGCGGAGGAAACCGGCGGTGGGGAGGCCGTTGAAGGCGGCGAACGTGTGGTATTCCCACGCGGTGCCGGCCAGGCCGGGTTGGCCGCTGGCGGCTGGCGGGTTGTCTGACTTGCCGAGGTGGGATACC
>JBAXPF010000117.1:0-11612 GCA_037132955.1 Verrucomicrobiota bacterium | reverse complement strand
AATGGTCCGCGGCAGGCGATTGAGACATGCGGCACCACGGAGGAGATGCTCTCCGACGAATTGCTGATTGCAGCCACCGGGGATCCGGTTTGGGCCGAACGCTGCGAAAATGCCGCCTTCAACACCTATCCGGCTCAGTTCACCGCCGATTACAAGGCACTGCGTTATCTAACGGCACCGAACCAGCCGCAAAGCGATCATACCAACAAGTCGCCGGCGGTTGAGAACGAAAACGACATGTTCCACATGAACCCGCACAGCCACCGCTGCTGCCAACACAACAGCGGCCATGGCTGGCCCTATTTCACCCAACACCTGTGGTTTGCCGCACCCGGCAACGGGCTGGCTGCCTATGTCTATGCGCCCTGCGAGGTGAAGGCCAAGGTGGCCGATGGGGTTGAAGCCACGATTGTCGAGAGCACGCGTTATCCGTTCGAGGAACAGGTCACGTTCAAGGTGACGCTGGGCAAGCCAGCGAGTTTTCCGCTTTACCTGCGCCTTCCGGCGTGGTGCGACAAGGCGTCCCTCACCATCAATGGTGAAAAATCCGCGACTCCGCTCAGGGCGGGCAAGCTCGCCAAAATCAGCCGCAGCTGGCAGTCGGGTGACACGGTTGTTCTGGGCCTGCCGATGGATGTTAGAACAAAGCTCTGGGCCGGCAACCGCGGCACAGTGTCGTTAGAGCGCGGCCCCTTGACCTACTCGGTACAGATCAAGGAAGATTACCGGCGGCAAGGCGGCACCGACGCCTGGCCGGCATGGGACATTTTCCCTGCTTCGCCATGGAACTACGGGCTCACCCTCAAGGGCGGTTTCCAAGTGATCAAGGCCGAGTGGCCAGCCGATGACCAACCCTTCCGCAACGAGACCGCACCGGTGCGCCTCACCGCCAAGGCCAGGAAGATCCCTAACTGGACGCTCGAAAGCAACGGCGCGGTCAGGGAAGTCATCCTACAACCGGTGCTCTCGGCCGAAGCGGAAGAATCCATCACCCTCATTCCCATGGGCGCAGCGCGGTTGCGCATCAGCGCGCTGCCGGTCATTGGCGACGTGCCGGACGCCAAACCCTGGCCTGCAACGCCCAAGAACTAAGGAGTCATTAGGTTGAAATAGGTTCCATTTGCAACTTCTCCGAAGTTCAGACTTCCTGAGCTAGGCATTGAATTGTCGAGAAATTGGCGATGAATTCCGGAAAATGACTTGGCACTTTTCTTGAGGGTTTGGTGGGGATTTATCGAAACGCAGAACCGAGCGGAGCGAGATAGACTTGAGCGGAGCGAAAGCCCCGTAGGGGGACCGCCGGAGGGCGGGATCAACCGCTGAGGTCGCGGAGGGATTCGCGGAGATTTTTGATCGAGGTTGGCATCGGGTCGTTAGTCCCCAGAACAGCATTAAGCTCACCGAAAGGTACATGGTGAAAGATTCCAAACCAGAAAATCCGTGTAATCCGTGTAATCCGTGGTTTCCCTCCCCAATTTCAGGAATTCAACTTCGGATTTCGGGTCTAACGGAACTTCACGCCGAGATTCCCGCTCAAGGCCTCGAGCACGCGCTGGTGGGCGGCATCGACTTCATCGGACCTGAGAGTGCGGTCGGCGGCGCGATAGAGGAAGCGATAGGCCACGGATTTCCGGTCTACCGGCAGTTTGGTGCCGGTGGGATCGGTGAAGACATCGAAGCACTCCGAGGCCACCAGCAAGGGTTCGGCATGCTTGCTGATCGCGTTTTCGATTTGCGCGTTGGCGCTGACCAGCGGCAACTCCATGGCCGCATCACGCGAGGAACCGGGGAACAACGGCAAGTCCGCGACATGGCTGATGCCACCCAGCAGCTTGCGCAGTTTTGCCAGATCCAGCTCGGCCACAAACACCGGAGCGATGAAGTCGAGTTCGCGTTCGCGGGCAGGAGCGAGCCGGGCAAAAACCCCGACCACTTGGGCGTCCACCTTGATGTCGCAGGCGAGCCCAAAGCCCGCGCGCTCCTTGGGCACAAAGAGAATTTCACGAGCGCCGAGCAGCGCGGCGAGCAGGCCCTTGAGGTCATGGAGATCGGTGTTACGCTCGGCCTGTGCCCAGCCTAACGGTTGGGTTGGACCGGACAGCAGGATCGCCAGCGCGTCGCTTTCCTGGTCTTTCGCCTTGCCGCCTCCGGCGTTGCGGAACACCCGGCCCATTTCAAAGAACCGCAGCGACTTCATCTGCTGGTTGACATTTCTAACCGCCGAGGCGACCAGACCCGGCACCAGGCTCGGCCGCATCACCGCATGGTCCTCGCTGAGCGGGAGTTTCACCCGAATGACGTCGCCATCCAGCAGCGGACGCGACAGCAAGGCATCGCCCACTTGATGGCCTGCGATGAGTTTGATCGTCTGGCACTCGTGAAGACCAAGCGCGGCCAAGCGCCGCCGCAACACCATGTCCACATCATATGCGGCGTCGCTCGCACTGCTTGGCACAAAGGTGCCCTGCAACCGCGACGGCACATTGTCCAACCCATGGACACGGGCGATTTCCTCGACCAAATCGATGTGGCGTTGGAGGTCGGCACGGAACGACGGCACGTCCCAGGTGGCGTCGGGCAGTTTGGTTAGGCCAAGGCGGGTGAGGATCGCCTCGGCGTCTGCCAGACGGATCGCGCCGCCCATGAGCTGATCGAGTTTGGCGGCATCGAGGGTGACCGGGCGGGTCAGTACGGGAGCGGCTCCGGCGACCCAAGTGGTGGCAGCGGCGGTGCCGCCCGCGGTTTCCAGAATGAGCTTCACGGCCAGCGCTGAAGCGGCCGGCACACCCGCCGGATCAACCCCGCGCTCGAAGCGGTAAGACGAATCTGAGGATAGCGCGGTGCGGCGCGACGTGCGGCGGATGCCCGAGGGCGTGAAATACGCCGATTCTAACAAAATGTCCGTGGTGCCCCCGGTCACTTCGCTGTTGGCGCCACCCATCACGCCGCCGAGGGCGAGGGCGCTGCCGGAGCTGTCGGAAATGAGCAGGTCGTCGGTGGTTAGAACATGTTGGGAATCGTCCAGCGCGTGAAACACCTCGCCCTGGGCTGCATGGCGGACGACAATGCCGCCGCTGAGCTTGGCCGCGTCGAAGGCATGCAGCGGTTGGCCGAGTTCGTGCAGCACATAGTTGGTGACATCAACGATGTTGTTGATCGGGCGCAGGCCGATGGCCTCAAGGCGTTGCTTGAGCCATGCCGGGCTGTCTTTGATGGTGACACCGGAGATGCGCACCGCGGTGTAGAGCGGACAGGCCGCGGGAGCCTCGATTTGGATGGCAGAGGTGGGCGAGATGTCCAATACTGGCAGGTTAGCAGGAGGACAGGCGTCCCGCCTGTCATGGTCGACGGGCTTCCAGCCTGTCGTTGCAGCGGCGGACAGGCGGGACGCGCTGTCTTCCATAACAGGCGGGACGCCTGTTTTCCTATCAAGAAGCGCTAAACCGCCAGTATCGGGCGAGACGTCCGTGCCCCTGGAGGGGATGTCCAGCGGCTTGAGCGGAGTCTTGAGCAATGTGGCCAACTCGCGGGCCATGCCGCGGTGGCTGAGCAGGTCAGGCCGGTTGGGGGTGACCTCCAGCTCTAACAAAACATCCGAGTCGAACATCTCTTTGAGCGGCCTGCCGATCACGGCATCGGGAGGGAGGATGAGCAAGCCGTCCTCACCCGGCGGCAGGCCGAGTTCCGCAGCGGAACACAGCATGCCCCGGGACTCCACCTTGCGCATCACCGTTTCGCTGATGGTGAAGCCACCTGGCAGGGCGGTGCCCGGCAACGCGCAGGGGACCTTGTCCCCCACCCTGTAGTTTTGTGCGCCACACACAATCTGGCGCAAGCTGCCTTCGCCGGCATCCACGTGGGTGACCTTGAGGCGATCCGCATGCGGGTGCTGCACCGCTTCCACCACCTGGGCCACGACAACTTTCTCCGAGGTGATGCCTTCGATAATGATGCCTTCAACCTCGACGCCGGCGAAGGTGAAAAGGTCGTCAATTTCCTTGATGGATTTGCCCGCGAGGTCGAGGTGGGTGGCCAGCCAGTTGAGTGAGATGTTCATGGAGAGATAGTGGATTGTGGAATGTCCATGCTTCAGGCGAACTGCTTGAGGAAGCGCACGTCATTTTCGATGAGCAAGCGGATATCCTTGATGCCCCAGCGGATCATGGCGAGGCGGTCCAGACCCATGCCGAAAGCAAAGCCGGTGGTGGTTTCCGGATCGAACGCGTGGTCCTTGCGGGATTTGTTGATGGCTTCAAACACGGCCGGATCGACCATGCCACAGCCGGCAACCTCGATCCAGCGCGGGGCCTGCCCCTTGATCTGGAGTTTCACATCGATCTCGAAACTCGGTTCGGTGAAGGGGAAAAAATGCGGGCGGAAGCGCACTTCGGTGCTGGTGCCAAAGAGTTCGCGGAAGAAATACTCAAGGGTGCCCTTGAGGTCGGGCAATGAGACATCGGTGCTGACATACAACCCTTCGAGCTGGTTGAAAACCGATAGATGGGTGGCATCGATCTCGTCGCGGCGATAGGCCGAACCCGGCGCGATGATGCGGATCGGCGGCGCCTGTGCCTCCATGGTGCGGATTTGCACGCTGGACGTGTGGGTGCGCAACAACTTGCCGGAGTCAAAATAGAACGTGTCCTTTGCGTTGCGGGCCGGGTGATCGGCGGGCGTGTTGAGGGCATCGAAGCAATGGAATTCATCCTCGATCTCCGGGCCATCCGCCAACACAAAACCCATCCGGCGCAGGATGCCGATGGCTTGATCGCGGATTTGCGTGAGCGGATGGAGCGAGCCGACCTGCAGCGCGCGGGCTGGCAACGTGGGGTCAATGCCGGCCAGTGCCGCCCGATCGGCGATTTCACGCAAGGCGGCCTGTTTGGTCTCGAGGGCGGCGGTGATGGCGGCCCGGGCGGCATTGAGGAGTTGGCCGACCGCGGCCTTGTCGTCTTTGGGCACGTCCTTGATGCCGGCAGCGGCCAGGGTGAGGGTGCCTTTTTTGCCAAGCACGGCGACGCGGGCGTCATCGAGCGAGCGCTCGGCGGCGGCGGCGGCGATTTGGGCGAGGGCTTCAGTTTGGATGGATCCGATGTGCTCCTTCATGGGAAAGGCGTTGGGCATAGCCTGAAAACCGCCGCAGGTCAAAGCCAAGTCGCAAGCGACGCAAAATCAGGGGTCAATGGTCATTGGGAAAGAGAGCAAGGGGCGCGGTGGCGCCGGGGTTGCGCAGACTTCCAGTTGGGATAGAGATAAGGGCCGTCGCCCCCCCCCATTTGGGCCAGACCAAGCAGGATATTGTAAAAACGCGAGTGAAAGAACCCATCCATGGGAACGCGTTTAGTCTTTTCTTCCTCATCCCATGAAAATGCCATTTGTTCCATCGATGTTGTTGTCCGCCATGCTGACCCTTGGTTCTGCCGTGCAGGCGGCCGACACCCCCGCGGCCATTCCCCGCCCGGAACACCCACGGCCGGATTTGCTCCGCGACAATTGGCTCACCCTCAACGGCGAGTGGCAATTCGAGATCGACAAGGCGGGCGACGGCGAGACCCGCGGCCTGACCACCGGTAAAGACCTCAATGCCAAGATCCTCGTCCCCTTCTGCCCGGAGAGCAAACTCTCCGGCCTCGGCCTCGGCAATAGCGAGAAACTCAAAAATGTCTGGTATCGCCGGATGTTCGACTTGCCGCAGACCATGCAGGGCAAGCGCGTTAGAATCCATTTCGGTGGTGTCGATTACAAGGCCTCCGTCTTTGTCAACGGCCAACTCGCCGGCTCCCATATCGGCGAGAATGTCGCGTTTGCCTTTGAAATCACCCGCTTCCTCAAGGCCGGCCCTAACGAAGTGGTGGTCAAGGTGCTCGACGACATGTGGACCGGCCTCCAACCGTGCGGCAAGCAATCGCGCGACCGCAGCGGCGGCTGTGTCTACACCCGCACCACCGGCATCTGGCAACCGGTGTGGCTGGAAGCCGTCGGCTCGTCGTTTGTGCAAAACATTTCCGTGATCCCGGATCCGGACCACTCGCGGGTGCTGGTCACAGCCACCATCGACGGCCATGACAAGGACCTCACGCTCAAGGCGGAGGCGTTTGCCGATGGCAAACTGGTGGGCTCGGACGCCAGCACCGGCCCGTGGCAGCAGACGTTGGTGATCGACCTCAAGGAAAAGAAACTCTGGCAACCCGGCGCGCCGTTTCTGTATGACCTCATACTCACTCTCTCCAGTGGCAAGGACAAGCTCGACGAGTTGCAGAGCTATTTCGGCCTGCGCAAGGTGACCATCGACGGCCGCAAGATCCTCATCAATAACAAGCCGGTGTTCCAACGGCTCATCCTCGACCAGGGGTTTTATCCCGAAGGCCTGTGGACCGCCCCTTCGGATGCGGCACTCAAGAGCGACATCGAAATGAGCATGGCCTGCGGCTACAACGGTGCCCGGCTCCATCAGAAAGTCTTCGAGCCTAGATTCCTCTACTGGGCCGATAAACTCGGCTACATGGTCTGGGGCGAATACCCTAACTGGGGGTTTGACCTCAAGCCGCAAGGCTACTCCGCCTATGTCAACGAATGGACCGAGATCCTGCTGCGCGACCGCAACCACCCGTCCATCGTCGGTTGGTGCCCGTTCAACGAAACCGACAAGGCCGCGGGCGAAATCCAACAAATGGTCTGGAACGTCACCAAGGCGGTGGACCCGACCCGTCCTGCTCTCGAAACCAGTGGCTGGTCCCACACCATTCCCAACCCGGAAGTTCTCGACGCCCACGATTATGAAAGCAATGGCGCCACCCTGCGTGACCGCTGGCTGAAAAACCTATCCGTTGGCAAGGACAAGCCCGCCAGCGACCGCGGCCTCCCGTTCATGGTCAGCGAAATCGGCGGCATCGGCTGGGCCGCCGAGGGTGGCTTCAGCTATGGGGCCCAGCCCAAGTCCCACGACGAGTTTTATGCCCGCTACAAGGCCACCATCGATGCCATGCTCGACAACCCGCATCTGTTCGGGTTCTGCTACACCCAGTTGACTGACATTGAGCAGGAGAAAAACGGCCTCTACTATTATGACCGCAAGCCGAAGTTCGATGTGAAACAACTCCATGACATCACCGCCCGCCAGGCGGCTTATGAAGTGGACAAGCCGTAATCCGCTACGAGCCGCGCCTGGGGTCACCCGTCCGCATGGTCGCTGCCACTGCCGGGGGGTCCTGCGTGTTAGCCTCAAACATCCTGAACCCAAAGGAAACGGCATGGGTCCATGTGATGAAAGGCGGCGGGCGTTCGCCGAGCGGCAAAATGCCCGCGCCACAGTGGCCCGGACATTGCCCAAGGAACAATTGAAAGAAATGAACATGAGAACCAACCCACCATTTCGTAATTGCCTGATGGCCTGTTTGATGACGTCACTTGTCTTTGCCGGCGCCGCCGTGGCGGCTGACGTCATCAATGTGAACTATGGCAGGGGGCCCGGCGCATTCATGCAGGGAGTCTGGTCGCATCAGAGCGCCGCAAGTGGCAAGGCCAGCAGACCGGCGCCGCTGGCATATCTCGGAAATACCTGGAACGATTTTTCCAGTCCAACAGCCACCGCCGACAAGTTGTTGGATTCCGTCGGCAAGCCGACCGGGATCGGGCTGGCCACGACGATGGAGGGTGGCCTCTGGGATGACTGGAGCGGCCTGGGTGGCGCGCGCATCATGAAGTCACCTGTGGCATCCTCGTTTGCGGAGTTCAAGCCGGCATTCAAGCTTGCCGGATTGAATCCCAGCCACACCTATGATCTCTACATCGCCAGTCTGCACAACAATAACAACAACCCGCAGGATTTCAGGGCCGGGGCGGTGGAGAAGCATGTGGCCAATGGCGGCCGCTGCCTGGATTGGACGGAGGGACAGAACTTCCTGCACCTGGCCGGCCTCAAACCCGATGGCGGCGGCAATCTAACGGTCGAGGCAAAAGGCCAGCAGGTGATCATCAACGGTTTCCAAATCGTGGACAACGAGGCACCCACCCCCAAGAGCCCCGACAAAAACATCTTCACGTTCGATTTTGACAAGTTGGGCCAGGCGGAAATTTCCGGCACTGACATCACCCTCGACGTGCTCTGGGGGACGACCGTGAACAAGCTGGCCCCCGCCATCAAGATTGCCGAACGCGCCACCATCCAACCGGAATCCGGCAGCGCCAATGATTTCAGCAAACCTGTCAGTTACACGGTCACCGCCGAGGATGGCTCGACCACGGTCTATCGGGTGGCGGTCACCGTGCTGCCCAAGAGTTCGGCCAAGGACATCAGCGCCTGCAACTTTGGCCCATTCGGGCCGGCGGTCATCGACGCTGAATCGATCCAGATGGCGGTGCCGGCCAGCCAATCGTTGAAGTCACTCGCGCCGACCTTTTCGGTGCCCCCGTTTGCCACGCTCCGTCCGGCGTCCGGCAGCGTTGTTGATTGTTCCCGTCCGCTCACCTACACGGTCACCGCGCAGGACGGCACGACCAAGACCTATCAGGTCACGGCGCGCCCCTACTCGGCCTGGGCTCATGCCGCGTCGCTATCGATCCTGACCACTCCCGACGGGGCCGACCTGCCGATGGCGGCCGCGGTGAGTGACTTTCCGATTCTGGTGCGCCTCAATGCCGGCAACTTCGATTTCTCTCAAGCCAAGCCCAAGGGTGAGGACGTCCGGTTTTCGACCGCCGACGGCGCGCGGCTTTTCTATCAAATCGAGCACTGGGATTCCGCGGCCTTCAGCGCCAGCATCTGGGTGAAGATCCCGTCGATCAAAGGCAATGAGGTCCAACAGATCAAAATGTATTGGGGGTTGGCGGAGGCGGCGAGCGAATCCAACGGCCCGGCGGTGTTCAACGCGTCCAACGGTTTTGCCACCGTGCTGCACATGGACGAGGCGCTCATCGATGAGGGCGGCCTGGTGACACCGAAGAATGAAGGGGCGACGACCGTAGTCGCTGGCATGATCGGCAAGGGCCGGCACTTTGCTCCCGGCAAGGGCATCCCCTGCGGCGAGCATATCAAAACCTATCCCTACAGTGACCAGCCATTCACCTCGCAACTCTGGCTCCGGGCGGAACGGGCAGGGGCCACGGTCTTGAGTTGGGGCCGCTATGCCACCCGCTTCAATGGCTTCACCGGCGATGGCAATCTGGTGGATCTCCAACTCCGCTCACCCGCGGGTCTCGGTTGGGCCAGCGATGGCCCTGGAGGCGTTTCCGGAAAAACGATTCCCGTCATGGGGCAGTGGTATCATGTGGTCGCCACCTATGCGGACGGGACCAGCAAGATCTATGTCAATGGTGGGTTAGATAGCAGCAATGACGCGAAAAAGGCCTCAATGTCGTTGATGAATGATATCTATATGAATATCGGCAAGGAAAGCTTTGCCGGGGATATCGATGAGGTGAGGGTCTCCAAAGTCGCGCGCTCCGCCGACTGGATCAAGCTGGAGTATGAAAACCAGAAAGCCGGACAAACCCTCGTGGGCACCCTCATGCAACCCGGCGCTGAGTTCTCCGTCTCGCCTGCTGCCGTCATGATCGACGAGGGCAAGAAAGTGACCATCACCACCAAGGCCGGTGGCGCCATGAAACTCTACTGGTCGATCAAGAAGGACGGCAAGGAAACCCTGGCCGCAGTGGACCAATTTGCCTATCCACTCGATGCCGGACGGGTCGTGGGCGACGCCTCGTATGTGCTGCAATTGAAGGCGGTGTTTCCCGGCGGCGTGAAGACCAAGGAGATTCCCGTCACGATCAAGGAAGACATTGCGGAACCGGTGGTCACCTTGAAGGCGCCTGCGAAGTGGAATGGCCGGGACACCATCGAGGTGGTGCCCGACGTCGCCAATCTCAAGGCCATGACAGCCAAAGGAGCCGGCGACCTGCATTACCAATGGTCCGTCACCGGCGGCGCGGCGATCAAGCAGGCCGCCCCCGGCAAGCTGATCCTCACGCGCTCGCAATACACCGGCCCGATCACCGTGCATGCCGCGATCGACAACGGCGGAACCGCCACCACAACCACCACCACGATCCAGGTGACGGAGCCGAAAACCGACCCCTGGTTGCAGCACACCCCGGACAAGAATGAGCAACCGGTGGACAACCAGTTCTATGCCCGGGATGACAAGAATGAAGGCACGCTGTATTACAACGGATTGTTAGATAAACCGGCGGACGGGGTATTCCTCAAGCTCTATGCCGACGACAAGCTCATCAAGACCGAATCCCAAAAACCCGCGGCGGACCAGAGTTATGCCTTGTCGGTGAAGCTCAAGCCCGGCCTGATCCATTACAAGGTGGAGTTCGGCACCACGACCGGCGCCACCGAATCCGTGGTGCGGACGGTGAACCACCTCATCTGTGGCGACGCCTATCTGCTAGACGGCCAGTCCAACACGGTCGCCGATAACAAGGGGGGGCCACACGGCCGGTTCAAGAGCGAGTGGATCCGCAGTTTTGGTGGCATGTCCGGCGGCAGCCAACAGGGGTGGGGCAATGCCGTGGCCTCCACCGCCGATGGCGATGCCTATCGCATCGGTTACTGGGGCATGGCCCTGGCCGACCGCTTGGTGACCGCCCACAAGATTCCCATCTGCATGATCAACGGAGCGGTCGGCGGCACCCGCATCGACCAGCACCTGCGCAATGAAGCCACGCCGCAGGATCAGGAAACGATCTATGGCAGGTTGCTCAGCCGTGTGAAAGCGGCCAAGCTGACCCACGGCATTCGCGGCGTGCTCTGGCACCAAGGCGAGAACAACAGCGGCGCGGCAGCCCCCACCGGCGACTGGGATTACAAGTCGTATCAGGATTACTTCGTCGAGATGTCGGCGTGCTGGAAGCAGGATTATCCCAACATCCGGAATTGCTATGTCTTCCAGGTCTGGCCGCTGCCGTGCAGCATGGGACCCAAGGGTGCCGGGATCCGTGAGGCGCAACGCACACTGCCGCGACTCTTTTCCAACCTGAGCGTGATGTCCACCATTGGCATCACCAACAAATTCAACGGCCGTGGACTCTGTCATTTCGATTGGGATGGCTACGAGCAGTTTGCGACCCTGATGGGCCCGCTGATAGAGCGCGACAACTACGGCCTCGTCCCGACCCAACCCATCACCGCCCCGGACTTGAAGAAAGCCTGGTTCACCACTCCCCAACAGAACGAGATCGCCCTGGAATTCGGCCAGGACATGGTCTTCGATCCGCTCAACGCCATCAACATCTATCTGGACGGAAGCAAAGGCCAGGTCACCGGCGGCAGCGCCAGCGGCAAGGTGATCAAGCTCCAACTCGCCGCCCCGTCCAAGGCCAAGACCATCGACTACCTGGCCGACAATGACTGGGATGGCTCCAGGGAAAACCTGCTATTGGGGGCAAACGGAATTGCAGCGCTTACGTTCTGCGATGTAGTGATCGGGAAATAAATGTCGGATGCCGAATTATAGAAGATGGGTGAACTCTCTCTTAGACGCTGGCGATGTTAGGTTTTGACTGTCGGTCCACAGGGCAAGTCCGTTCCACGCCAGGAGCTGCGGCTGGAAGCCGCAGTGCGCGGGTGAGCTCTTCATTGGCACACGGGCAAGCTGCCCGTGCCC